>JBOGKJ010000203.1:0-1671 GCA_050745565.1 Terriglobales bacterium | reverse complement strand
GGCCAGCGCCGCGAGCGTCGCCAGCAGAGTCTGCTGCGTCCGGCTGAGCTTGCGGCCCCAGTGGCCGTCGAGTACGCGCGCCACGCGCGCACGCAGCCCGCCGCCGGAGATGCCGGCGGTGCAGGCGAGCGGCGATTCGAGATAGAAGCGGCAGACGGCAACCATGCCGCCGGCGTAGGCGGCGCGGTCGCAGCCCGAGGTCAGCACGGCCTCATCGCAGGCGCGCTCGCGCTCGGCCACCAGCCGCGCCCCCAGCCACCACACCAGCGGATGAAACCAGAACAGGCACTCGACCACCATGTGCAGCGCCGACCAGAGATTGTCGCGCCGGGCGATGTGGCAGTGCTCGTGCGCCATGACGGCCACAAGTTGAGGCGGTTCGAGCCGCTGCGGCAGATCGCGCGGCAGCAGGATGCGCGGCCGCAGGATACCCACCACGCCCGGCTCGATCCCGGCGCCGGTCAGCAGCACCGCGGCGCCCGCCAGCTTGGCCGGCTCGGCCTGGCGCGCCATCGCCGCCAGGCGCCGCCAACTGCGCCACCAGCGCAGCGCCAGCAGCATCGCGCCCAGCGCCCAGACTACGCCCGCCGCCAGCCACCAGAGCGACAGGCCGGCGGCGGCCGTCGCAGCCGCGGCCGGCGCCGGTTCGATCCAAACCTGCAGTTGCGCTGCGGCCTTGGCCAGCGCCGGCGCGGCCGAAACCGCCGCCGCACCCGCGCCCGCCGGCGCCAGCGCGCCCAGCCATCCGCCCAGTGCCGCCAGCGCGCCAAACGGCACCAGAAACTTCAGCGACGCCGCCATCCATACCCAAAACCGCACCCGCGCCGCGCGCCCGCGCAACGCCCAGACGACCACGGCCGCCGCGGCCAGAAACGCCGTGGACTGCCACAGATGATTGAGCACCAGCGTCGGGTTCATGACTTGGGCTCCGTGGCCTGCTCCACGACCAACATTTCCCGCGGCGCGTTGCGTGCCTCCAGCGTTAGGCCCAACTGTCTCTGCAGCGCGGAAGCGAGCGACGCGGCGGGCGGGGATGCTTCGCCTGGGTTAGGCGTCACGCCCAACTTGGCGGCCAGGGCCGGGCCCAGCGCGCGTTGCGGCAGTGCATAGGTCAGGTCCACCGCATAAAGTCCTTCCAGGCCGGTCATGTCCACGACCGGCCGGCCCTGCCCGGCGCCGAGGCGATCCGCCAGCAGCGCCATGTCCGCCTGGCCATGGAGGCGCATGGTCCGGTGCTCGGGGTTGATCTGGACTGAGAGCATCTCTCGTTGTTCGGCTCCGCCGCTTGCCGGCTTAAGCTTGCTTCCGCCCCCGGCAACCACCAGCGCGAAGACGGGCTGAAGCTCGCTGCTGTTTCGCAGGCTCAGGTGAAACTCGCGGGTAAGATAAGGCTGCAGCAGCGCGTACATCCGTTGCTTGCTGACCGGCATGGCTGTCTCGGCTGTGACCACATACCGGTTGCGGCGAATCCACGCCGGCCCCTGGATCTGGCCGGGCTCGAGGTTATAGGCACGTCCCAACATCTGCGCGAGCGTCACGTTGGCGCATGCCAGATGCTGCGGATCGGCGCGGAAGCCGAGCATGCGCAACCGGCCGGGGCTCCCGGGCGGCGCGGAAATTTTAAGCGTGGCGGCGTCGAATTCGGTGACCGCCGGCGCGGCCGGCGCCTGC
>JBOGKJ010000202.1:0-6802 GCA_050745565.1 Terriglobales bacterium | reverse complement strand
ATGAACGGCGGCACCTGAACCACCAGCCCGGTCTCGAGCGTCGCCGCCTTGGTCACGTTGCTGACGGATGCGCCCTTCAGCCCCGGCTCGGTATCGCGCACCACCAGGTCCATGGTTTGCGGCAGTTCCACCGACACCGGCTTGCCATCGTAAAACTCGACCTTGATCCGCGAATTCGCAATCAGGTAGTGCACCGCGTCGCCGAGCGTGTCCGCGTTCAGGTGCGTTTGCTCGTAGTTCTCGGTGTTCATGAAGTAAAACGCGTCGCCGTCGCGGTACAGGAACTCCATCTCGGCTTCGTCGAGCGTGGCGCGCTCCACCCGGTCCTCGGAGCGGAACCGGTGTTCGATCATGCCGCCGGTGCGCAGGTTGCGGATTTTGGCCTGGACGAAGGCGCGCAGGTTGCCGGGCGTGCGGTGGGTGATGCTGAACACGCTGAAGAGTTCGTCATTATGAATAATGACCATGCCCGGACGCATCTGGTTGGCCGACATTGCCATGAAGGAAAAAGCTCCTGCTGAGAGGTTCCCGGAAAGCGGGGAACCTCCATTATCCCCTGCCCGGCGCGGGCTGTAAAGCCGCTCCCCCGCCGCCTCGCCCCACCGGGCGTGGGGTTTTGCTAGCATAAAACGTTCCCTGGAGATTGAATGCCACGCTTATTATGGCTTCCCCCGCTCGGGTTGATCCTCACCCTCGGCTTGGCAGCGCAGGCGCCGCCGCCCCGGCAGGTCGCGCTGCAGCCGGTGGTCGCCGCCCGGCAGTTGCCCATGGACCGCGGCGCCGCCGCCGTCTGGCAGAGCCTGATGAAGCTGCGCACGCGCGCCAGCGTCCTGATGGTCACCGCCCACCCCGACGATGAGGATGGCGGCCTGCTCACCGCCTTCTCCCGCGGCCAGGGCGCCCGCGTCGCGCTGCTGACCCTCAATCGCGGCGAAGGCGGCCAGAACCTCATGTCCGACGATTTCTACGACGCGCTCGGCTTGGTGCGCACCCAGGAACTGCTGGCCTCGGACCGCTACTACGGCGTCCAGCAGTACTTCACCCGCGTCGTGGACTTCGGCTTTTCCAAAACCAAAGAGGAGACTCTGGCCCAGTGGGGCCACGAGCGCGTGCTCGGCGATGCCGTCCGCATCGTCCGCAAGGTGCGACCACTGGTGATCACCTCGGTTTTCGTCGGCGGCCCCAGCGACGGCCATGGCAACCACGCGGTCGCCGGTGAAATGGCGCAGGAGGTGTTCAACGCCGCCGCCGACCCCAAACAGTTCCCCGATCAGATCGCCGCCGGCCTCCGCCCCTGGAGGCCGCTCAAGGTCTATGCGCGCGATCCGGTGCGCGCGTTCACCCCGCGCGGCATCTACGACTCCGCCAGCCAGGTCTACACCCCCGGCCGCATCTTCGATTACGTCCACCAGCAATGGATTGAGGGCCCGCCCTCGGTGACGCTCCACGCCGACGAGGGTGGCTATGATCCGGTGCTCGGCGCCAGCTACCTGCAGGTCGCACGCCAGGGCCTGTCTGAGCAAAAGACGCAGTTGGCCGGCATCGCCGTCCCCGATCTCGGCCCTTCCAGCACCCCCTATCACCTCTATGCCAGCCGTGTGCCGACGGGCGCGACGGAGCATTCATTTTTCGACGGCATTGACACCTCGCTCCCGGGCATCGCCGCCCTCGCGCCCCAGGACAATGCCGCCACCGCGGCCCTCCGCACCAGCCTCGTGCAACTCAGCCAAACCGTCGCCCAGGCCATCGCGCAGTTTCAACCCGCCGCTCCCGACAAAATCGCCCCACTGCTGGCGCGCGGCCTCGCCGCCACCAACGAGTTGCTCACCCAAGTGGCCGCATCCAGCCTGCCGCCCGACGCCAAGTTCAACATCACCCACGAACTCCAAATCAAGCAGGCACAGTTCAACGACGCCATCTGCGAAGCCCTCGGCCTTGCCTTCTCCGCCCGCGTCGCCGGCAACGGACGCGGCGGACGCGGCGGCCCCGCCCCCAGCTTCCAGGTCGCCATCCCCGGCCAGCGCTTCGAGGTCGAAACTCATTTCGCCAACCCCAGCGCCGAGCCCGTCGAGCTCGACTCCGTCACCCTCGCTAACCCCGCTGGCCAGCCCGCCTGGGCGTACGCCCCGTTGGCCGCCGAGTCGCCCGCCCAAGTCGCCGGCAACGCCGCCCGCATCATCCGCTTCCGCGTCACCGTCGCCAACAACGCCCCCTTCACCCAGCCTTATTATTCGCGCCCCAACACTGAGCAGCCCTACTACAACATCCTCGACCCGCAATACCTCGGCCTTCCCACCTCGCCCTATCCTCTCGCCGCCTGGGCCCAACTGCACTACCAGGGCGTGCCGGTCGAAATGGCCCAGGTCGTCGAGACCGTGGCGCGCAGCGGCAACTCCGGCCTGGTGGAAAATCCGCTGGTCGTGGCCCCGGCCATTGCCGTCTCCATCACCCCGACCGTCGGCATCATCCCGCTCCCCGCGCGCTCGCTGCACCTCACCGTCACCGTGCACAGCAACGTCAAAGGACCCGCCTCCGGCACCCTCCAGTTGCGCCTCCCCGCCGGCTGGCGCGCCGAGCCCCGGACCGCCTCCTTCGCCCTCCAGCGCGATGGCGCCGACCAGCCCATCACCTTCACCCTCGACCCCGGCGAGGTGACCGCCGAGCGCTACTCCATCACCGCCGTCGCCTCCTATGGCGGCCGCCAGTACGAGCAGGGCTATCACACCGCCGGCTATGCCAGCCTCCGTCCTTACAACCTCTACGCGCCCGCCACCTACACCACGCGCGGGGTGCACGTCCGCGTGGCGCCCGCCATCAGCGTGGGTTATGTCACCGGCACCGGCGACAGTGTCCCCCAGGCACTCGCCGACCTCGGCGTCAACGACGTGCACCTGCTTAGCGCCGCCGACCTCGCCACCGGCAACCTCGCCCCCTACAGCGTCATCGTGCTCGGCATCCGCGCCTATGCCGCGCGCCCCGCGCTGCGCAGCCACAATGCCCGCCTGCTCGATTACGTCCACAACGGCGGCGTACTGATCGTCCAGTTTCAGACCAGCGAGTTTGACCACGACTTCGGCCCCTATCCCTATCAGCTCGGCGGCAATGGCTCGACCGTTGTGGACGAGCACTCGCCAGTTCAAATTCTCGCGCCCGCCAATCCCGTGTTGAGCTGGCCCAACCCCATCACCCCCGCCGATTTCCAGGATTGGGTCGAGGAGCGCGGCCACGGCTTCATGGCCTCCTGGGCGCCGCAGTACACCCCGCTCGTCGAAATGCATGACCCGCAACAGAAGCCCCAGGAAGGCGGCCTGCTCTATGCCACCTACGGCCGCGGCGTCTACGTCTACGAAGGCCTCGCCCTCTACCGCCAGCTTGCCGCCGGCGTCCCCGGCGCCTACCGTATCTTCGCCAATCTGTTGAGCTTACCCAAACGCCCCGCCGCGGCGCGAGGTCGCTAGCCTCACTGCCTACCCCTAGCGCCGAAGGCCAAATGCGGCAGACGCTAAAGTTCCTCCACCCGTTCGTCGTGCCGCGCGTTCCTAACGGCTAATGGCTACCGGCTAACGGCTGAAGCCAGCGCGCGGCTTCCGCCACGCCGGCATCGCGCCCATCCACCCATACCGCCAGATATGGTAGTATGGGTCAATGAAGACGACGGTCGAAATTGCCGACGCGCTGCTGGACGAGGCCAAGGCCATTGCCGTCCGGGACAAGGTTACGCTCCGAACGCTGATTGAAAACGGACTGCGCACCGTGATCGAGCGCGATCGGGAACCGAAGCCACCGTTTAAGCTCCGCGATGCCTCCTGGGGCCACGGCGGCATGGTCAAAGATTTCACCTGGGACGAGATTATGGACATCATCTACGAAGGCCGGGGCGGCAATCCCGAGCCCACCGATGATCGCGGTTGACACCAACATTCTGGTGTACGCGCACCGGACGGATTCGCCCTTTCACGCGGCCGCCGCGGACGCGGTCCGCGCCTTGGTGGCACATCCGGCGGGGTGGGCCATACCTTGGCCATGCGTTCATGAATTTATTGCGGTGGTCACGAATCGTCAAACCTATAGATTTGCCAATTCAGTCGAGACCGCCGTTCGACAGGTCGATACCTGGATGGAGTCGCCCTCGCTGCGCCTGCTGAGCGAGGCTCCGGGACACTGGGGACGGCTAGGTGAGTTAGTTGCCGCGGGTCACTTGAGCGGGCCCAAGGTGCATGACGCGCGCATCGCCGCCATTTGCCTCGAGCACGGCGTCGAGGAGCTCTGGACGGCCGACCGTGACTTCAGCCGCATGCCCGCGCTGCGGGTGCGGAATCCGCTGATCGCCCGCTGAGCGCGCCCAGAAATGACGCGCCGGCGTGGAGCGCCAGCCCGAAATTTTCGGCGATGGTTTGGCCCACGTCGGCGAGCGATCGGCGGGTGCCGAGGCCGGTGGCGGCGGCCGCGGGCGCATACGCCAGCAGCGGCACGTACTCGCGCGAGTGGTCGGTGGAAGCGGTGGTGGGATCGCAACCGTGGTCGGCGGTCAGCACCAGCAGGTCGCGCGCACCCAGCGCCGCCACCATGCGTCCCAGGTAGCGGTCGCACTCGGCCAGCGCGGCGGCATAGCCGCCGGCGTCGTTGCGGTGCCCGTAGAGCATGTCGAAGTCCACCAGATTGACGAAAATCAACCCCGAGCGATGCGCCGCGAGCGCCGCCAGCGTCTTTTCCAGCCCGTCGCGGTTCGAGCTCATCGGCGCGTGGCTGCTGATCCCCCGCCCGAGAAAAATGTCCCGGATCTTCCCCACCGCATGCACCGCGACCCCGCCCGCGGCCAACTGATCGAGCAGCATGCCCGGCGGCGGCGGCAGGGCGTAGTCGTGCCGGTTGCGCGTGCGCGTGAAGCCGGTGGCGGCCGCGCCCACGAACGGCCGCGCGATGACCCGCCCCACGCGCCACGGCCCGTCGCACAGCTCGCGTGCGATTGTGCACCAGCGGTAAAGTTCGCTCACCGCAACCCGCTGTTCGTGCGCGGCCACTTGCAACACGCTGTCGGCCGAGGTGTACACGATCGGGCTGCCGCTGCGCAGATGTTCCCCGCCCAGCCGCTCGATGATCGCGGTCCCGCTGGCGGCGACATTGCCCAGCACCTTGCGCCCGATGCGCTGCTCGAAGGCTTTGATCAACTCGCGCGGAAACCCGTCGGGAAACACCGGAAACCCGGGGTCGAGCACAATGCCCGCCATTTCCCAGTGCCCCGTGGTCGTGTCCTTGCCCTCCGAGCGCAGCCCGCAGCGCCCGTAGCTGGCCAGAGGCGCTCGGGCGGCGCTGAGCCCGGCGAACGGACGGATATTCGCCAGGCCCAGCGCCTCCAGCGTCGGCAGCGCCGTCGGGTGCCGCTCCAGCACGTGTCCCAGCGTATCGCTGGCCGCATCGCAGGGGCCAAACCGCGCGGCATCGGGCATGGCGCCTATGCCCACGCTGTCCAGCACGATCAGAATGATGCGCTCAAAAGGGAACTCCACTCCCGCTACGATGCGTCCCGTCCGGCGCCCCGCCACCGCTGCCAAAGCAGCAGTATCAGCCCCGCCACAACCAACCCGCTCGCGCCAATCGGCCAATCGGGTCGCCCCCGCATGGCCGCCCCCGACGCCGGCACCGCCGGCAACAATGGCATCAGTCCCACCACGCTGCCCGTCACCAGCAGCCCCAAACCCGTAAAGCTGATGATTTTAACCGCCATGGCCGCTGCAAACGCACCGGATCGCGGGGATGCCTAGGCCCGCGCCGCATCCGAGCCTTAACTTGCAACTAACAACTAGCAACTAGCAACTTCTTCTTCTTCTGGTGGACGTGAGGAGGATCGAACTCCTGGCCTCCGCGTTGCGAACGCGGCGCTCTCCCAGCTGAGCTACACGCCCACGAAAGCTCGATTTTAACATGGCACCATTTGATGGTTGACAGCGAGCCAGTTCTTATGCTATAAATATAATGCCTTGGAAAACAGGCCGTTATAGACCTAAAGGAGAGCAGATGTTTAAAACACTCAACGAATGCGCAGCGGCCTACGCCGAACTGCTGAATCTCAATCCGGAGCTGCTGCCGTCAAAGCAGGTTCGCGTGGTTGCCGAAATCCGTAGCCAGAAGGGGCGTAAGAAGAAGGGCAACGCTAGCGCCGCGAACTTCGATGCCAGCGATACCGTCGTGATCCGTTTCGAGCAAGTGGCGGAGGACGCAATGGGCAGTGCCAGGCCGCAGCTGGGGGGCCAAGTTAATCTCGCCGAGGCCTCAACTTTGCCGGCCGAGGAATTGTTACTAGCGCTGCAGAAGGCGGAGCGCAATCCCGACCACTCCTTCGTTGCGCTGAAATGGTTTCGCGACACCTTCCTGCCCAAGACCGAGTATGGTTGGGCCCAAGACAGCGCCCAACGCCACCACTGGCTCAGAGAGGCCATCAGCCAGCGTTGGATTACCGCCGACAAGCTCGCTAATCCCCGCAACCCAGCTTTTCCCACGACCGCTATTCGCGTGAATCGCGGCAACCCGGACGTGCAGCGGATGTTAGGGTTGGGGGCGCACCAGGGATTCGGCTGGACGCCCGTGCCGATTCAGGGCGAGCCCATGTCTGAAACTCTGCGGCGGATGCGCGACGAAGGCTACTGATTGGCGCTATATTTTCTCGACAGCAGCGCGCTGCTTAAACTGTACTTCCAGGAGGCGGGGTCGCCGGCCATGTCGCGGGTGGCGAACCTGCCCGGGACGCGTCTGGCGCTCTCCACCTTGGGGGTCATCGAGTTTCGCGCTGCCGTGCGGGCACGGC
>JBOGKJ010000201.1:0-44480 GCA_050745565.1 Terriglobales bacterium | reverse complement strand
GCGCGATAGAGCGGCGCCGCCGCGTCGGCCGGCTGCAGGGCGCTCGAGGCGCGGGCGGTCCACGGCATGCGGCCGACCAGTTGCAGCGCCAGCGCGTCGAGCGTGAGCACGCGCAGCCGGCGGGGCGACTGCTCCAGGCCCCACCCCCGTCTGCCGCCCTGCTCCAGAACCGAGCGCGCCAGCTCCCATCGCCGCCGCTCGTGCGGCGTCCGGGGCTCGTCGCCATGGGCGCTCGCCAGCGCCTGCAGCAGACGCTGGTGCATTTCGGCGGCGGCCTTGCGCGAAAACGTCAGCGCCACTACCTGTTCCGGCTCTTCCACGGTGGCCAGCAGGCGCAAAAAGCGCCGCACCAGCAGCTCGGTTTTTCCCGAGCCCGCCGGCGCCCGCACCAGCACCGAATCGTCCGACTCAACCGCCAGCCGCCGCGCTTCGGCATCGTCGAGCGCTTCGCCGCCCGCCCCGGCCGCCCGCGCCTGAGCTTCACTCGCCATCGCCGGACTCCCCTTCGCTTGCGTCCTGACTGCCATCCTCGGCATCATCGCTGTCGGCGATGGTGCCGATCCGGCAGAGCAGCGGCAAATCGCACTGCCGGCAGCAGCTTGCCGCCAGCGGCGTGACGCCGGCCGCACCCTGTAAATAGTCCGCCGCCAGTTGCTCGAGCTTGGCTAGCCACTCCGCCGTCCGTTCCTCCCAATCGGGCGGAACGAACGCGCGCGGGACGATGTCTTTGACCGCGGCGACGGCCTTGAGGCTCAGCCGGCCCGGTTTCACCTGGGCAAAGGCAATCGCCGCCACCGCCTCAGGTTGTGGGTCCGTCACCAGATACAATGGCAACTGTGGCGCCAGGAATCGGGCTGGGTTCCAATCGCCCCTGCTGGTGCTCCCGGACTTGTAATCCACCAGCACCCGTCCGCCACTCTCCAGCAAATCCACCCGGTCGCGTTGGAGTTGCAGCCGCAGGCCGCCGAACTCTGCCGGCAGTTTTTCCTCCAGCAAGCCCACGGCAAACGGCCTGCGGTTCAGCTTTTTCTCGTACTTCAGCCAACTCACCACCGTCCGCTCCAACCGTGTTTGCTCAAGCGCTTGCAGCCCTGGCCAGTCGGCCAGCAGTGGCTCGGCGTCCACCGCCGCCGTCGCCTGCCGCCGCGTAAGATCGGACAGCTCCGCGTCGCTCGCCGCGAGCAGCGCCGCCTGTGTCCGCAGCTCCTGCCAGACGCCGGCCAGCACGCGGTGCAGCAGCACCCCTCGCCGGGTGACCGCGAGCCCCGCGGGCGCGGCCTCAAGACCAGCGGCCCGCAACCGCAAATGCGCGAATGCACGGAACGGGCACGCCGCCTGCTCGCTGAAAATACTGCTTCCGCCCTGGCGTGCCTCGGGCGCAAGCGGCGGTGCCGTCGCGTCCTCCACCCGCTCCAGTGCGACCGATTCCAGGTGACCGGCGGCTGAGGCCGCCTCTTGACCAGGCAACTTGGACGCGCCCTGAGCAGAGCGGGCGCGCGTTGCCGCCAAGCGAATTCCGGCCGCAGCCCTATCGGCGTCGGAGCCCCCGGCGCGCTGGCGCGCTGGGGTGGCAGCGGCAGGGCGTCCCGAGAAAGGCGGCCGCGCCGCCGTATCGTCGGCGGCGCGCGCGCCCAGCAGCGGGCTGGGGCGCAACTCGGCATCGCCCTCGTGCTCGGGGTAGCTGGCGACCATGCGGCCGCTGCTGCGCCGCAGACGCTCCCAAAGGCGCTCGGCAAAGGCGACTTCCTCGGCGGAGCTGGCGTGCGGCAGATGGCACTCCCGCTGCAGTCTCAGCGGCAGCAGCGGATGTGGCGCCGCCGGGGCGGGCAGCACGCCATCGTGCAAGCCGGTCACCCACAAATGATCGAACTCCTCGCCCACGGCCTCGAGCCACCCCAGCACCTGCACCGGCGCCGGCGCGCTTTCTTGAGGCTGGAAGATTCGCGCCCCAGCCAGCCGGCGCAATCGGTCGAGCGCCTCCTCGGCAGGCGCGGGCGCGGGCGCGGCCTCGTCCAGGCTGGCCAAGGTGTCGAGCAGCGCCTGCCAGGCGCGCTGCGCCTGAAACTCCGAGCTCGACAAGGCGCGTTCGCCCGGCCAGCCCCCCGCCGTCAGCGTGCGCGCGAACGTCGCGGCCCAGCGCGCGAAGCCTTGATATTGCGGTGCCGCCGCTGACGCCGTGCGCGCCGCGGTCAGCGCTTGGGCAAATTGCGGACTGCGCCCGCCCGCGCCCAGCCGTTCGAGCCGCAGCCCGATCCATTGCTGCCTCCGCAGCGTGGCCTCGAATGCCGCCCGCGCGCCCGCTTCCTGCTCCCCGCCGGCGCAAAATCGCGACCGCAGCAGCCCGCCAATTTGGTCGAGCGGCAGAATCACATCGGCGCGCCCCGGCGGCCCGGGCGGCGAAGCCGCGTTGGCGCCCCCGCCAACCCAAGGGAGCGCCTCGAGCCACGCCAGCGCCGCCGCCACCAGCGGCTGTTCCGCCAGCGGCGCCCCGAGCGACAGGTGCCAGGCCGCCGGCGCGTCCGACCACGGCGCGCGCGAGGGCTGCAGCGTGGCGGCGAAGATCGCCTCCACCTGGGCCCGGTGCTGGGCCAAGTCTGGCACGATGACGCCAGTGACAGAGCCGGGTTCGGCCTCCATGCACTCACGTGCCCACGCCGCCGCGCGCTCCCATTCCTCCGCGCTGTCGTTGCAGGGTTGAAGTTCGACCGCCGCTGGCGCCTGTTCCGGCTCCAGCCGGCGGAGGGTGCTGCCGGCGCGCTCGCAGGCCGCTATCAGCGCACCCACCTGCGGCTCCTCGGGCTCGAACCCGGCCAGCCAGATTTCCGGCGGCGGCCGCAGCTTCCCCGCGCCCACGGCCGCCGCCACCTCGCCCGCCAGTTCCGCGGCGGTGATCCATCCGTTCCGCTCTGCGCGCGCCCGCAGGTTGCCGGCCCAGCCCGCGAACGCGGCGCTATCGGCGCGCTCCTGCCAATCGATATGCTTCCAGTCCAGCCGCCAGGCGTGCGTCAGTTGCCATGCCTCAGCGGCCCGCGCCGCTGCCGCCCGCGCCTGGGCCCCATCCTCAGCCCCAGCCCCGGTGGCAATCTGCTCCCACACCAGCGCCTCCTGCGCCGCGCTCAGCAGCAGTCGCTCGCCGATCACGGCCCAGCAACGCTCCAGCCACTGCGGCAGCGTGTAAATGGCGGGCTCGGCCCAGCTCGACTTCCCCGCCGCCTGCTGGCGCTGCCGGTAACGCGCCCGGTAGTGCCGCGCCAGCCGCGCCCGGCCGGTGAGCAGCACCCCGCCCGCCTCGAGCGACCGCCACAGCGCTTCCGGCTCAGCCATGTAGGCCAGTGTAGCTGGTCAGGGCCGCAGGAAGTGCTGCAGGTACGGATCCTGGCTGGCCTGCATCTCGGTTGCCGTGCCGTCGAACTGCACCCGGTGACCGCGCAGCACCAGAAACGTGGTCCGGGTGGCTTGCTCCGGCGCCGAACGCAGCCGCTTGGACCCGGCATCCCAGACGTGGGTGGCCATCAGCAGCCCGTCCTGCAGACGATGGCTCACCAGCAGCGCCGTCACCCGGTGCAGGTCGCGCAGCTTGATGATCTCTTCCATGATCGTGGTCGCGGTGAGCGGGTCTAGGCCACCGGTCGGCGAATCGTAGAGCATGATCTCGGGCGCGGTGGCCAGTGCCCGCGCGATGGACACCCGGCGCTGCATCCCGCCCGACAACTCCGCCGGCATTTTATCGATCGCCTCTTCCAGCCCGACCTGTGCCAGCACCGTCCGCACCCGCTGCTCGATTTCTTCTTCCGTTTGCCGCCGTTCTTCGTTGAGCCGGAAGGCCACGTTCTCGCGCACCGTCAGCGAGTCGAACAGCGCGCTCTCCTGAAAGACGATCCCGATGCGGCGCCGCAGGTCATACAGCACCGATTCCGGCAGCGCGCTCACCGCTTCCCCCAGCACCTCCACTCGCCCCGCATCCGGCCGCAGCAGCCCCACCGCCAGCTTCAGCAGCACCGACTTGCCCGCCCCCGCTTCCCCCCACAGCACCTTGGTTGCGCCGCGCCGCACCGCGAAGGAGACGTCCTCCAGCACCGGAGTGTCGTCAAATCCGAGGCTCACCTGCTCGAAGGCAATCTCGACCGGCTGCGCGTTGGAGGCTTCTTCGGCCACGTTCAGGCGCCGAAGATGCTGATCAGCACCCGGCTGATCAGGAAATCGGTCAGGATGATCAGTACCGATGACGATACCACCGCCGTCGTGGTCGCCCGCCCCACGCCCCGCGTGCCGCCGCGCGCGCGCAGGCCGTAGTAGCAGCCCACCGTCGCCACGATGATGCCGAACACCACCGGCTTGATCAGGCCCTGGCTGAAGTCAGTCGCGCTCAGCGCCTGTAGCGACGTGTACCAGTACTGCCGCGGATCGAGCCGCAGCGCCGTGATCGAGTACAGAAATCCGCCCACCATGCCGCACAAGTCCGCCAGCACCACCAGGCAGAACATCATCGCGATGGTGGCGAGCAGGCGCGGCGTGACCAGCTTTTTCATCGGGTCGGTGCCGAGCGCCCGCATCGCGTCCACCTGTTCGGTCACCACCATCGAGCCCAGTTCGCTGGCCATGCCAGCGGCGTTGCGCGCCGCCACCATCAACCCGGTCAGCACCGGCCCCAGTTCGCGCACCAGCGACAGCGCCACCAACTGCCCGGTGCGCTCGATCTGCCCGTACTGGCTCAGCGTGCTGGCCAATTGCAGGGCCATCACCGCGCCGGTGAAAAAACCGGTCAGGATCACGATCGGCAGCGAGCCCACCCCGATGGCGTCCATCTGCAGCATCGTGTCGCCGCCGTAAAAGGGGCGCGCAAACACGTTGCGGAAGGCCCCGCCGAACAACTGCGAGAAGGCCCCCAGTCCCTCCAGATGTCCGCGAATCCAACCCGCCAGTGGGAAACTGCCGCCTCCGTCCTTGCTGGACGGCGCCGGTGTGGCCAATGTGTGCCCTCCTGTGCCGAATCTAGCACAACGCGGCAGCCGGCAGGCGCCCCGAGCCTTGCCGGCGACCTTCTCGGCCGGCGCGCCCAACGCTTTCAATCGGGGGCGTGGCGGAGGCACCCGCGCCCCCGCCCTCGCAGTGATAAGCGGGTGGCGGGGCGGAGCCACGCCAGGCCCCGCGCCAAAAAAAGCAGCGGGCAACGGTACACTAAATGTTCCATGCTGCGTTTCTCCACTGCGGGCGAATCCCACGGCCAGGCGCTGATCGCGCTGCTCAGCGGCCTGCCCGCCGGCATTCCGCTTGACGCCGGTCGCGTGGCGCGCGATCTATGGCGCCGCCAGCAGGGCTACGGCCGCGGCGGCCGGATGCGCCTCGAGCACGACACCCCGGAATTCATCGCCGGCGTGCGCAACGGCCAGACCATCGGCGCGCCGGTCGCCATCCAGATCGCCAACCAGGACTGGAAAAACTGGCAGCAGACGCTGGCGGTGGAGGCGCCCGCCGGCGACGCCGCCCGCCCCGTCACCAGCCCCCGCCCCGGGCACGCCGACCTGGCCGGCGCCCTCAAGTTCAATTTCCCCGAAGCCCGCTACGTCCTCGAGCGCGCCAGCGCCCGTGAAACCGCCGCCCGCGTGGCCTGCGGCGCCATGGCCAAGCTCCTGCTCGCCGCCCTCGATATCGAAGTCCTCAGCCACGTGGTGGCCGTCGGCGCCGCCGCGCTCGACCCCGCCGCCGCCGTCAGCCGCGAGCGGCTGCAGGCACTCGCTGCGCGTGACGAGGTGCTGCTGCACTGCCTCGACGCGGCCAGCGAGCTGCGCATGAAGGCCGAGGTTGATCGCGCCCTGCGCACCGGCGACAGTGTCGGCGGCGTCTTCGAAGTCCGCGCCTTCGGCGTGCCCGCCGGCCTGGGCACCTGCGCCAACTGGGACGAACGGCTCGACGGCCGCCTCGCGCAGGCGATCGCCTCCATCCCCGCCGTCAAGGCGGTCGAAATCGGCGACGGCGTCGCTGTCGCCGCCCTCCCCGGCTCCGCCGCCCAGGACCCGATTGGCTATGATCACGGCGACCGCCGCTTCACCCGCGAGGGCAATCACGCTGGCGGCCTCGAAGGCGGCATGACCAACGGCGAGTGCGTGCTGGTGCGCGGCTATCTCAAGCCCATCTCCACCCTCCGCCGCCCCCTCCCCAGCGTCGCCTTCGCCACCCGCGAGCCCACCGCCGCCAGCTACGAGCGCTCCGACGTCTGCGTCGTCCCCGCCGCCGCCGTCGTCGCCGAAGCCATGGTCGCGCTTACGCTCGCCCACGCCGTGCTCGAAAAATTCGGCGGCGACTCCCTCGTCGAACTCCGCCGCAACCTCCAGGCTTACCAGGACCAACTCCGCGCCTTCTAATGCGCTACCCCATCGTCAAATTTCCCGACCCCGTCCTCACCACCCCCGCCGCCCCGGTCACTGGCTTCGGTGCCGCCGAACTTCGCCAGCTCGCCGACGACATGTTCGAGTCCATGTATGCCGCCAATGGCATCGGCCTCGCCGCCCCCCAAATCGGCAAGAGCCTCCGCCTCACCGTCATCGACTGCAGCGTCGGCGAAGACCCCGCCCAGAAGCTCATCCTCGCCAATCCCACCCTCATCCGCCGCGAGGGCAAGCAGACCGGTGAGGAGGGTTGCCTCAGCATCCCCGGGTTCCGCGCCGACGTCACCCGCGCCTTCACTGCCACCGCCCGCGCCCAGGATCTCGATGGCAACTGGTTCGAAGTCTCCGGTGAGGAACTGCTCGCCCGCGCCCTCCAGCACGAAATTGATCACCTCAACGGGCTGCTCTTCATTGCCCACCTCAGCACGCTCAAGCGCGATTGGATCAAGCGCAAAATCCGCCAAATGCAGCGCGCCGGCGAGTGGTGAGCCCGCTTGCGGCGCCCGCAACGCTTGCCCGCCCGCTCGCACGCTGGCGCTGATTGCTTTCCAGCGAGGGCGTGGGCTGGGCAGAGCCCCCGCCGGCACCCTCGCCGCGTAAGCGGGATGGTGGGCGGAGCCCACCAGGGGCCCGCGCCAAACAATGCCCGGTGGGCCGGAGCCCACCAAGGGCCCGCCCTCAATTACTGGTCCGACTGCATGGCGCGGGGGTGGCCATGTCCGCGCTTGGTCGCGTCCGCGCTGATCGGCGCTGCCGACACCGTCTGCTCGCTCCACACGCTCAGCACCGTCCCCAGTCCCTGCAGGGTGGGGAAGCGCTGCTCCACCGCACGCAGTATGCGGTCCGCCGTGGGCGCCGTCGCCTGCTGCACCCGCCGTTGCACCGGCGTCGCCACCGCCAGCACCATGAGCAGCATCAAGCCGGCTATGACCAGCATCGTCCTCTGCATTGGGTTCGGTCGGCTCATCTGACTGGGTTCATGCACGCTGGCAGCCATCGCGTCTGTTGCATATAAATACTCTTCCGATAGAATTTGGTTTCATCGGTGTGCGCTTTTGCTGCCGAAGTGTCCACCTGCGGACTCCCCGCGCCCGGCCCTCAGGGCAAAAGCAGCCCCGCTGTACAAATCGGCCAACGTCCCGGATGCGACTTTGCAACCAGCAAAGCCGCACGCCTCTACCCACTATGTGCTGCGCCAACGCTGCTTTTGCCCTTGCGCTTGCATACTGTAGACATGCCGCGCATCCTCTGCGTCACCGCCCACCCGGACGATGAGGCCGCCAACTTCGGCGGCGCCATTGCGATGTATTCCGCCGCCGGCGTGAGCTGCCGCCTGGTGTGCCTGACCGCGGGTGAGGCCGCCCGCAATCGCGGTCAGGCCGCCTCGTCTGCCGAGCTCAAGCAGTTGCGCCGGGCTGAGCTTGCCGCCTCATGTCAGCTCCTCGGCTTCGAGTCGCAGGAGGCCTGGGACTATCCCGATGCCCATCTGCCCGAGGCGCCCTTGCACGAAATGGCCGGAAGGCTGGTCGCGGCCATCCGCTCCGATCGCCCCGACCTGGTGCTCTCGATGGGCCCGGAGGGCTCCGTCACCGCCCACCCCGACCACGGCATGAGCGGCCTCGCCGCCACTGCCGCCTTTCATTGGGCCGCGCACGAGCGCTTCTTCCCTGAGCTCGGGCTCGAGCTCCATCAGGCACAGCGCCTCTGGTACGCCACCGCGCCGGCGCAGCCGCCCCGTTTCCCCAAAGTGTGGCTGCCGCTGCCCGATGCGGCGCTCGCGGTTCAATCCCAACTGGAGCGCAAAATCGCGGCCTTCCGCTGCCATGCCACCCAGGCGCCCCTATTTGACCGCGTCGAGGAGATCCTGCGCCTGTTTGGCGGCATCGAGCTCTACCACCTCGCCGCTGGCGCCGAGTTGCCGGCCGCTCCAACGCCTGCCGCCGACTTGTTTGCCGGCCTCTGAGCGAGGCACCTTGGACGCGCCCTGAGAAGTGTGGCCGCGCCGCATTTTCCTGGGGTTTTGCTGATCAGGCCTGCGCGTTCAACACCGCGCCCCGTATCGGCGCCTGTTCGTAGCCCAGCAGGAAATAGGCGGCGATGGCCTGCTGCCGCTCCTGACATTCACCCAGCCGCGAAAGTGAGCAATCGCTGCGCGGCTGGCGACCGGGCTCAACCGAAGGAGGTAACGGAGAACCCGGCGCCGGCTGGCTCACAGGACCGCGACTTGGCACCACGACGGCGCACGGCTGCAGCCGCAGTGCGCGTGTCTGGTCGTGCGGAAACGACCAGGCCGCGATGGCCAATACATCGGCGATCATGCTGCCTCCTCCACCGCACGTTGCGTGCCACCCTGCCCGGCGGCCTGGCCATGAAAAAAGTGCTGCTTGCGCTATCAATGTTATCCAGCCTGCCTGATCCCTCCCGAATTCAGTTTGAGCACGCCGTTGCACATTCGTGGAACTTGATGTCCCCCATCCGAAGTGCCAAATGCCTGCACCTGCTTGCGGCGCTAGCGCCCGACTGCCCCCAACCGGCACTCGGTCCACTACTCATCGCTCTCACTTTCCGGGTGCGTTCGAGATGGCCAGCCAGTTGCAACAACCTGCAGTGAGTCGCTTCCCGGAAAGATGAACCATGGCTACGACAACATTCTCACCCGCAAGTTTTTCGCCCGCCATGCAGGAAGTTCCTGCTGAGGCTTTTGCCGGGCTGGTGGCCCGATATCAATCCCGCCTGTACCGCGTCGCCCTGCGCCAGCTCGGCAACGTTGAGGACGCGCAGGACGCGCTCCAGGACGCACTGCTGTTGGCCTATCGTCACCTGGCCCAGTTCCAGGGGCGTGCCGACATTGCCACTTGGCTGACGCGCATCGTCATCAACGCTGCCCGCGGCCAACAGCGCCGCCAGCGCGTCCGCCCCACCGTGTCGCTCGAGGCGATGACGGATGCCGGGCGCGAGTTCTCCGATTTCCGCATGGGGCCCGAGGCACGCTGCTGGGAGCACGAGCGGCGCGAGCGCCTCGAGCAGCTCCTGCATCGTCTGTCGCCGCCGCTGCGCCGCGCCATCGAGGCCTATGAGCTCGAAGGCCTGAGCTGCCGCGACGCCGCGGCGCGCCTCGGCATCAAGCCGGCGACGCTGAAATGCCGCTTGTTCCGCGGCCGCCGCCGCTTGGCGGCGCTGGAAGCGCGCCCGCCGCGCTCACCGCGTCCCGGCCGCCGCCGGTCCTTGCCGCCCCACCCCGCGCTGGCTACGGGCAACTAGGGTAGGGCGTCAGTTCGCCGGAGTCGTGCCGGGCCCCGGGCTCGCGCTTGCGTGCTGGGGTGGTCGTAAGTCCGAAGGGGCAACCGCATGCGTTTGCGCTCCCGGCAAACGAAGTGCGCGGCACCCCCTTTCATGCTGGTGCCGCTCGCGCCGGCTTGGGTGCGCGCGGGCTCGGCCCACGCCCACCCAGGTAATGACCGCTGTGCCGCGCCCCAACGTGCGACTTTTCTTGGAGAAAAGCCACACCCGGGCACGCCCGACAGCGTTCGCCATTTCTGACGCACCGCACTAAATGAGGCAACTTGCAGATGCCCTGGCCGCAGCTCGGCTACCCGCCGGGGTCCGGCGCGCTGGCGCGCAGGGTGCCACTGGGAGGGCGTCCTGAGAAGGGGGCCGCGTCGCACCACGGTTATGCTGAACATGTGAACTCCGCCCCCGTCTCGCGCACGCGCATTATGGCCGCCAGCGGCGCGATCTATCTCGTCTGGGGCTCGGCCTATCTGGCCATGAAGATCGGCCTGGCGACGATCCCGCCGCTGCTGCTCGCTGGCAGCCGCCTGCTGCTGGCCGGAACCCTCATGGCAGCCTACGCCTGGCTCCGCGGACATCGTCTCCAGCGCCGCCACCTGCCCCCGCTGCTGGCCGCGGCCGCACTGCTTTTCCTCGGCGGACACGGTTTCTTGTACTGGGGCCAGCAGCGGGTCTCGAGCGGCCTCGGCGCGGTGTTGTTTTCCACCATTCCGCTCTGGATCGTCCTCATCGAGGGCTGCTCCCCCACCGGAATTCGCCTGGGCTGGCGTGCACTCTGGGGGTTGGCGCTGGGCCTCGGTGGCATCGTGCTGCTGGTGGGGCCGGAACGGTTGCTGGGCGGCGGCCGCATCTCGCTCGCCGGAGCCGCCGCTATCTCGATTGCCAGCTTGAGTTGGGCCCTGGGCTCAATCTTCTGCACGCGCGCGGCGCTGCCCCCGTCGGCGGCCATGGCGGGCGGCGTGGAAATGCTGCTGGGCGGCGCCATGCTGCTGATCGTCGCGCCCCTCACGGGCGAGCTGCGGGGCTTCCATCCCGCGCTGGTTTCGCGCGCGTCGCTGCTGGCGATCGCCTACCTGGTGCTGTTCAGCTCCATGATTGGGTTTTCCTGCTATCTGTGGCTGCTGCAGGTCGCCTCGCCCGCCCGCGTGGCCACCTATGCCTATGTCACGCCCATGGTCGCGGTGTTTCTGGGCTGGATGCTGGCGCGGGAGGCCGTCACCGCGCGCACGCTCGCATCCATGGGGCTGCTGCTGGCCGCGGTGGTCCTGATCGTCCGCCAGCAAAGCAAACGCCCCTCCGCCGTGCTGGCCGCTGAACTCGAAGGCCAAGCCGCCGTCACTCGCTGACTGCGCCATTCCGCGCCCCGCGGCCGTCCCCACCCAGTGGACGCGGCGCTCACCCGGCGCTAAAATAAACATTCCCCGTTCTCATTGGGGTTGGCCGGCGGTCGGCCTCGGCCCGGCTGGGTTCCATGCTGGAAAAGCTGCAACAACTGGAGGCGCAGTACGACGCCTTGAACGCCCAACTGGCCTCCCCCGAGGTGGCCTCCGACAGCGCGCGCCTGCAGAAACTCGCCCGCCAGCACGCCGAGCTGGAGCCGGTGGCCACCGAATTCCGCAACTACCGCTCGATGCAGCAGCAAGCCGCCGACGCCCGCGCCATGCTCCACGATGCCGACGCCGAACTGCGCAGCCTCGCCCACGAGGAGTTGGCGCGCCTCGATCCGGCCATCGCCTCCAGCGAACAGCAGTTGCGGCAAATGCTGCTCCCCCGCGACCCCAACGACGAAAAAAACGTCGTGCTCGAAATCCGCGCCGGCACCGGCGGCGACGAGGCCACGCTGTTCGCGGCCGAAGTATTCCGCATGTACAGCCGCTACGCCGAGCAACAGCGCTGGCGCGTTGAAATTCTCTCCATCAGCGAGAGCGGCGTTCACGGTATGAAGGAAGTTGTGGCCATCGTCGAGGGCCGAGGCGCCTACAGCAAGCTCAAGTACGAAAGCGGCGTCCACCGCGTGCAGCGTGTCCCCGCCACCGAGCAGCAGGGCCGCGTCCATACCTCCGCCGTCACCGTGGCGGTGCTGCCCGAGGCCGAAGACGTGGATATCCAGATCGATCCCAAAGATATCCGCATCGACACCTTCTGCTCCTCCGGCCCCGGCGGCCAGTCCGTGAACACCACCTATTCGGCCGTCCGCATCACCCATCTCCCCAGCGGCACCGTCGTGTCCTGCCAGGACGAAAAATCCCAGATCAAGAATCGCGCCAAGGCCATGCGCGTGCTCCGTTCGCGGCTACTGGAAATGGAGCAGGCCCGCCAGCATGAGGCCATCGCCGCTGAGCGCCGCCAGCAGGTCGGTTCAGGCGACCGCAGCGAAAAAATCCGCACCTACAACTTTCCCCAGAACCGCATCACCGACCACCGCGCCGGCATCAGCCTGCATCAGTTGACCGACGTTATGGATGGCCGCCTCCAGCCCCTGCTCGATGCCGTCCACGAGCATTTCCAGGCCGAGCGCCTGCAAAAGGAAACCGCCGCCTGAGGTGCCCTAACCCTGGGTTAAAGCTGCCCGCCGCCACCCGCGCCCAGGGCCCGAGAGGGGGCAAAGTCGTGCCAGCGGCGCGGCCGCCCTTCTCGGGACGCCCTCGCGCTGCCTCCCCAGCGCGCCGGGGGCCCCGGCTGGCGCGCCCGCCCTGCTCAGGGCGCGTCCAAGTTGCCTCGAAATGCGTTGCACCAACTTCGAGTCCAGGCGCTTGCGCACCGGCGGGCGCTTGTTCTCGCCGGAGGTAATCATCTGATCCATCTCATCCCAGCCGGGGGAGATGGCGGCCCGACTTTGCTGCTGATGCCGCTGGTCAGGACCGCCGCCTGGCCCAGCGGCGTGCCGCTCGCAAAAACGTAGTCGCCCTCGGCGACCGTCCCCCCCGCCGTCGTGGCCCCAGCGGCGCTGCCCGGGCCCCCGGCAGCGACCCAAATCAGCCTGCAGCACCGCCACGTCGTGATCCTGACCCTGCGCCAGGAGCACCGCGCCCACCCTGTGGTCCGCATCAGACTGCACCGCCAGATAATCGCTGCCGACTACCACGTGATCGTTGGTCACAATCAGGCCATCGCCGCCGATGACAAATCCCGTGCCCTGTCCGCTCTCGGAAAACATCGTCACTACCGTGTGCGCAGAGACCTGAACCGTTCCGCCAGGGGCACCGTCCTGATTAAGCCGCCTGCAGCCATGACCGCGTTGTCGTTGCTGAGTTCCATGGCCACTCTCAGCCCCGGCAGGAATGGGCATTTTCCATGTGTAGCTTTTGCCCTCAAAGCGTATCGGGCGCGGTGTCGTCAGGAAAGCGGCACGGCCGCCCTTCTCAGGACGCCCTCCCGATGGTCGGGCTGCGGCCGGAATTCGCTTGGGGGCAACGCGCGCCCGCTCTGCTCGGGGCGCGTCCAAGTTGCCTCGTTAAGCTCCCTGTGGCAGGCTCGCCACCGCGCGCCCGCGGGAATCCGTGATGGCGGCGACCGGGTCACCGCTTCGCGCTGGCGTGAACATGAGATGTAAGTGTGGCACCGGTTTTTGGTTCAGGTTTCCCTCCACCTGTAAAGGACGGCCGCGCCGCAGTCGCGTGGTCATACCAGGGCGCCGGTGGAGGAGGCCAGCCAGGTGTGCAGGTTCAGCGCATAGGTCTCCGGAAATTCGGCCCCCATGCGCCGCCGCCGCACCAGGTCCATCGCCGCCTCCGGCTCCCAGCCCAGCCCGCACAAAATGGCCGCCGCCGCCAGCGGGCCCCGGTGGATGCCCGCTGCGCAGTGTACGTACAGTTGCGCCCGTGGATCGCTCAGCGCGCGTTGACCAAAGCGTGCCGCCTGCTCGAACAACTCCGGCGGCTTCTCCTGCAGGTCGTCCTCCACTGGTAGCCAATACGGCTCCAGGCCCGCCGCGCGAGCCAACTCGGTCTCGTCGAACTCGGCCTGCAGGTTCAGCACATGCGTGAACCCCGCGCGAGCCAGTTCGGCCATCGCTGCCGCGGTCCAAATGCCGCCGCCCACGGCCAAGCGGCGGTCGAGCACATAGCTGATATCCACTGCCGCTGTTGGATGCGGCCGCAGCCGCTTAACGCCGGCTTTTCTTCCGCGCCGGCTTCTTTTTTGCAGCCCTTTTCGCGCCGGCCTTCTTCGCCGCCGTACGCTTGGGGGCCGCCTTGGCACTCGCCTTCTTGGCCTTGCCCCCGGCGCCACGCTTGCGCGCCGCCGGCTTCGCGCCGCTGCGCTTGGCCGCCGCCTTCTTGACCGGCTTCTTGACCGGCTTCTTGGCCACTGGCTTCTTGGCCACTGGTTTCTTGGCCGCTGGTTTCTTGGCCGCGGCCTTCTTGGCTGCCGGCCGCTTTACGGCCGGCCCTGCCGCTGGCGCTGCCACCGGCACTTCCACCGGGGTCTCAATCAACGCGCTGAACGTGTCCAGCTCTTCCTCGTCGTCAAAATCCTGCAGTGGGCCTTCGTCGCCGCCAAAATTGAAAACATCATCGTCGTCCATCGGATCCTCCTTGCCTTACTCGGGCTCCCGGAACTCGCTTCGTATATCTACCATGCACCACTATCCTGTGGCAAGTAGCGACCGCCCGGAGACCCCGGGGGCGCGCCCCACTCGCTCCCGTCCCTACGGCAGGGCCAGTGGCGTCCCGGCTAGCGGGGCATGCCTCGCCGCCAGGTGGTTGGCTGCGCTCAGCCGTGCCACGCTGATGTGAAAACGCCGGCTAAGCTGCCCCCAGGTCTCCCCCTCCTTGACCCAATGCAGCCGCCACGCTAGCCGTTCCCGCGCCGGCACCCGCGCCAGACCCTCCTCGAACCGCCCCGCCGCCGCTTCCGGCACTCGCAGCTGGTACCCGGCCGGAGCCTCGAAATGCAGCAAACTCGGGTTCAGGTGTTGTAAATCTGCCACAGTGACTTGGGCGCAGTCTGCCGCCAGCCGCAGGTCTACTGACGCTTCCAGGGTTTCGATGCGCACCTGCACGGCCGGCTCGGCCGGCCCGGCTTCCACCGCCTGCAGCCCGTATTCGGCCGGGTTGTCCGCCATCAGCGCCATCGCCAGGATCACCGGAACGTAATTGCGCACGCCTCGCGGCAGCACCCCCATGGCATAGAGCTTGAAGTAGTCGGCGTACCCGGTGCGGGCGACCAGCTCCTGGACGGTGCGCGGTCCGGTCTCGTAAGCCGCCATGGCGAGATACCAGTTGCCGAACTCGGCATGCAAATCCTTGAGATGGTGGGCGGCCGCTTCCGTCTCCAGCCTGGGGTCGTCGCGCTGGTCCACCCAGCGAGTCCGCTTCAGGCCATAGTCGGCGGCGCGCGACGGCATGAACTGCCACATGCCCCGGGCTCCCGCGCGCGACACCAGCCGCGGATCGAAATCGCTCTCCAGTTGGGCCAGGTAGATGAGATCGCTCGGGACGCCCTCGTGTTGAAATATCGTCTCGATCATCTCCCGGTAGCGCTGGGCGCGTCGCAATCCCTCGATCAAGTCCGGCTTGCCCCTGGTGCTGAAGTAATGGATGTAGCGCATCACCGCATCATTGAGCACCAGCGGCAACTGCCCCGCCGCCGGCTCCAGCCCGGCGTGGATTTCGGCGGCAATCCGGGCCCGCGTGGCGGCGTCCAGCGGGAACGTCAATTCCGGTACCCGCTGCAGCGGCGGGGCCTCCTCCGGCGCCTGGTTGAGTCCGCCGGTCGGCAGCACTTCGCTTTCCAGGGCCTGGATCCGGTCCAGCAGTCCATCCAATTCCTGCTGCAGCGCGGGGGTGGCGCGAATGTCGTAGCTGGTGGACAGCAGCCGGTCCAGCGTGGCGTCGAACGTTTGCCGCGCTTCGTCCAGTTGTCCGTCGCGGTACAGCGCCACGCCGCTGGCGTATTGCTGTTCCAGCGAGGTGATGAGCTCGCGCACGCCCGCCGGCACCGGCGCAGCAGCGCTCTGTGCCGCTGCCTTGGCGGGCGCCATCACTTGTGCTGGCGGCGGCTCAGGCGCGGCTTTTGGTGCGGCGGCTTGCCCGGTGGGCGCGGGCGGCCCGGCTCCCCGCATCGCCGCGGCTGGCGCGACCACCTCCGCCGGCGGCGCCGGTGTCACCGGATGCGCGCAGCCTGCCGCCAGCAACACAACGATCAGCCCCAAAGGCAACGCCGCGCGCCCCGCGCTCGGGCACACCGAGGCTCCGGCACAGCGACTGCGGCGAAGCCGCCCAGGGGCCCGCGCCCAAGATGCCGTCCTGCCGGACGCCATTACCCCTGCTGCGGCTGCAACTTCAGCCGCCGTCCTGAACGCGAGCCGAACCGCGCCAGCACCGGCTGCGGTGCCGATTGCTGCCGCAACGCCTGCTGCGCCTGCTCCAGTGCGGCGCGCACCTCGGCTTCGTTTCGGCCCGACACTTGCGCCAGCTCCTGCGGACGGAAGCCCTCAAGCATGTACAGCACCAGGTCATGGCGCAGCTCGCGTGGAATCCGCGCCAGCGCCGCCGCCAGTCGGTCCATGGCTTCCGCGGCCAGCGCCGTCTGCTCCGGATCCGCGTGCGGCGAGCGGACGAAGTCCTGCAATTCCAGCGCCTCATCGCCCTCGCCGTTGTCGTCGCTGCTCGCCCCGTCCGCGCTTTGGGCGTCCTGGTCCAGCGAGCGCAACTCAATCCCGTGCTGTCGGCTGGAGTTCGCCTTCGTCAGTTTGCGAATCGCCGCCGCTGCCAGCAGCAGCAGCCACCGCCCGCGGTTCAGCGCCGCCGCATCCGGCATGGCTTGCAGTGCGGCCAACACCACTTCGTCCATTACCTCCTCCGGCTCCAGCCGCCCGGCCGGCAACTCCCCCAGCCGCTCACGCAACTGAATCTGCCGCCGGATGAACGCCAGGATGTGCCCGTAATGCGCGCCAAAATAGGCTCCCAAATTGGCGTTGCCCGCGCCGCTGCCCGCCTCCACCACCGGCCGCGGCCGTATCCGCCCACCCGCCGGCCGCATCCGCGTCTCCCGCAGCCGCTGCTTGTGTTTCTGCAGTTGGCGAATCAGGTCATCGCTTGCGGCGCGAAATGCCGCCTGGGCCGTCGCTGCGCCCTCCTCGCTGCTCAGTTGGCCGGTGGGCAGGTGCAGGTTCAGGCGGCAACGCACGCCCTCGCGGCTGCTGTGCCGCAGCAGCCGGCCCTGGAGCTGCACCAGCTCGGGTTGAAAAACAAACAGCAAGGGCTCCAGCTTGCGTTGAAACCGGTCTACGGTATGGTTCAAATCGGGTGATCGCGGCACCTGCATCGTCAGGTGAACGTTCATTGGGCCCCCTTTGGCTCCACATCTAGCTTCACATCTACGCTGATTCTTCCCATCTTTCAACCCGCCCCCGCGTGGGCCCGATTTCCACATCACCCTGGGTGTGGATTCCCGGCCCGCGCCACAGCGCCTTGCCCACTGCCATCGTACCGCCGAACGCGATCGCCGCCTTGGCGCTTACGCCGATGCCAGCCGGTATCAGCCCCACCAGCTCGCGCGCCAGCGTCCGCCAGCCCAGCGCCGCCGCCACAATCCCCGCCAGCGGCGCCGCTTGCGCCCGCCACCCCACCGCCTCCCCCCGCATCGCTGCCAACTCAAAACACAACGCCATCTGGTTGACGGTGATCAGTACCGTGTCGGAACCCATCTCGCCCAGCGCCAGCACCAGGCTCAAAGGCGTCGGAATCACTTCCGGCAGCGCGCTGACGGCCGCCACCGCCGCATTGCGGCTTGCGACCGCGATGATCAATTGCCGCGCCAGCACCGGGCGCAGCGCCGGAAACACCCGCGCCAGCGCCAGCCGGTACCGCCCGTATCGCTGCAGCAGCGCCGCCAGGCCCGCTTCCGGTGCCACCCAGTCCACCGCCACCTCTTCTCCGCCCACCCGCGGGCTGCGCACCACCACCTCGGTCCCGCCGCCGTTGGGTGCAATATGCGCAACCGCCAGCGCCTGCTGCTCCCGGCTCAGCTCTGCGCCCACGAACACGCGGCTCAGCCGCTCGCGATCCTCTGCATCCGCCCCCCGCAACCGCAGCCGGAACGACAGCCGCGCGTCCCGGGCAATCCGGCCAGGACGCACCCCGCGTCCCTTTTGCCACACCTGTTTCAGTGCCCCCATGCCGGTTTCTCCGTCTGCGCCACTTCGCTTGGATGTTGCATCTGCCAGTGGGGAAGTCAGCTTTTTTACTGCTGCCGCTTCTCTGCATACCTTCGGCGACTAAACTGGCGTGGTGAACCCTGAGTCCAGGACCCGCCCGGTCCACTTTGATGTCTACGGCGATGTCCAGGGTGTCGGCTTCCGCTGGTTCGTTCAACATCAGGCCCAGTCCCTCGGCCTGCGCGGATGGGTCCGCAACTGCCCCGATGGCAGCGTGGAAGTCGCCGCTGCCGGCGCCGCAGCCGCACTCCTCGCTCTTGAACGCGCCCTCTGGCAGGGTCCGCCGCACGCTCATGTGCGCGATGTCCGCCGCTCCCCCTACGCCTCCGCCGCTCCTGCTCTCCCCCAACCGTTCGCCATCGCCCCTTGATCCTCCGGCCCCCCAACCCTCGCCGCCGCACCGTGACCGGCTAGTCTAAGGCGGTACCCGACTGGCTCGAGCGCGTCCCGACGCGCCCGATGAGGCTTTTCCCCCGGAAAAACCGCCCGTCGCTGCCCAGCGACGTAGAATGTCCCCATGGCAATCGCCAGCAGCCTTTCGCCCCAGCAACTCAAGACCTATATTCGCGAGGTGCCTGACTTCCCCAAGCCCGGCATTCTCTTTTACGACATCACCACGCTGCTGAAGCAACCCCAGCCGTTTGCCTGTCTGGTGGATCTGCTGGCCGAGCCGTACCGGCGAAGCGAAATCGCCCTGGTAGCTGGCATTGAGGCCCGCGGTTTCATCTTCGGGCCTGCGCTCGCCTACCGGATCGGCGCCGGCTTCGTGCCCATTCGCAAGCCCCGTAAGCTGCCCGCCGCCACCGCCGCCGTGGACTACAGCCTCGAGTACGGCACCGACCGCGTCGAGATCCACCGCGATGCCATCGCCCCCGGCCAGCGCGTCCTCATCGTCGACGATCTCATCGCCACCGGCGGTACCGCCCAGGCCAGCGCCCAACTGGTCGAGCAACTGGGCGGCGTGGTGGCGGGCCTCGCCTTCGTGGTCGAGCTGACGTTCCTTCACGGCCGCCAGCGCCTCCAGAACTACGACGTCAAAGCCCTGCTCCAGTACGACCGATGAGCGCGCGTACAGGCCGCGTGCCCTCAGCCGATGCCGCAGCCGCCCATCTGGCCGGGTTCCATGCCGTGCGCGAGGCCTTGCGCGCCGGCGCTCCGCTGCGTTTCGTGGCATTCAACCGCGAGCGCCGCGATCCGCGCGCTGCCGAGTTGCTCGCCCAATTGCGCGCCGCTGGCGTGGCGGTCCGCTTCGAGACCGCGGCCGCGCTCGACCGGCTGGCGCCCGGTCAACGCCACCAGGGCGTCGTTGCCATCGCCGAAGCCAAAGCCACCCTGGCGCTCGAGGATCTGCTCCCGCAGGCCACGGCGGGACTGCTGATTGCCTGCGACGGCATCGAGGATCCGCAGAACCTCGGTGCCATCGTCCGCTCCGCCAGCGCCGCCGGCGCCGACGGCCTACTGCTGCCCCAGCGCCGCAGCGCCGGGCTCTCCGCCGTGGTGGAGCGCGTCTCCGCCGGGGCATTGCAACATCTTCCGGTGGCTCGCGTTCCTAATCTGGTGCAGGCCCTCGACCGCTGCCGCCAACTCGACTGGTGGACCGTCGGCCTGCATCCTGACGCCCCCACCTCCATCTGGCAACACGACTTCCGCCCGCGCACCGTCCTGGTGGTTGGAGCCGAAGGCCGCGGCCTGCACCAGCTTACGCGCCAGCGTTGCGACGTGCTCGTCTCCATCCCCATGGCCTCCGCCATCGGTTCGCTCAATGCCGCCGCCGCCAGCGCCATTGCCCTGTTCGAGCTGCGCCGCCAACGCACCGCCTCCTCACGAGGCAACTTGGACGCGCCCTGAACCGAGGGCCGCGCCGCCTCGGCCTGACAAAACCCTCCTGCCTGCATCACAATGGCTACAGGAGGCCAGTCAGTCACATGTCGCTTCCGGCCCATAGCGCATGGAGCGACGCGCAGCGCGCCAGTGATCGGCTCTGGGCGATGTTGCGTCCCGACGCCTTGTACCTGCGCCCAATTCCTGAGCGCCACCGGCTCATCTTTTATCTCGGCCATCTCGAAGCCTTCGACTGGAACCTCCTCGCCCCGGCTCTGGGCCTCCAGCCGTTCCGCCCGGAGTGGGACAAGCTTTTCGCCTTCGGCATCGATCCGGTCGAGGGTGCACTCCCGTCGGAGCCTGCCTCCGCCTGGCCGCGGGAACCGGAAGTGGCTGATTACAACCGCTCCATCCGCGAAAAGCTTGCGGCGGCGCTGCCGGCCGCCCCCGGCGCCGCCGCTCTCAACCAGCGTCTGCAGGTTGCAATTGAGCACCGCTGGATGCATGTGGAAACGCTTAGCTATCTCTTCCACAACCTCGGCTACGAGCACAAAGTCGCTGGCCCGCCTCCGCCGCTCGGCCCTGGCCCGGAGCCTGCCCCGGCTCCGGCGGAAATTCCCGCTGGCCCAGTGCTGCTGGGTCAGGTGCGGTCCGCGACGTTCGGCTGGGATAACGAGTTTGACCAACACGAGGTCGCGGTGCCCGCCTTCAGCGCCAGCCGCTACAAGGTGACCAACGCCGAATACCTCGAGTTTGTCGCCGCTGGCGCCGCTCCGCCCCATTTCTGGCGGCGCCGAGGACAGCAATGGTTCTACACCGGCATGTTTGCCGAGGTGCCGCTGCCGGGGGGTAACCCGGTCTGGGTAACCCACGCCGAGGCCGCCGCCTACTGCGTCTGGCGCGGCGTGCGCCTGCCCACTGAAGCTGAGTGGCAGCGCATGGCCTACGCCACCCCGGGCGGTGGCCAGCGCAGCTATCCATGGGGAGAAGCCGCACCCGAATCGGCGGCGGGTAATTTTGATGGCCGCGCCTTTGATCCGATGCCTACCGCCGCGTTTCCGCAATCCGCCAGCGCCTGGGGCGTCCAGGACCTGGTCGGCAACGGCTGGGAGTGGACCGCGGACCCATTCGCCCCCTTCCCCGGCTTTCAGCCCTTTCCGTTCTATCCCGGCTACTCGGCCAATTTTTTTGACGGACGCCACTTCGTGCTGAAGGGCGGTTCGGGCCAAACCGCTGCCTGCCTGCTGCGCTCCAGTTTTCGCAACTGGTTCCAGCCCAACTATCCCTATCTGTATTCCGGTTTTCGCTGGGTCGGCGCGTGAGCCCGCGCGCCACCATGGCTCCGTCCATCCCGGTTCCGGCTTCCGGCCCCACCCCGCTCCTGCAGGATGTCCTGCGGGGCCTGAACCGCCCCGGACAGAAGCGTTTGCCCTGCAAGTATCTCTACGATGCCGTCGGCAGCCTGCTGTTCGAAGCCATCTGTGCCCTGCCTGAATACGGCCTCACCGCCGCCGATGAACGCATCCTGCGCGCCAATGCCGACGACATCGCCGCCGGCGTGGATGGCGCCGCCGTCATCGAGTTGGGCAGCGGCAGCGCCCGCAAATCCCGCTGGCTGCTCGAGGCCTTCTGCCGCCGCCGCCCCACCCTCTACACGCCCATTGAAATCTCCCCCACCGCGCTCGAGCGCTGCCAGCGCGAGCTCGGCGGTCTCGGGCACCTCACCCTCCGCCCGTTGCAGGCCGAGTATCTTGCCGGCCTGGCGGCGCTCCTGCGCCCACCCGCCCCGCCCTCTGAGCCCCGCCTGGTGCTGTTCCTCGGCAGCTCGCTCGGCAACTTCGAGCCCTCCGCCGCACACGACTTTCTCGCCCAAATCGCCGCCCTTCTTCAGCCCCCTGATGCCCTGCTGCTCGGCCTTGATCTGGTCAAGCCCCCCCATCAATTGTTGGCCGCCTATGACGACCCCGCCGGCGTAACCGCCGCCTTCAACCTCAATCTCCTCGTCCGCCTCAACCGCGAGCTCGGCGCCGACTTCGACCTCCGCCAGTGGCGCCACGAGGTGCGCTATCTCGATGCGCCGCCGCGCGTTGAAATGCACCTCCGCGCCCGGTGCGCCCAGCGCGTCCGCCTCGCCGGCGTCACCGTCGCCTTTCGCCGCGGCGAAACCATCTGGACGGAAAGCAGCCACAAGTTCAACCCCGACGCCATCGCCGCCCTCGCCCGCTCCGCCGGCTTCCGCCTCGACCAAACCTGGACCGACCGCCGCTGGCCTTTCGCCGAGGTCCTGCTTCGCCCCGCCCCCGACCACGGGCCTGCTGTGTAAAATGAAGTTCACCCATGATTGAGTTTCCCGTCCCCGAGTCGCTCACCTTTGACGACGTCCTGCTGGTGCCGGCTTACTCCGAGGTCCTGCCCCATGAGGTCGAAACCTCCAGCTGGCTCAGCCGCAACATCCGCCTCAACATCCCCATCGTCTCGGCTGCCATGGATACAGTCACCGAGGCCCGCCTCGCCATCTCGCTGGCGCAGCAGGGCGGCCTCGGCGTCATCCATCGCAATCTCTCCATCGCCCAGCAGGCCGACGAGGTCGATAAGGTCAAACGCTCCGAAAGCGGCATGATCGTCGATCCGGTCACCATGGAGCCGGAACAGAAAATCGCCGAAGCCCTCGAGCTGATGCGTAAATTCAAGATCAGCGGCCTGCCCGTCACCCGCCGCGGCCGCCTGGTCGGCATCCTCACCAACCGCGACCTCCGCTTCGAAACCCGCACCGATATCCCCATCGGCGAGGTGATGACCAAAGAAAACCTCATCACCGTACCGGTGGGTACCACGCTCGAAGCGGCCGAAGCCATCCTGCACCGCCACCGGGTCGAGAAACTGCTCGTGGTCGATCAGGACTACATGCTCAAGGGCCTGATCACCGTCAAGGATATTCAGAAAAAACTTAAGTACCCCAACGCCGCCAAGGATTCCCAAGGCCGCCTCCGGGTCGCCGGCGCCGTCGGCGCCACCGGCGATTTCCTCGAGCGCGCCCAGGAACTGGCCGCCCGCAACGTGGACGTGCTGGCGGTCGATACCGCCCACGGGCACTCCCGCCGCGTGTTGGAAGCGGTCCGCAAACTCAAGGTCGCCCTGCCGAATATTGAGCTGCTGGCCGGCAACATCGCCACCGTCGAGGGTGCGCGCGACCTCATTGAAGCTGGTGCGGACGGCCTCAAGGTCGGCATCGGCCCCGGTTCCATCTGCACCACCCGGGTCGTCACCGGTGCCGGCGTGCCCCAGATCACCGCCATCGCCAACGCCGTGCGCGCCAGCCAGCAAGCCGCCGGCGGCGGCCGCCCGGTGCCGGTCATCTCCGACGGCGGCGTCAAATTCTCCGGCGATATCAGCAAGGCCATCGCCGCCGGCGCCAGCACCGTCATGATGGGCAGCATGTTCGCCGGCACCCACGAAAGCCCCGGCGAGATCATCCTCTACCAGGGGCGCTCGTTCAAAAGCTATCGCGGCATGGGATCGCTCGCCGCCATGGAGGCGGGCTCGGCCGAACGCTACGCCCAGGGCCTCGGCGAGGACGATGGCAAAGGCAACCGCAGCAACAAGCTGGTGCCCGAAGGCATCGAGGGCCGCGTGCCCTACAAGGGCCCGCTCGCCGCGCTCGTCCACCAGCTGGTCGGAGGACTGCGCGCCGGCATGGGTTACTGCGGTTGCGCCAACATCGAAGCCTTTCAGCGCCAGGCCCGCTTCATTCGCATCTCCAATGCCGGCTTGCGCGAAAGCCACGTCCACGACGTCATCGTCACCCAGGAAGCCCCCAACTACCGGCGCGACGTCCTGGACTAGCACGTCCCCCATCCCCCAAGCAAAAACAGCCCCGCTGTAGCAACCGGGCAGCGTCTGGCGGAGGCCGTGCCTTTTGTACCGCGGGCAAAGTGGGCGCGGCAGGCCGCGAACGCCACGTCTAAGGCCGAATCAAAGTAGGTGTGGCAAAATTAGCAGCGTTCCGACCGGCGACACCTCCCGTGGGGCGGGTCGCCGACCCGCGCGCCGGCCGCCGGCCGGCGCCACGCGGCAGTTCGGATGACTACAGCAACTGTGATTCTGCCGTAGGCAACGCGGGCGCCTGCTGGCGCTGTCCAACCGCGCCATGGGTTGGGAGTTGCTGGATGTCGGCGGCGCCGCGCTCGCACAATGTTGGCAGCGCTGCTTGGACGCCGCACCCGCTCCCACCCCGTTTCAAACTTGGCCGTTCGTCCGCCGCTGGCTGGATGTCTTCGGGCCCGAACTCGAACCCCGGTTCTACTTTCATCCCGGCCCTCCGTTACTGCTGCCCCTGGTCGCCTGGCGCGGAGAGGTCCGCTTCGCTGGTCATGGCCTGTTTGATTATCTTGACCTCATCGGCGCCCCTCACCCGGCGCTCGAAGTCGAGGCCGCGGCCCTGCTCACCAGTCCCCCAGGGCGCGCCGTGCATGTGCGCGGCGTGCCCGCCGCCTCCCCCTTTCGCCACTGCTGGCGCGCCCTGGCCCCCCTCGCCCGGCCCTTTGCCACTGCTCCGTGGCGTCCGGCCGGTCCGGCCGCGGCGGTTGGCAGCGTCCACTTGCGCGCCCGCTGGCGCCATGCCCGGCTCGAACTCCGGCCCGTGACCGAGCCCGGTGCCCGCCGCCGTGCCCTCGACTGGCTGCTCCACCACAAAGCGGAGGCCTTGGCCGCACGTGGCGTCGCCAACGTGCTGGGCGCGCCCGAGGCCCGCTGGCTGCTCGCCATGGTTGAAGCCGAGCCCGCCACGGCCGAGCTTTGGCTCTTGCGCCGTGACGAGACCACCCTCAGCGCCCTGCTCGCCTTCGCTATGCCTCGCGTCCGCTTCGCCTATACAATAGCCTATGACCGGCAGGCCGCCTCGCTGTCTCCCGGTCTCCTGCTGCTCTATGCCTTGGTCTGCCGGAGCATGGACGAGCGCAGGGATTTCAATTTTCTGACCGGCGAGCAGGCTTTCAAGCTGCGCCTCGCCACCGGCCGCGACCAGTTGATGTGCTACCAGCGCCAACCCACCCATGCCGAACATGCCTATTGAGGCCGGCCGCCGCGGATGGGTCGACACCCACGTCCACCTGCTGCCCGGCCTGGACGATGGCCCCGCCACCGAGGACGATGCGCGCGCGCTGATCGAAGACGCCATCCAAAGCGGCGTCACCCACGCCGTCGCCACGCCGCATGCCAACTATCAATTTCAGTTCGAACCCCAAGTCGCCGCTCCACTCCGCGCTCGCCTGCAGGAGATCGCCGGCGAGCGCCTGCAAATCTACCTCGGTTGCGAGCTGCACCTCAGCTATGAAAACCTGCAGGCCGCGCTTGCCCACCCGCAACACTATTGCCTCAACGGCAGCCGCTATTTGCTGGTCGAATTTCCCGAACACTTCGAGCCCCCGGTAATGGGGGACGCGCTCTCGCAGTTGCTCGAAACGGGCCTCGTGCCGGTGATCGCGCACCCGGAACGTAACCCCGTCTTTGCCGCCCGCCCCGAGGCGCTCGCGGACTTCCTGCGCCAAGGTTGCCTCGCCCAACTCACCGCCTCGTCCTTCACCGGACGCTTCGGGAAGCGCGCCCAAGCCTTCGCCGCCGCACTGCTCAAACGCCAATGGGCTCACCTCGTCGCCACCGACGCCCACAACGCCGACAAGCGTCCGCCGCATTTCGATGGCGCGCACGAGCGCATCTGCCAGTTGGCCGGCGATCAAGTTGCCGCCGCTCTCTGCTCGGACAACCCCTACGCCGTCATCCAGAATCGCCTCCTGCCCTGGTGGCCCGAGGTCGGCAGCGGAAAAAAGCGCGGGCTGCTCAGCCGCTTCCTCTCCTGATCCATCACACCGCGATACCCCGGCCTTCCACTCGCCCTCCGGTTTTCCGCCCGCAGCTCCGCCTCCGGCATCTGATTAACGACCAGACTCCCCTCTGGCAGCGGGCGCGCGCCACCGGCTTCTGCCCAAGGGGCAAATTGCAAGGAGACCCACATGATCAGCCTCAAAACCCTCGGCTTTGCGCTGGCGGTCTCGGTCGGCTTGGCAATCGCCCAAACGCCCGGCCAGGCGCCGGGCTCGCAGCCCACGCCGCCGCCCGCCAACTCACAGCAAACCACTCACCCGAACCAAACCAACTCCAATCCGCCAGGCCAGTCCACGACGCCATCCCCGGCCAACCCGGGTAGCGCCAACCAAGCCACGCCAGGCTCGGCCGACCAACAAGCCAACCCCGGCGCCAACCCCGCTGGCCAGGCCAATGGCGCTACCACGCCCAATCAGACCCCCAGTGGCAACCCGGCGCGGCGCATGCCCAAAACCGCCTCGCCGCTGCCATTGCTGGCCATGCTGGGCATGGGTTTCGCTGGTGCCGGATGGGCGCTGCGCCGCCGGCCTGCCACTCAGCTCTAAATAAGCCTGAATTGCCCTTCGTCCCGGCGCTGCCGGCCTGATTGCCCCAGGCCCCAGCGCCGGCTTCTTTGGTGAACACCCGCCTGACGAGGCAACTTGGACGCGCCCCGAGCAGAGCGGGCGCGAGCCAAGCGAATTCCGGCCGCAGCCCCACCCCCGGGGCCCCCAAGGCGCTTGCACCTTGGGGTGGGAGCATCGGGAGGGCGTCCTGAGAAAGGCGGCCGCGCCGCCAACCGTCCGCGTTTCGCGGGAAATACAGGCTCAGCCGCCAAGTCCCAATTGCTTCCAGATCTCGTCCACCCGCGTCTTCGTCGCCGCGTCCATCACAATCTCGTCCGGCCAAGGGCGCGCGAATCCCTCGCTGGGCCACTTGCGCGTCGCGTCCACGCCCATCTTCGAGCCGAAATTGGGTAGCCGCGAGGCATGGTCGAGCGCGTCCACCGGGCCCAGCGTGAATTGAATGTCGCGCTCCGGATCAATGTGGTTGAAAGCGTGCAACACCACTTCCGGCGTGTTCTGCACGTCCACCCCCTCGTCGACCACGACGATGCACTTGGTGAACATCGCCTGCCCCAGGCCCCAGATCCCGCTCATCACTTTGCGCGCGTGCCCGGGGTACGACTTGCGGATGGCCACGATCATCAGGTTGTGAAAGACGCCCTCCACCGGCAGGTTCACGTCCACGATTTCCGGAAATTGCATCTGCATCAGCGGCAGAAAAATGCGGCTGACGGCGTGCCCCATCCAACCGTCCTCCATGGGCGGCTTGCCCACGATGGTGGTGGCGTAAACCGGGTCGCGGCGGTGGGTGATGCAGGTGAGATGCAGCACCGGATAGTGGTCGGCGAGTGAATAGAACCCGGTGTGATCGCCGAACGGCCCCTCCACCCGCCGCTCGTCCAAATCCACGTAGCCTTCGAGCACGATCTCGGCATTGGCCGGCACTTCCAGATCCACCGTCTGGCAGGCAACCAACTCCACCGACTTCTGCCGTAGAAACCCGGCCAGCATCATCTCGTCCAGCGACGGCGGCGCCGGCAGGATCGCCGAAAACGTGGTCGCCGGGTCGGTGCCGATTGCCACCGCCACCGGCATCCGTCCCTGGTCCGCCACGCGGGGTCCGGCAGCAGCTCGGCCATCGGGAGGGCGTTCAGAATACGGCGGCAGCGCCGCCTGCACCTCCGGCAGCCCGTGCGCGCGCCGCAGTTGCTCGCCGGCCGCCCCGCCGCCCGCGCGCTGGCGTTCGCGCATGTGCTCGGCGCCCTGCTTGTGGATCTGCCAGTGCATCCCGAGCGTCTGCCCGTCAAACACCTGCAACCGGTACATGCCCACATTTCGCCGCCCGCTCACCGGATGCTTGCTGAACACCAGCGGCAGCGTGATATACCGGCCGGCGTCGCCCGGCCAGCATTGCAGCACGGGAAAATCCAGTGCCGAAAATCCCTCGCGCCGCACCACCTCCTGGCAGACGCCGGTTTTCACCGTCCGCGGGAAGAACGCCCCCACCTCGGCCAGCATCGGCAGCATTTTCAGTTTGCCGAGCAAGCCTTCCGGCGGCTTCATTTCCAGCAGCGCCCGGATGCGCCCGGCGATTTCATCCACCGCGTCCACCTGCAGCGCCATCGCCATCCGCCGCCGCGAGCCAAACTGATTGATCAGCAGCGCCTTGCCGCGATACCCGGTCGGGTTCTCAAACAGCAGCGCTGGCCCCCCGCTCTTGCTCACCCGGTCGGTGACTTCGGCGATTTCCAGCACCGGGTCCACGTCAGTGGCAATCCGCTTCAGTTCGCCGGCGCGCTCCAGCGCCGCCACATATTCCCGCAAGTCGCTATAAGCCATCGTCGTTCAGCATAACGCGCGCCGGGGCAGGGAAGGCCGCTCGCGGCATCCGCCCCTCACCCATGGCGGTGGCTGCCGCCCTGCCCCGGCCCCAGCCCGGCCAGCCCCGATGCTGCCGGGTGTGCAAGCGTCTGTCCGAAAACTGGCGCACCGCTACCTCGGCCAACCGGCCACAGGCAGCGCAAAAACAGCCCCGCTGTAGCAACCTGGCAGCGTCCCGGATGCGACTGTGCAACCAGCAAAGCCGCACGTCCCTATCCACCATTTGATATGCCCACGCTGTCTTTGCCCCAGACGCGACGGGCCACGAACCGGGGCCGCCGACACGCTTGCATGCGGGGGGCGTATTCCCGAACGGGTGCGAGCCTCCGAGCCGAGTACCGCCCCCGGCAAGAGAAGCGGGCGCGGCCCCAGATTGACGTCGCAGCGCGACGTCAACTGCAGGCCGCGCTGGGGCTCATGGGGACCCGAGACCCGGTGGCGCTTGGGCGGCTCAGCCCACCAGCACAAATCGGGTGCGGGAGCGGCGGTGCGAGCGACCTGGCGAGCACGCGCTGGGGCCCGCGCCAACCGATGCCAGCGGCACGCGCTCACAGCCTGACCCGTAACCGGCAGCGGGTGGCGCGGACGATGTGGCCGCCCAGCGCCGGCCGCGCCATGGCCCACAGCGCCGCGTCCTGCGCCCAGGGCGGCGCTTGCAGTAGCCCGCGCAGTGCAGCGCTGAGTGCAAAGGGCAGCCGCGCCGCGCGCGCGGACTCGCTCCGGTAGCGCCCCGGGTTGCCCTCGTCCACGGCTGCCGCAGCCGCCCAGCCGCCCAGCAGCGCGCGCGCCAGGCCATCGCCGGTGAAAGGATCCAGAAATCCGCTGGCGTCGCCTACCGGTAGCAAATCATGGCGCCCGCCACTCCCCCTCCCCAGCGGAACGGGGGCGGTGGTGAGCGTCGGCGATGCCTGCCGCAGACCGGCCAGCCGCCGGGCCAGGCTCGCCGACCCTGCAGTCCAGGAGAGCCACGGAGCGAGATTCCGGGCCCCGCCCAGCGCCCTCGCCGCGCGGCGATGGATCAGGGCGCAGACGTTGACCTCGCCTCCCGACACCGGCGCCACCCCGCAATAGCCGCCGCGGAAGGCGTATAGCTCGACTCCAGCGGCGCCCGGCCCCCGAAACCGGGCCTTGATGCCGATCCAGGGCGAGCGCGGCCGCGGCGGCGCGTTCAACCCGCGCACGTGCCACCATCGCCCTGCGCCGACAATCAGCGCCTCCGCGCGCAGGCCGCCGCCCCTGGAGGCCTCGATCTGCCATCCACCGTGCTCGCGCCTCGCCCCGGTCACCGTGGTGTGCGCCAGGTGCGTCACGCCAGCCCGGCCCGCGGCCTCCCACAACGCCTGGTCCAGCCGCCAGCGCGGTATACCCATACCAGGGCGGGGAAGCGCGATCCGCGCGCGCCGGCCATGAGAGGCGATCAGTTCGGCGCTGGCGATTTCCGGTGCGTCCTCCAGCAACTCCGGCGCCATCGCCTCCAGCACGGGCCGCGCCTCGGCCGAAATGAACTCCCCGCATACCCGGTCTCGCGGAAACCCGCCCCGCTCCACCAGCGCCACCCGCAGCCCGCGCCGCGCCGCATTCCAGGCCGCCGCCGCACCACCCGGCCCTCCCCCGATGACGGCTAAATCAAAGCCCTGCGCCATCGCGTCTCCAAACCACGCCCAGTCGGTAGCCAGGCAGCTCGAACGCCTCTGCCCCGCTGGCGCCTGCCTGCTGCAGAAGTTCCCGCAGCTCGTCCGCCCGATACGCCTGGCGCACGCTACGCCGCCCATCGTGCCGCGTCAACCGCCCGAAGCGCCAATCCACCGCCAGCATCAGCAGGTAGGGCGGCCACGCCCGCCGCAAATCGCTGACCAGTACCACACGCCGCGCCACCCGCCCCATTTCCCGCAGCAACGCCCGCGCCGCCACGCCATGGAAGTGATGCAAAAACAGGTTGCAGCTCACCACCTCCACGCTGGCGTCGGCAAAGGGCAACCGCAGCGCATCGGCCGACACCCGCGCGCCGCTCACACCCAGGTGGGTCGTGCGGCGGTCAAGTCCAATCGCCGCCCGGGCCCCCAGTGCCTCGGCCAGCCACGCCGTCATCCGCCCGTCGCCGGTGCCCACATCGAGCAGTATGGGTCCGCCTTGCCGAGTGTTGCCGCCCCGCCAATGCCGCAGCAGCCGCCGCCAGCTCGCCTGGCCGCCCCAGTGCCGGTTGATCCACCAGAGGTCCTCGATGCTGCGACGAATTTCATCCGGTGTTCCCCGGTCCTCGTCGAGCAGTTCGGCGCCCGGCGCCAGCTTCATGCCCCGTCGCCCCGCAACGCCGTCATCATCGCCTTCCGCGCCGGCGGGTTCCGGAACATCTCCATTCCCGGGTAGCCCGTCGCTTCCATGTCGTGCCGCGCCGCCTCGTGGTCATAGCTGGTGCGGCGCAGCTCGGGCTCGCCGCCCAGCAGCAGCCAGTAGGCCCCGGGCTCGTCGAAGGGCATGCCCACGCTGCCAGCATTGATCACGCGCCGCCCCCCGGCGACAAGCGCGCTGGAACCCGCGCCCACCGAAAGCTCGAACTGCATGTGGGTGTGACCGCAGATCACCAGCGGGTGCGTCAACCCGCCAAAAAGCCGTTGCAGCCGCTCCGGCGACGACACGGGCGTGAAACTCTCCGTATCGCTGTGCGGCGTGGCATGGCAGAACAGCGCCACCCCGCGCGGCGCCACGAAGCGCGCCTGCGTGGCCGGCCAGGCGCTCACCGCCCTGGCCAACTCGGGTGCTATCCGCTCCGCGCACCAGGCCAGCGCCGCCTGCGCGCTCTCGGGCAACCTCAGGTTGGGGCGCCCGGCGCGGCACGCCAGCACCTCCCGGTCGCCGTTGCCCATCACAAACTGCACCGGTCGTCGCAGCGCGCGCAGCCGCGCCAGGGTTGCACCGGGCCAAGGCCCCGGCAGCACATCTCCGCCCACCACGATGGCCTCGACGTCTTCGCGCTCCACTTCGGCCAGCACCGCTTCCAGCGCCGGCAGGTTGCCATGGATGTCGTATAGCGCCGCCACGCGCCCTGCGCCTGCCATCAGGCATCCACCGCTTGCAGTACCAGCGCCGAATTCTTCGAGCCAAACGCGATGCAGTTGCACAGCGCCCGCGCGATTGGCCGCCGCCGCCCCACTTCCGTCACATAGTCGAGATCGCATTCCGGATCCGGCGCTTCCAGGTTGGCCGTCGGCGGCAATTGGCCGGCGCGCATCGCCAGCAGCGTCGCCGCCACCCCCGCTGCCCCGCACGCTCCCTGCGGGTGCCCGATCAGCGACTTCAGCGCCGACATCGGGATCCGGTACGCCGCCGCTCCCAGCGCCAGCTTCAGCGCCCGCGTCTCAATCCGGTCGTTCAGCACGGTCGAAGTCCCGTGCAGGTTGACGTAATCCACCTCCGCGGCCGTTATCCCCGCTCCCTGCATCGCCAACTGCATGGCGCGCGCCGGCTCCTCTCCGCTCTCCTCCAGCCGCACCCGGTGGAAGGCCTCGCAGGTTGAGCCATACCCGGCCAGCTCGCCGTAAATATGCGCGCCCCGCGCCCGCGCATGCTCCAGTTCCTCGGCCACGAACATCCAGGCCCCTTCGCCCAGCACAAACCCGTCGCGGTCGCGGGAAAATGGCCGCGACGCCCGCGCCGGCTCCCTGTTCCAGGAGGTGGTGAGAATCTTCATCAGGTGAAATGCGCGCGCAATCAGCGGCGAAAGCGGCGCATCCGCGCCCCCGCACAGCACCATCGGAATTTCGCCAGTGCGAATGTGTTGCCGCGCGTATCCCAGCGCGTCCGTTGAGGAGGTGCAGCCGGTCGATATCAGGTGCGAAAAGCCCCGCAGCCCGAACCGCATCGAAACCTCGCTCGCCAGCGTACCCGGCGTTGCCGAGGGGATGGTGTAGACGCTGCAGCGCCGGTCGTGGCCGCTGAAATAGTGCGAAAACTGCCGCTCCACGAACTCCAGCGCCCCGCCCCCGCTGCCCACCAGCACCCCAATCCCGCGCCGTTCCTCGAGCCTCAACCGCTCCGGTTCAATGCCGGCATCGGCCAGCGCCTCCGTCGCCGCCGCCAGCAGCAGCGGCACCACCCGGCTGACGTGAGGCACGTCTTTGGCGTCTATGTATTGCTCTGGCTCCAGCCCCTGGACCGCGCCCCCGATCTCCACCGGCAACGCCGCCTCGGCAAAACTCGGAATGTGCCGTATGCCGCTTTCTCCGGCCTGCGTCGCCTGCCAGAACCGCTCCCGGCCCAGCCCGTTCGGGCTTATCGCTCCAATGCCGGTGATCACCGCCCGCAACATTGCACCATTGGATGCGCCGGCTGCCCGGGCGTGACGCGTTTTCGCGCGTTTGTTCCACCGCCACGCGCCTCCGTGCTCGCCTTTAGCCTGCTGCGGCAGCACTCGAGTCACTTGCGCAGCCCCACCCTCATCCCGGGGCTCCCGGCGCGCCTGCGCGCTGGGGTGGCAACGGGAGGGCGTCCAGGGAAAGTTGGCTCCTGCTGCCGGGTGCGATGGCAGCCAAGCGACGGGAGGCGTGGGGCGAGGTTCCGGGTAAAGCAGGCGGAGCGGCTCTACGCGCTGTTACCAGCGACACGCCGCCTAGGCTTGCCCGGCTGTTACCGCCACCGCCGCCGTCACTGCCGGCTCCGCCATCGCCACCGCCGTCGGATTCAATGCCGACAGCAGCTCCGGGCTCAGCACGAACTGCACCGATGTCCGCGGCGCAATGCGAATCTTGCCGCCCGTGCGCGGATCCCGGCCCGTGCGCGCTTGGCGCGCCACCGGCCGCAGGGTTCCAAAGCCCGCCAGCGTTATCCGTTCGCCGACGGCCAGTTGTCGCGTCATGGCAGCCAGCGCGGCGCTCAGGGCTCGTTCGGCGGTTTGCTTCGGCAGGCCGCTGGCCGCTGCCATTGCCTGTGCCACTTCACTTCGGTTCATAGGTCCTCCGGGGGGGTTGGGCCTCAATTCTTCTTTGGAATACTCCACTGGGCTTTATAGCAGAATATAGATAGTTATGCAATTGGCTGTCCCAAAATCGCATCTCGACCCGGCGCCACCCCGGCGCCGCTGGCGCCGTCAATTGGGAGGAGCGCTGGAGTCGGTGGTAGCCGTCGAAGTGGGTCTGTTGCTGCTCGCCCTGCCCTGGACCTCACTGTGGTCCCACTCCTATTGGGCCCTCTATTGGCCCGCCTCCCATCCCCGGCTCTGGGCGCTGAGCATGAGCCCCTATCTGCGCGGCGCCATCAGTGGCCTGGGCCTGGTCAACATCTGGTGCGGCACGAGCCTCATCCTCCCGCTTCGCGGCTAGCCCCCTTGCCGCGCCTCTACGCCATTAGTTCCGGCGCCGGCTGGCAGGGCCTCCCCCTCCTGGTGCGCGCGGCCGAGGCCGGCGTGGATTGGATACAAATTCGCGAAAAGCATCTGCGGCCGCGTGACCTGATGGCCCTGGGCCGCGAACTCAGGGTCGCCACCGCTCATACACCGGTGAAAATCCTGCTCAACGAACGCTTCGATCTGGCTCTCGCCGCCGGCCTTGACGGCGTCCATCTCCCCAACTCCAGCCTCCCGCCCGCCCGCGTCCGCCCCCTGGTGCCGCCTAGCTTTCTCATCGGCCTCAGTTGCCATGCCCCCGCCGAAGTTGCCGCCGCCCACGGCGCCGACTTCTGCGTCCTCGGCCCCATTTTCCCTACCCCATCCAAAGCCGCCGCCAGCCCGCTGGGCCTACCCGCGCTGGCCACCGCCTGCCGCACCCACTGCCCCGTGCTGGCGCTGGGCGGCGTCGCTTGGACCAACGCCGCCGATTGCCTGGCCCAGGGCGCCGTCGGCATTGCCGGCATCCGGCTGTTTGGCGAGGAACCTGCCCGCTGGAAGCTGCGTACAATAGGCCGAGAGCCCCGCCATGACGACCCCGCCGCCGATTCCACCCCGGTCCAATAACAACACCGTTCTCGCCGTGGTGTTGGGCATCGTCATCCTGGTGGTCGTGGTGGTTGGATTCGGCGTTTTTGCCATCCGGCGCTTTATCGCCAATTCCAGCATCTCCACTTCCGCCACCGGCTCGGTAATTCACTCCCCGCTTGGCGACATCAAGGTCAACGGCCACGGCGACCAGGCCAAGGTGGATATCGTTTCTCCCTTTGGCTCCGTGCACGTGAACCCCACCCCCGATCTCGCGCAGCTTGACCTGCCGGTGTATCCCGGCGCCACCCTGGTCGCCTCGCGCCAGGGCACCCCGTTCGCCGAAAATGACGCCCAGGGCTTCGATGCCCTGGACGGGCTGGACAACATGCAGTTCCCGGCCACCGCGCAGTTGGGCAACGCTCCCGGTTTTCAGGTGCGATTGGCGAGCGGGGGTATGCAGATGCGCGTGGACGGCGCCACATTCCTCACCCCGGCCGCGCTCGATAAGGTACTCGCCTGGTATCAGCGTGCGTTCCAGCCCTTCGGTTCCGTCACCGAGCGCGAGCGCCACGGCAAAACCGAGCTCGAGGTGCGCCTCTCCCGCGGCAACGTCCGCTCCGTTTCCGCCGAATCCGGCTCCCAGGGCACCTACTTCATGCTCATCCGCGCCCGCGAAACCAACGCGGCCAAGTAAACCCCTGCCTTACGAGGCAACTTGGACGCGCCCTGATCCGAGCGGGTGCGCGTTGCCGCCAAGCGAATTTCGACCGCAGCCCGACCAACGGGGCCCCCAAGGCGATTGCGCCTTGGGGCGGGAGCAACGGGAGGGCGTCCAGAAAAGGGCGGCCGCTAATCCTCCACCGTCAACGCCAGCGCCCGTTCCACGATCGCATCCACGTTGCGCAACTGCCGCTCCAGGTCGAAGGCCGTCGCCAGCGTGGCCGGCGTCACCTGCCGGCTGATCTCCGCGTCTTGCTCCACCAGCCGCCGGAAGTCCTCGCCCGTGCGCCACGCCTGCATCGCGTGCCGTTGCACCCAGCGGTAGGCCTGCTCGCGCGCCACGCCGCTCTCGACCAGATCCAGCAGCAGTTGGCCCGAAAACACCAGTCCGTGCGTCAGCTCCAGGTTGCGCCGCATCTGCTCCGGGTACACCAGCAGTTGATCCACCACCAAGGCGATCTTCGTCAGCATGTAATCGAGCACAATGCACCCGTCCGGCAGGATCACTCGCTCCACCGAGCTGTGGCTGATGTCGCGCTCATGCCACAGCGCCACGTTCTCCAGCCCCGCCTGCGCGTTGGACCGCACCAGCCGCGCCAGCCCGCAAAGCTGCTCGCAGGTCACCGGGTTGCGTTTGTGCGGCATCGCCGACGACCCCTTCTGCTGGGCGGAGAAATATTCCTCCGCCTCGCGCACCTAGGTCCGCTGCAAATGCCGGATCTCGAGCGCCATCTTGTCAATCGAACTCGCCGCCACCGCCAGCACCGACAGAAACGCCGCGTGCCGGTCGCGCTGCAGCACCTGGGTTGAAATTGGCGCCGCCTCCAGCCCCAGCCGCCGACACACGCGCGCCTCCACCTCTGGGTCCAGGTGCGCAAACGTCCCCACCGCCCCGCTGATTTTGCCCACCCGCAAGTCCTCGGCCGCCGCCCGCAGCCGTCGCTGGTTGCGCACGTTCTCGGCGTACCAGTTGGCGAAGGTCAGCCCGAATGTCACCGGCTCGGCGTGAATGCCATGCGTGCGGCCCACCTGCGGCGTGTGGGCGAACTCGCGCGCCCGCCGCGCCAGCACCTTCCCCAGCGCCTCCATGTCCTCCAGCAACAGTTGCGACGCCTGCTGGATCTGCAGCGCCTGCGCGGTGTCAATGGTGTCGTTCGAGGTCAGCCCGTAGTGAAAATACCGCGCCAGTGGACCCACGTGCTCGGCCACGTTGGTGGTGAACGCGATCAGGTCGTGCTTCACCTCGGCCTCGATCGCCGCAATCCGCTCCGGCTCGCACTGCGCCCGCTCCACTATCGCCTCGGCCGCCTCCGTCGGGATGATGCCCAGCTCCGCCTCCACCGCCGCCGTTGCCTTTTCCACCTCCAGCCACTGCTGAAAGCGGTTTTCCTCCGACCAGATCCGGCCCATCGCCGCCCGCGTATAGCGCGCAATCATGCCCACCAGCATAGCAAGCCCCCGCGCCCACCGGAAGGCGCGACAGCGCCAGCCTGCGAGCGCGCGGCGCAGCCACGCCGGTCCGGTGCCAACCATCGTTTCCTGCTTTTTCCCGCGTTTTGCTAAACTAACACCGCCATGCCCGATGCCCATGCCCTGCGCGAAAAAGCCCAGCTCATGTCGGCCAGCGAGATTGAGCGTACGCTGGTGCGGCTGGCGCACGAGATCGTGGAGAAAAACAACGGCGTCGAGGATTTGGCGCTGATCGGCATTCGCCGCCGCGGCGAGCCCCTGGCCCGCCGCCTCGCCGCCCTCACCGGCCGCATCGAGAATAAACCGGTGCCGGTCGGCACCCTCGACATTACCCTCTATCGCGACGACCTCTCCCCGGTGGGCGCCAAGCCGGTTATCAAGCCCGCCCAGATCGACTTCTCCGTGGACGGCCGCAACGTCATCCTGGTCGACGACGTGCTTTTCACCGGCCGCACCATTCGCGCCGCCCTCGACGCCTTGTTTGATCACGGCCGCCCCCGCCGCGTGCAACTCTGCGTGCTGGTGGATCGCGGCTTCCGTGAGCTGCCGATCGAGGCCGCGTTCGTCGGCAAATACGTCCAAACCACCGAGCGCGAAATGGTCGAGGTGCAGCTCAAGGAAACCGACGGCGTGGAAAAAGTCCTGCTGGTGGAGCCCGCCTAGTGTCCTGAGTCAGACATGCAAAGCTGCCGCCAACCACCCCGGATGCGACTTTTTCCCAAGAAAAGCCGCACGCGATTGCCCGATGGGCGGAAGCTTTTCTCTGAATCGGGACACTAGCGCATGGCCCGCTTCCAGCACCTGCTTGGCATCGAAGGGCTGGCCCAGGCCAATATCAAGCGGGTATTGGCGCGCGCCGCCGACTTCCAGCGCCAGCCGCCGCCGCCGCTGCTCGCCCACCAGCGCCTGCTGCTGCTGTTCTACGAAGCCTCCACCCGCACCCGCACCTCGTTTGAGGTCGCCGCCCGCCGCCTCGGCGCCGAAACCGTCGCCGTCACCGCCACTGCCAGCAGCATCGAAAAGGGCGAGTCGCTGCTGGACACCGTCTACACCCTGCGCGCCATGGCGATCAACGGCATCGTGGTCCGGCATGCATCGAGCGGCGCGCCCCACCTGATCGCCGAACACGTCGATGTGCCCGTCATCAATGCCGGCGACGGCATGCACGAGCACCCCACCCAGGCGCTGCTCGACGGCTTCACCATCCTGCAGCATCGCCCCTCCATCGCCGGCCTCACCGTCGCCATCATCGGCGACATTCTCCACAGCCGCGTCGCCCGCAGCAACCTGCTGCTGCTCACCCGCCTCGGCGCCCGCGTCCACTTGTGCGGGCCGCGCACCCTGCTGCCGCCCGAATTTGCCGCCTACGGGCCGTCCGTCACCCTCACCTGCGACCTGGAGGAAGCCCTCGCCGGCGCCGACGTCGTGATGGTCCTCCGCATCCAGATGGAGCGCATGCACGAAAGTTTCTTTCCCAGCGAGGCCGAGTATGTCGCCCGCTACTCGGTCACCCAGGAGCGGCTACGACTGGCGCGTCCCGGCGCGCTGGTGATGCATCCCGGTCCCATGATCCGCGGCGTCGAAATCAGCGCCGAAGTCGCCGACTCGCCCCAGTCGGTCATCCGCGAGCAGGTGGAAAACGGCGTCCTGATCCGCATGGCCGTGCTCGCCGAACTGCTCGCCGCTGCGCCCGGCGCATCCGCAGAAATCGGGTGCGGGGACGGCGAAGCCGCCCCGGGGCCCGCGCCCAGGAACGAGCGGAGCGCGGGGCCGGGGCGCACGCCCCCCCGGCCCGGCGCGAGCACAAGCGGGATGGGCGGCGAAGCCGCCCCGGGGCTCGCGCCAAAAAAATGACCCTCATTCTCAAGAACGGCCACCTCCTCGATCCCGCCAGCGGACTCGATCAGATCGGCGATCTGGTGCTGGAAGAGGACCACATCCGCAATCTCGGCGCCGATATCGCCGCTGACGGTCCCGGCGTGCTCGACTGCCGCGGCCTCGTCGTCACCCCCGGCTTCATTGACCTCCACGTCCATCTGCGCGAACCCGGCTTCGAGTACAAGGAGACCATCGCCACCGGCACCCGCGCCGCTGCCGCCGGCGGCTTCACCGCCGTCTGCGCCATGCCCAACACCCGCCCGGTGAATGACAATGCCGGCGCCACCGCCTTCCTCATCGCCCGCGCCCGCGAGCTTGGCCATGCCCGCGTCTTTCCCGTCGGCGCCATCACCGATGCCAGCCGCGGCGAGCGTCTCGCCGCCCTCGGCGCCATGCGCGAGGTCGGCGCCGTCGCCTTCAGCGATGACGGACGCCCGGTCATGAACCCCCAAGTCCTCCGCCGCGGCCTGGAGTACGCCTCCATGCTTGGCGTGCCGGTCGTCGAGCACGCCGAAGACCTGCATCTGTCTGCCGGCGGCGTCATGCACGCCGGCGCCACCGCCCTCCGCCTCGGTTTGCGCGGCATCAGCGCCGCTAGCGAGGCCACCCTGGTGGCGCGCGACCTGCTGCTGGCGGAGGAAACCGGCGGCCACATCCACATTGCCCACCTCTCCTGCGCCGCCAGCGTCCGCCTCGTCCGCGAGGCCAAGGCCCGCGGCGTGCGCTGCAGCGCCGAGGTCACCCCCCACCATCTCACCCTCTGCGACGAGGATGTCGCCGGCTACAATCCCAATTTCAAAATGAATCCCCCCTTGCGCAGCGCCGCCGACCGCGACGCCGTCATCGCCGGCCTCGCCGACGGCGCCATCGATGCCATCGCCACCGACCACGCCCCTCACGCCGCCCACGAAAAACAACTCGAGTTCGACCGCGCCCCCTTCGGCATCATCGGCCTCGAAACCGCCCTCCCGCTCGCGCTCCGCCTGGTCGAAGCCGGCCGCCTCTCGCTCCCCCGCCTGATCGACGCTCTCACTGCCGCCCCCGCCCGCCTCTTTCACCTCCCCGGCGGCCGCCTCCAGCCCGGCGCCCTCGCCGACGTCACCGTCTTCGATCCCAACCGCGAGTGGCGCTACGATCCCGCCCTCGGCCAGTCCAAGAGCCGCAATACCCCGTTCGCCGGCTGGACCCTGCGCGGCCAAGCCGTCTTCACCATCGTCGGCGGCCGCCTGGTCTGGAATGCCCGCCAATAAAGCGGCGGCCGGCCTCGGCCCAACGAGGCAACATGGACGAGTGAAGGCGCCGGTGGCGCGTTCACCGGGCAGAGCGGGCACGCGTTGCCGTCAAGCGAGTTCCGGCCGCAGCCCGACCAGCGCCGGGCCCCCGGCGCGCTGGCGCGCTAGGGTGGCATCGGGAGGGCGTCATGAAAGGCGCGGCCGCGCCGGCTTCCGCCAGCGCCGAGGCGCGGTCTGGCATAATTTGAGCAGGATGGCGGAGGCAAAGACGATTCTGGTGTTGAAGCCGCGCGGGTTCTGCGCGGGCGTGGTGCGGGCGGTGGAGGCGGTGGAGTCGGCGCTGCTGAAATTTGGCCCGCCCATCTATGTGCTCAAGGAAATCGTCCACAACCGCACCGTGATTGCCAGCCTCGAAGCGCGCGGGGCGGTGTTCGTGCCCGCGCTTGACCAGGTGCCCGAAGGAGCGCGGGTGTTCTTCAGCGCCCACGGCGTCGCGCCGCAGTGCTGGGACGAAGCCCGCCGCCGCGGCCTGCGTGTGATTGACGCCACCTGCCCGCTTGTGAACAAGGTGCACGGTGAAGCTCAGGAATACACCCGCCGCGGCTACAGCATCGTCATCATCGGCCACCGGCAGCACGACGAGATCATCGGTCTACTGGGCGAAGTGCCGCCGGGAACGCCCGTGGTGGAGACCGTGGAGCAGGTGGACGAGCTGCACGTCCCCGACCCCGACCGCGTGGCCTACCTCACCCAGACTACCCTCAGTCTGGACGAAACCCGGGCCATCATCGAGCGCCTGCGCCAGCGCTTCCCGCAGGTGGCCGCACCCAAGGCACAGGACATCTGCTACGCCACCCAGAACCGCCAGACGGCGCTCAAACGTGTGGCGCCCCGCGCCGATCTGGTGCTGGTGGTGGGCTCGGAGAACAGTTCCAACTCGCTGCGCCTGGTGGAGGTGGCCGCCAATGCCGGTGCCCCCGCCTACCGCATTGACGACGCCGACGCCATTGATCCTGCCTGGCTGGCCTCGGCCCGCACCGTCGGACTCACCGCCGGGGCTTCGGCGCCTGAATCGCTGGTGCAGCAAGTGGTTGAAACCCTGCGCTCGCGCTTCGGCTTCACCCTCGTGGAAGAGGCCGAAGGTATTGACGAACACGTCCGCTTTATTCTCCCCGAGGCCGTGCTCAACATTCCGGCCGCCGCGCCAGGAGGTTCTCATGCCTGATGCATCCCGCGAACTGGCGCTGCATAACCTCGCCACCCAGCTCCGCATCGACTCCATTGAAGCCACCACAGCCGCCGGTAGCGGCCACCCCACCAGCTCGATGTCGGCGGCTGAGATCATGGCGGTGCTGTTTTTCTCGGTCATGCGTCTGGATCCGGCCCAGCCCGGCCTCGCCGCCAACGACAAGTTCATCCTGTCCAAGGGCCATGCCGCGCCCGTGCTGTACTCGGTTTGGGCCGAGCTCGGGCTCTACCCGCGCGAGCACCTGCTGACGCTGCGCCAGTTGGACTCCGACCTGGAAGGACACCCGACTCCGCGGCTCCCCTTCGTCGCCGTGCCCACCGGTTCGCTCGGCCAGGGCCTCGCCGTTGGTCTCGGCATGGCGCTGCAGGCGCGCCTGGCCGGCGCCGCCTATCGCACCTACGTGCTCATGGGCGACGGTGAAACCGCCGAGGGTTCGGTCTGGGAAGCCGCCGAGTTGGCCAGCCAGTACGGCGTCGACAACCTCTGCGCCATGGTGGACGTCAACCGCCTGGGCCAGAGCCAGCCCACCATGTGGGAGCACGACATGCAGCGGCATCAGCGCCGCTGGGCGGGCTTCGGGTGGAATGCCTTGATTGTGGACGGCCACAGCGTTCCCGCACTCCTTGCCGCCTTTGCCCAGGCCGAAGCCTGCCAGGGTAAACCCACCGTGCTGCTGGCGCGGACGCTCAAAGGCAAAGGCGTCACCTTCCTGGAGGACAAAAACGGCTGGCACGGCAAGGCGCTCAAACCCGGCGAGGAAGCCGATGCCGCGGTCGCCGAGCTGCGCCAAGCCATACGCCCGCTCCCTTCCGGCGCCGCCCGGCCGTGGCCGCGCCCGCCGTCTCCGCCCGCGGCGACGTTGGCGGCGCCCAAACCGATGCCCGCTCCCGCGTTCAAGCCCGGCCAATCGCTGGCCACCCGCGAAGCCTTTGGGCAGGCGCTGGCCGCGCTTGGCCAGCTTGACCCGCGCGTCGTGGCCGTGGACGGCGACGTCGAAAATTCCACCTTTACGCAGGACTTCCAGAAAATCGCCCCCGAGCGCTTTTTCGAGGGCTACATCGCCGAACAGAATATGACTGGCATGGCGATGGGTTTTGCCAGCACCGGCCGCATCCCCTTCGTTTCCACCTTCGCCTGTTTCCTGAGCCGCGCCGCCGACTTCATCCGCCTCGCCGGGCTGGCGCAGGCCAATGTCAAATTCGTGGGCACGCATGCCGGCATCTCGATCGGCGAAGACGGCGGCTCGCAAATGGGGCTCGAGGACTTGGCCATCTTCCGTGCTCTGCCAGAATCCACTGTCCTCTACCCCAGCGATGCGGTCAGCGCCTGGCGCGCCGTGGAGTTGGTGGCGGGCCACGCCGGGCTGTGCTACATACGCGCCGGACGGCCCAAAGAGCCGCTGCTCTATGCCAACGACGAGCGTTTTGCCATCGGCAAGGCGATGGTGTTGCGGCAAAGTCCGAAAGACCGTGCCGTGGTGGTGGCCGCCGGCGTAACTGTCTTTGAAGCCCTGAAAGCTTGTGACACACTGCAGGCCGCGGGCATTGCCATCCGTGTCGTGGACCTGTTCAGCGTGCGTCCGGTGGATCAGGCCGGATTGCTGGCCGCCGCCGCGGCCGCGGGCAACCTCGTTATCACCGTCGAGGATCACTACGCCGCCGGCGGCATCGGCGATGCCGTCGCCGAGGCGCTCGGCCCCGCCGGCGTGCGGCTGCGGCGGTTGGCGGTCGAATCGGTGCCGCGCAGCGGCAAGCCCGAGGAGCTGCTGCATCGCTACCGCATTGATGCCGACGCCATCGTCGCCGAAGTGCGCCAGGCGCTCAGCGGCGAACGCGTGGCCGCCGACGATTGACCGCCCCCGTGGGCACCGCCTCCACTCCCGCGCCCGCCCCTGACGGCGGCTTCGTCGAGGTCGCCCTCCCGGTGCCGCTCGATCAGACCTTCACCTACCGCGCTGACCCCGGCCTCACACTGCAGCCCGGCATGGCGGTGCGTGTGCCTTGGGGGCGCCGGCATCTGGTGGGCCTGGTCACCGAGGTGAACTCGACGCCGCCGCCGGGCATCGAACCCGGCCAGATCCGTCCCGTCGCCGCCGTCATCGAAGGCGGTCCCCTGCTTGATGCCACCATGCTCGATCTGGTGCGTTGGGCCGCGGTCTATTACCAGGCTCCAGTCGGCGAGGTGATGCGCGGCGCGCTGCCCCCCGGCCTCGCCGCCTCCACCGTGCCCCGCCGCGCGCGCCGCGCTCCCGCGCGCGATGCGCCGCCGCCGCTGTTGCAGCCGCGCCCGCGCATCGCCGCGCTCAACCCCGCCCAAAACGCCGCGCTGGCCGCGCTGGCCGCTGAGCCGCGGCGCCCGGTCCTGCTGCATGGTGTCACCGGCAGCGGCAAGACCGCCGTCTACCTGGCGGCCATTGAACACGAGCTGGACCAGGGCCGGGGTGCCCTGCTGCTGGTGCCAGAAATCGGGCTCACGCCCGCGCTCGATGCCGATTTTCAGGCGGCCTTTCCGGGCCTCGTCGCCGTCCTCCACTCCAGCCTCGCCCCCGGTGCCCGCGCCGCCCAGTGGCGACGGTTGCACGCCGGCGCGGCGCGCGTGGCCATCGGCACCCGCTCGGCAGTGCTGGCTCCGCTGCCGCGCCTGGGCTTGATCGTGGTGGACGAGGAACACGATGGCTCCTATAAGCAGCAGGAAGCCCCGCGCTATCACGCCCGCGACCTCGCCATCCTGCGCGCCCGCCTCGCCGGCGCCCGTGTGCTGCTGGGCAGCGCCACGCCCTCGCTCGAAAGCTACGCCCATGCGCGCTCGGGCAAATACCTGCTGGTCGAGATGCATGAGCGCGTCGCCCAGCGCCCGCTACCCGCCATCCGCGTGCTGGACATGGCCGCCGAGTTCCGCCGCGCCACCGCCGTCCCCGCCGGCCGTGTGCTGGAGGGCGAACTGTTTGCCCCCGAACTGCTCGCCGCCCTGGAACAGCGCCTGGCGAGCGGACAACAATCGCTGCTGCTGATCAACCGCCGCGGCTTTGCGCCGGTGGTGTTGTGCCGCGCTTGCGGCGCCGCCATTCAGTGCCGCCACTGCGCGCTGGCGCTCAGCCTGCATCTCCGCCTCGCGCGCCTGCTGTGTCATTTCTGCGGCTTCCAGCAGCCGGTGCCCGCTACTTGCCCGGGCTGCGCCAGCGAGCACTTGTACTTCCTCGGCTCCGGCAGCGAAAAGGTGGAACAGGCGCTGGCCGCGCGCCTGCCCCAGGCACGCATCGCCCGCCTCGACCGCGACACCGCCCGCAACCACCGCCACTTCGAACAGGTCCTGGCCAGCTTCCGCGCCGGCGAGTTGGACATTCTCGTGGGCACACAGATGATCGCCAAGGGCCACGATCTCCCCGGCGTCACCCTGGTGGGCGTGCTCCAGGCCGACGCCGGCCTCCACCTCCCCGACTTCCGCGCCGCCGAACGCGCCTTTCAACTACTCACCCAGGTCGCCGGCCGCGCTGGCCGCGGCGACGAGCCCGGCGAGGTGCTCTTCCAGGCCTTGCACCCGGACCATTACGCCATCACCGCCGCCGCCGGCGGCGACTTTGCCGCCTTCTACCACAAGGAAGCCAACTTCCGCCGCTGGATGCACTACCCGCCCTTTGCCGCCCTCGCCGCCGTCCAGTTGCGCCACCGCGACCTCGATCGCCTACAGCGCTGCGCCAGCGACACCGGCGCCTGGCTGCGCGCGCAAGCACCCCGCTTCAGTGCCACCCACATCCTGGGCCCCGCGCCGGCGCCGCTGGCGCGCGCCAAGGGCGAGCATCGCATCCAGTTCCTGTTCAAAAGCCAGAGCCGCCGCGAATTGGCCGCCCTGCTGCGGGAACTGCGCGGTTGGGCCGCCGCCAGCCGCCTCGCCGCCGCCCTGATCGTGGACGTGGACCCGCTCTCGCTCTAGTCTGGCCAGCTGTCGTCGCGGCACCCCGCTGCGCCTCGCGATCTCACCCGCCGATGCCGCCCCAAAGCTAATTGCTAATCGCTAATGCTGCCCGCATTGCATGAGAAATGCGGGCCTTAGCCCGCCAT
>JBOGKJ010000200.1:0-4322 GCA_050745565.1 Terriglobales bacterium | reverse complement strand
ATGGCGGGCTAAGGCCCGCATTTCTCATGCAATGCGGGCAGCATTAGCGATTAGCAATTAGCTTTGGGGCGGCATCGGCGGGTGAGATCGCGAGGCGCAGCGGGGTGCCGCGACGACAGCTGGCCAGGCTAGGCTAGGCGTCTCCAAGTTGCCTCGCAGGAAACCGGCCGGAGCGGATCGGTGCTGCATCATGACTCAGAGCGCAGGCGCTTGAAGAGATTCGCCATCTCAACCGCGACCAGCGCCGCCTCCCAACCCTTGTTTCCGCCTTTCACCCCGGCGCGTTGCACCGCCTGTTCGAGCGTCTCGCAGGTCAGCACGCCAAAGGCGTGGGGCACGCCGGTGGCCTGCGCCGACTCGCCGACGCCGCGGGTTACTTCGCGGCTGATGAACTCGAAATGGCGGGTGTCGCCATGCAGGATACAGCCCAAACAAATGACGCCGTCATAACGCCGGGATTTGGCCAGGGCGCGGGCGGTGGCGGGGATTTCGAACGCCCCCGGAACCTCAACCACGCGGATGCGGTGGCGCGCCGCGCCCAGCCGCTCGAGCGCGTCCAGGGCGCTGGCCAGCAGGCGATCGGTGATGAAGGCGTTGAAGCGGCTGACGACGATGGCAAAGCCGAAGCCGGCGGCGGAAAAGCCGGCTTTTATGGTGCGGGCGGGACCGCGAGCGCGGGCGGCACTTCCGGCGCGGCGGCTCGGCCGCGCGTCCCGCTTTTGCGGCTGCCCTTTAGCGGCCATGGAATTGTGGGGCGCGCTTTTCCAGAAATGCGCGCGTGCCCTCTTTCATGTCTTCGGTGGCGCAACTGAGGGCAAACAGGCTGGCTTCGAGCGCCAGACCCTGCTCGAGGTTCATGTCCTGGCCGTGGCGCACCGCCTCCAGGCAGAACTCGACTGCGAGCGGGGCGTTGGCAGCGATCTTGCGGGCAAGGTCCTCAGCCGCCGCCAGCAGGCCGGCGGCGGGCACCACGTGATTGACCAGGCCCAGCCGCAACGCCTCGGCGGCGTAGATGGGCTCACCGGTGAGGATGAGCTCGAGCGCGGCGGCCTCGCCCACGAGGCGTGCGAGGCGCTGCGTGCCGCCATAGCCGGGGATGAGGCCGAGCTTCACCTCGGGCTGGCCGAGCTTGGCGTTTTCCGCCGCCAGCCGGAAGGTGCAGGCCAGCGCCAGTTCCAGCCCGCCGCCCAGGGCGAAGCCGTTGATGGCGGCAATGACCGGCCGGGGAAAGCGGGCGATGCGGTTGAACAGCGCCTGGCCGCGCTGGCTGGCGGCGCGGGCGGCGACGGCATCGAGCGCGGCCAGCTCGGCAATGTCGGCGCCGGCGACAAAGGCCTTTTCGCCCGCTCCGGTCAGAATCACCGCCCGCAGGTCCGGGGTCGGCTCCAGTTCGGCGAAAACCTGATCGAGTTCGGCAATGACGGTTTGATTCAGCGCGTTCAGCTTGGCCGGGCGGTTCACGGTGACGCGCGCCAGCGGCGGGGACAGCGCAAGCTCGAGGGTCTGCATGGCTAGTCTTGTATTCTAAGAGCTTGGCCGCCACTTTTATCCGTAATTTCGCGATCGTCGCGCATATAGACCACGGCAAGAGCACGCTGGCCGACCGGCTGCTGGAAGCCTGCGGCGCGCTGACGGCGCGCGAAATGCAGTCGCAGGTGCTCGACGACATGGCGCTCGAGCGGGAGCGCGGCATCACCATCAAGGCCCACGCCGTGCGCCTCGACTACCGCGCCCAAGACGGGCAGCATTACCAACTTAACCTTATTGATACGCCCGGCCACGTGGACTTTTCCTACGAGGTCTCGCGCAGCCTTGCCGCCTGCGAAGGGGCGCTGCTGGTGGTGGACGCCGCCCAGGGCGTCGAGGCGCAAACCGTCGCCAACGCCTACCTGGCGGTGAACCAGCACTTGGAAGTGATCCCGGTCATCAATAAGGTGGACTTGCCCAGCGCCGAACCCGAACGGGTGCAGCAGCAGATCGAGTCGGTCATCGGGCTGGATGCGGCCGACGCGGTGCTGATCTCGGCCAAAACCGGGCTCGGGACCGAGGCGGTGCTGGAGGCCATCGTGGCCCGCATTCCGGCGCCGAAAGGCTCGGCCGCGGCGCCGCTGCAGGCGCTGTTGTTCGACAGTTGGTTCGACCCCTACCGGGGCGTAGTCCTGCTGGCGCGGGTGATGGAGGGCACGCTGCGGCTCGGGCAGAAGATCCGGCTCATGTCCAATGGCGAGAGCTTCACCATCGAGACGCTGGCCGTGCGCACGCCCAAAACGATGCCGGTCGAGCAGCTCGAGGCCGGCGAAGTGGGCCTGGTGATCGCCAACATCAAACGCGTCGCCGACGCTCTCATCGGCGACACCATCACCGATGACGCCGCCCCGGCGGCCAAGCCGCTGGCCGGCTTCGAGCAGATCAAGCCCATGGTGTTTGCCGGGCTCTATCCCACCGAGAGCGACCAGCACGCCGAGCTGCGCGACGCGCTCGAAAAGCTGCGGCTGAACGACTCGTCGTTTTTTTTCGAGCCCGAGAGCTCGGCCGCGCTGGGTTTCGGGTTCCGCTGCGGGTTTCTCGGGCTGCTGCACATGGAGATCGTGCAGGAGAGGCTGGAGCGCGAGTTCTCGCTTGATTTGATCGTCACCGCCCCCGGCGTGCGCTACCGTGTGCTGCGCCGCGACGGCACCTGGCTCGACGTCGACAACCCCGACAAACTGCCCTCGCCAGGCGATATCGAGCGCATCGAAGAGCCCATCATCACCGCCACCATCATCTCCAATGACGACGCCCTGGGCGGCATCCTGGCGCTGTGCGAGGACAAACGCGGCGAGCAGAAGGGCTTCGATTACGTCGGCCCGCAGCGCGTGATGCTGACCTACGCGCTGCCGCTGAACGAGGTCGTGCTCGACTTCTATGACCGGCTCAAGACCGTCTCGCGCGGCTACGCCTCGCTCGACTACCACCTCAGCGCCTACCAGGCCTCCGACCTGGTGAAGCTCGACGTGCTGGTGGCGGGCGAGCCCGTGGACGCGCTCTCGATGATCCTGCACCGCGTGAAATCCTTCGAGCGCGGCAAGGCGCTGGCGGCCAAGATGAAGGAACTCATCCCGCGGCAGCAGTTCGAGGTGCCGATTCAGGCCGCCATCGGCGGCAAAGTCATCGCCCGCGAAACCGTCCGCGCCGTCCGCAAGGACGTGCTCGCCAAATGCTACGGCGGCGACATCTCCCGCAAGCGCAAGCTGCTCGAGAAGCAAAAGGAAGGCAAGAAGCGCATGAAGCGCCTGGGCAAGGTCGAGATTCCGCAGGAGGCCTTTCTGGCGGTGCTCAAGGTCGAGCTGTAGCGCGGAAGAAGAAGTTGCTAGTTGCTAGTTGCTAGTTGCTAGTTGTGAAGTTTCAATAGGTTGTTGTTCATCCGGCCAAGAACGGAGATGCTGATGGTGTGAAAACAGAAGCACCCTCGGAGGCCGGATGAACTACCACCATCATGCACGATTGACGGTCAGCGGGCGGCTTGATCTCTGCCAGGACATCGGGATGGGGCGGCTGACCCTGCGCGAGGCCGCGGCCTCGCGCAGGGTTAGCCGCCAAACGGCGGGGAAGTGGGCTCGGCGCCATCGCCAGGAGGGCCCGGATGGGCTACGCGACCGCAGTTCCCGCCCACACCACTTCCGTTGTCCTACCCCGGATGCGCTCGTCGCCCAGGTGCTCGCCCTGCGTCGGCAACGCCTCACCGGCCATGCCATCGCCCAAGCCACCGGCCTGAGTCGCGCCACGGTCAGCCGCCTTCTGCGCCGCGCTGGCCTCAACCGCGTGCGCGATCTCGATCCTCCTCCACCGGTCCAGCGCTACGAGCGCCCCTGTCCTGGCGACCTGCTCCACCTGGACGTCAAAAAACTGGGCCGCATCCTTCGCCCTGGCCACCGCGTCGCACCTGCGGTGCGTGGCAGCGTCCGCGCCGGCTGGGAATACCTGCATGTCGCCATTGATGACCACTCCCGCCTCGCCCTTGCCGACGTCCTCACCAACGAGCGCGGCCCCACCGCCGCCGACTTCCTTCGTACTGCCGTCGCCGGTTATGCTCATTGGGGTTTTCCTATCAGGGCCGTCCTCACCGACAACGGCCCGGCTTACCGCTCGTGCGCCTTCGCTCACGCTTGTCGCGAGCTCGGCCTCAAACACCACTTCACACGCCCCTACACTCCACGCACCAACGGCAAGGCCGAGCGATTCATTAAAACATCTCTGGCCGAGTGGGCCTATGCCCGTTCCTATCAGCACTCAACCGAACGCAGCCAGGAGCTCCGCTCCTGGCTGCACTCCTACAACTGGCA
>JBOGKJ010000199.1:0-4930 GCA_050745565.1 Terriglobales bacterium | reverse complement strand
TCCTCGATTTCGAGCTCGAGCGCTTCCCCGCCCTGGCGTTGCAGGCGGCGGGCGCGGAGGCTGACGCAGCCGCCGCCTTCGATGCGGGGCGCCAGGCCGTGGCGGACGGAGTTTTCGACCACGGGCTGCAGCAGCATGTTGGGGACCAGCAGGTCGAGCGTGGCGGCGTCAATCTGTTTTTCGACGCGCAGTTTGTCGCTGCCGAAGCGCACCACTTCGATGTCGAGATAATCGTCGGTGAAGGCGACCTCGTCGCGCAGCGGCAGGAAGCTTTCGTGCCGGTCGAGCATGCGGCGAAGGATATTCGAGAGCTTGACGATCAGCACGCGGGCGGTGTCGGGTTCGACCCGTACCAGCGAGGCGACCGAATTCAGGGTATTGAAGAGGAAATGGGGATTGATCTGGCTGGTGAGGGCGTCGAGGCGGGCCTGCACGAGCATGCGGCGCTGGGCTTCGAGCTGACGCTCGATGCGGGTGTTTTCCCAGATTTTGATGGGGATGGCGAGGGCCAGGATATTGGCGGCGAGGACGGCGGCGAGGGTCCAGGCGGTGCGGGGCTGAAGGGCGTAGACGGCGCCGGGCGCAAGGCGGTGCAATTCCAGTTGGGCGAGCGTGAGCGCCAGCACGGTGGCGAACACCAGCGCCTGCCAGTCGCGGAAGGGACGGTTGAGGCGGTTGCGCAGCCAGCGCCACAACTCCAGATCGATGAAGGGGGAGAAGGCCCAGACCTCTTCCTGGTTGGGTGCGACCTGGCGCAGCAGTCCGCCGGCGAGCCCGGCGGCGACGACGACGGGCAGGGTCAGCCACTCGCCGCCGAACACCAGGGCGGGAATGGCAATGACGGCGCCGCCGAAGGCGCCGGCGGTGTAGCCGCCGATGAGGCCGACGAGGAGCGCGCCGGCGAGGCTGAGGTCGGCGGCGCCAAAGCTGGGCACGGCGAGCCGGATCCAAACGCCGCCGAGCAGTGGGAGGGCGAGGAAGAGGGCGAAGGCCAACTGCTGCGGACGGGAGCGGCGGTCGAGATAGAGCAGGCGCTGGAAGGCAACCGAGCGCACCAACACGGCGGCGATGGCGGCCATCACCCCGAGGTTCAGCAGCAGCGTGATCAGCAAGAGGCGCTCGGTGCCCATGCGGATATGATTAAATAGCAATTAGCAATTAGCAATTAGCGATTAGCGATTAGCCGTCAGCAATTGGCAATTAGCCATCAGCGATGGGCCCAGCCAAGGTTTCAACCCGGGATGCATCGGCGGCCGCGTCCCCGGCCGGCATGCCGGAGGTAAAGCTGGTGGCGGAGGCGGATTTTCCCACGCGCTGGGCGCACTTCCGGATCATGGGGTTCGAGGGCGCGGGCGAGGGGCTGCTGGTGCTGCGGCTGGGCGCGATCGAGCCGGCGCCGCCGCTGCTGCGCATTCATTCGCAGTGCCTGACTGGGGACGTGTTCAGCTCCCTCCGCTGCGACTGCCGGCAGCAGTTGGAGCTGGCGCTGGGGCGGATTGCGGAGGCGGGGGCGGGGCTACTGCTCTACGAGGAGAAGGAGGGGCGCGGCATCGGGCTGATGAACAAGCTGCGCGCCTACGCGCTGCAGGATGAGGGCGCCGACACGGTGGAGGCGAACGAGCGGCTGGGGTTTGCGGCCGACAGCCGGGATTACGCGCTGCCGGCGGCGGTGCTGCGGCACTTGGGGGTGCGCGGGGTGCGGCTGCTGTCGAACAATCCGGAGAAATCAGCGGCGCTGGAGCGGGCCGGAATTGCCGTGGTGGAGCGCGTTCCCTGCCAGCCGGAGGACATCAGCGAGCACACCCGGCGCTATCTCGAGGCGAAGCGCGACAAGATGGGGCACTTGCTGGGCTAGCGCGATTTGCGCGCGGCGGTGAGCTGAAGCTGCTCGATTTTGCGGGTAAGGGTGTTGCGGTGCATGCCGAGGGCCTGGGCGGCGAGGCAGCGGTTGCCCTGCTGGCGGTCCAGGACGCGGCGGATGAAGCGGCGCTCGAACTCGCCCAGGGCTTCATCGAGGCGGATGCCTTTATCCACCATTTCGGTGACCAAGGCTTCGAGGGCTTCCTTCATTGCAGTTCCTTGCCGAGGGCCAGCATTTCCGCCTGAAACCGGGACTCAAGCGCGGGCGGGAGCATGGGGGCCAGGGCGCGGCCGCCCCAGAGCAGATCCGGGCCCAGGCGCGAGGCGGCGACCGCGTGCGCCTGGAACGGCAGCGCCACCATCATGGTGACCACGGCGATGGCCAGCAGTAAGCCGCGGGCAAGCCCCAGCGCCGCGCCCAGCATGCGGTCGGGCCAGCGCAGACCAACGGCGTGCAGGACGCTGCGCAGCAAGCGGCCGACGATCATGGCGGCGATCAGCACCAGCAGCAGCAGCAGCAGGAAGGCGACGAAGTTGGCGGCCTCGGCCGACTGTTGCGGCGAGAGCCAGCCCAGGGCCCAGCCCAGATGCGGGGCCAGGAGCGGGAACTGCCAGGCGGCCACGGCGACCGCGACCACGGCGGCCACCATCATCCACACCTCATAGAAGAAGCCTTTGATCGCCGCCGCCACCACGGAAATGGCCACCACCGCCAGCAGAAAGAAGTCGAGTGCTGTCAAACCGTCCTCATGGCTCACCGGGGCAGTTCCCGGCCGGTTAACTCGTGGTAGGCGGCACGATACTTGGCGCTGGTCTTGTTGGCCACCTCTTCAGGCAGCGCCGGCGCCGGGGGTTGTTTGTTCCATCCGACCTGTTCCAGATAGTCGCGCACATATTGCTTGTCGTAGGACTCCTGGGCGCGACCGGGCTGGTAGCTGGCGCGCGGCCAGAAGCGGGAGGAGTCCGGGGTCAGGACCTCGTCGGCGAGCACGGGCTCGCTGCCGCCGGCCGGATCGAGGCCGAACTCGAATTTGGTGTCGGCGAGGATGATGCCGCGGGTCTCGGCGTAGGCGGCGGCGCGGCGGTAGATATCGAGGCTGAGGTCCCGCAGGCGGGCGGCGGCGGCGGCGCCCACGAGCGATTCGACCTGGGCCATGGTGATGTTTTCGTCGTGGCCGACCTGGGCCTTGCTGGAGGGGGTGAAGATGGGCTCGGGCAGGCGCGCTGACTCGGCGAGGCCCTGGGGCAGCGGAATGCCGCACACGGTGCCCAATTTCTTGTACTCCTTCCATCCCGAGCCGGAGAGGTAGCCGCGGACGACGCACTCGACCGGAAACATCTTGAGTTTTTTCACCAGCATGCTGCGGCCTTCGAGCTGCGCCGCCTCGCCGCGCACGGGGGCGGGAAAATCCGCGACGCGGGCGCTGACGAGGTGGTTGGGGCAGACCTCGCGCAGGAACTCGAACCAGAAAAGCGATATCTGGGTGAGCACGCGCCCCTTGTCCGGAATCGGAGTGGGGAGGACGACATCGAAGGCCGACAAGCGGTCGCTGGCGACCAGCAGCAACTGGTCACCGGCATCGTAGAGGTCGCGGACTTTGCCGCGGGAGATCAGAGGCATGCCGGCGAGGTGGGATTCACGGACAGTGACGATGCTCATGGTTGGAGCAACCATCTTCCTCAACTCGGCCAGCGGGTGTCAACCGTCTCGACACGCGTCACCCACTTGACAGCGCGAACGTTTTCTGGTGCCGCGCGCGAAAACTTTGTTGGCGCGGGCCCCAGCGCGGCTTCGCCGCGGTGCACGCGCCCGTCGCACGTCCACCGCTTACGCGCGCTGCCGCTCGTCGAGTTCGACCGAGACCAGGCGAGAGACGCCGAGCTGCGCCATGGTGACGCCGTAGAGCAGCGGCGCGGCCTCCATGGTGCGTTTATTGTGGGTGATGACGATGAACTGGGTGTGGGCGGCCATGGAGCGGATGATTTCACTGAAGCGGATGACGTTGGCTTCGTCCATGGGCGCATCGACTTCGTCCAGCAGGCAGAAGGGGCTGGGCTGATAGCGGAAGACGGCGAGCAGCAGCGCCATGGCGGTCATGGCCTTTTCGCCGCCGCTGAGCAGCAGCGCATTCTGCAGTTTCTTGCCGGGGGGCTGGGCGACGATATCGACGCCGCTGTCGCCGTTGCCCTCGGTTTCGCTGAGGCGGAGGAAGCCCTGACCGCCCCCGAAGAGCAGGCGGAAGCTTTCCTGGAAGTAGGCGTTGATCTGCTCAAAGGCCAGGGCGAATTTCTGACGCGAGACGGCATCCATTTCGGCGATGGCCTTTTGCGTGTCGGCGATGGAGGCGAGCAGGTCGTCGCGCTGGGTGGAGAGGAAGGTGTGGCGCTGCTGGGCCTCGTCGTACTCCTCGAGCGCCATCATGTTGACCGGCCCGAGGTGTTCGAGGCGCATGCGCAGGGCGTGCACCGCCTGCTCGAGCGCGGCGGCATCGGGCGGGGCGGCGCCGGCGTCGGCGTCGGCGGCGGCGTCGAGCAGCGCCTCGAGCTCGCATTCGAGCGCGTCGCGGCAGCTCTGGCGCAGGTGAGCTTCATCGGCCTCGTGGCGCGCCTGGCGGACTTCGACGTCGTTGGCGGCCTGGCGGCCGGCGTCGAGTTGGGCGCGGCCAAGGTTGACGGCAGCTTCCTGATCGGCGGCGCGCTGGCGGGCGGCGGCGAGGGCATTATCGGCGGCGGCGGCGGCGGCGGCGGCGGCCACCGCGTCCTGGGTGATGCGCTGGAGTTCGCCCTCGAGCTGGCGCTGCTGCAGCTCGAGCGCGGAGCGGCGCGCGGCCAAGGCGGTGCGTTCGGCCTGCAATTGGGTGAGCCGCGCCTGAGCTTCGCGCTCGAGGCGTTCGAGGCGCTCACGGTGGGTGCCGGCGGCCTGGGCCCGTTCTTCGACGCGGGCGGTTTCGGCCTGGGCCGCGGCAAGCGCCTCGGCGGCACGGCTGGCCTCGGCCAGGGCGGCGGCGACAGCCTCGGCGGCGGCGGCGATTTCGAGATGCAGCGCGGCCTGGCGCGACTCGGCCTCGGC
>JBOGKJ010000198.1:0-6760 GCA_050745565.1 Terriglobales bacterium | reverse complement strand
CAGCGTCTTCAGGATCAGCAGCACCAGGCTGCCCGGCGGTATCTCATCGCGTCCCATGGGCCCTCCGCGCTCTCGACATAGACAATCTATGTCAAAGCGGCGGAGGTGTCAAGGAGGCGGATAGTTCGAGGCGGAAAGCTGGAGGCGGAAAGCTCGAGGGGGAAAGTTGAGGGCTGAAGGTTGAGAGCTGAAGGTTGAATGCATGGGCGGTGCGCCGGCGGCCAACACGCGCAGGGAAGAGGGTGTGGCGCGGGCTCAGCGCCGCTAGTAATGATTTCGGCCGCGGCCGCTCACAACGTGCAGTACCGGCTGCGCGAGGAAGGCGGCGTCACCGTCATCCAATTCCATCACTACGGGTTCGGCGCCGTGGACGCGGGTCACCGCGAGGGCATGCCCGAAGGCTGGACGATGATCCACGACCGCGTCAAACAGAAGGCCGAACGCCGCGGCCGCTCGTAGCGAGCGCGCCGGCACCGGTAATCGCATTGCCGGGTGCAAACGTCGCAGGTCTGCTGTCCGTCTGGCCTTCCAGATCTGCGCAGGCATGGCGTTTTCTCCACGGCCGATATTCGTCTGCACGCTGCCCCGCCGTGGGAGTTCCGCGCCCGTGAATTGTCACGGAATTGCGACGTTCTCTGCCTCCTCGGCTCTTATTGCTGGACTTCCAAGACAGACAGACGGACGGGCAGGCAGGCAGATTTGTATCAGGCCTTGACAGGCTGGAGGTGCGCTGGCTCGCCGTCATTCGGGCGGTTCGCCAGAGAATTCCGCGAGGAAGGGGAGGAGCAAGATATGGACCCGAAACCAAGTCATCGCGCTTCTGGGGTCGGCCATAGCTGCGGCGATCTTGTCTATGTCGCCGGCTATGGCGTCCGGCTTATCTGCGCGTCCACTGACGGAGTGCTGGGAATATTGCTGCTGGTGCGGCCCGCCCCCCTATGAGGGCGACTGCAGTTACACCGGCGGAGCCAACCAGTGTACCTGTCCATATGCCGGCGGGGATCAGAACCGCTGCACCGGCGGGGAGCCCCCACCCAGCATCGTACGGTAGGCGCCGCCTTGGGCGTCAATGGGGCCCACGGGCGTTGCTCAGCCCGGGGCAACCGTAGCAGTTGAGGGCGGACGCGCCGCGGCGGGGGGCTATGCACGTTGCATCCGGCCGCGACGCCCCGGCCCGAGGTTTCTAGGTTAACGAAAAAGAATCAGGGGTTAGTCATGCGCAAGACCGTCGGACGGCTGGCGTGGGGGCTCCTGCTGGGCGCGCTCCTGTTGAGCTGCGGCGTTAGTGTCCGCGATCTTGCGCTGCTGCAGTAGCGCCGCGCCAGCGAGCCAAATACTGCGGAAGCGGTGGGCGTGTTTCGATCTGGAGCGAGTCGGGGGGCTTGACGAGAGCGGTCGGCCCGCTTTCCCGCCCGGCACAGACTCCGGGCGCTACGTCCTCACGAGGCAACTTGGACGCGCCCTGAGCAGAGCGGGCGCGCGTTGCCGCCAAGCGAATTCCGGCCGCAGCCCGACCATCGGGAGGGCGTCCTGAGAAGGGCGGCCGTGCCGCTTCGTGTTGCGCGGGGAGAACGCGGCGTCGGACTTGGCCTTCTGGCGTTCGGTCGCCGTGGCGGCGGAAAAAATTGAACACGTGAGCTTTTGGGGATACGGTGATAACGGCGCGTGCGGCAAAGAGTTGCGAAAGCTCCCACACGCGCCGCTCCACGTTGTCTGCTTCGCAGCCGTGAACGATATGGAGTCGATGCTGAGCTTGGACGAACGTGGCCAATTTGTCGAGTTCGGTGGCGCGATAAAGACCTTCCGGTTTTATGGGCGGCGGGGCGGATCGAGTTCGCCTACACTGGTCGCTAGGGAAGCAACGAGATGACTGCCCGCCTTGACAGGCTGCTGCCGCTGGCGGTGTTGGCTCTGGCCGTTCTCGACGGCGCGCTTTTCGCCGCGGTTGTGATCGGTGCGAGGGCCGCCGGCCGCGGCAACGCGGTGCCCGCTCGGGACTCTGCGCTCAGCGTTGAGCCGCCCATTGGCTATAGTCCGGCCGGGAAGCCAATCCGGCCACCAGCCGATCTGCGCTGCTGGGCGGTGCGGTACGAGGCCGGAATCTGCCGCGCATGCGTGCGCGATGACCGGCTGGGCTGGGGGAAGCTGGGTGCAGCACTACAGCGGCTAGGCTGCCCCGTCTTTGTGCTGCCGCCGGGACCGGCGCGGGCGCTCCAGCCCGGCGACCTCGTTCCCCGCGCTGCCCAGCAGGAAGTCATGGTCGACTTGGGGTTCGTCCGATATTTCCGATTGAACTTCAGCCCGGAGACCCTGCTGTTCGGGCCGGGCGGGCGGCTTATCTGGAGCCGCCAGGGCGCGCTTGCGCCCGCGGATCCCGGTGATGCCGAGAGAGCGTTGGCACGGGCCCTGGCCAAGAGTGCTGTGGCGGCTCCCCGGACCCCGGGGCGCCCCCCGGCCAGGTCCGTTGCGAGGCCCCGGCGCCCTTTGGGTCGCGCCAACCTTGCAACGGTGGGCGGCCGCTTGCCCACGCCGGGCACCCGATCCGGCTCAGGATGCGTCTAACCCGCCCCACTAGGTTCGGCGCGCGGCCTCCCAACCCTGGCGCGACCGCCAGAGCTGGCGCGCTGGCGAGGCCCGCGCGGCTGTTGCCGGAAATGGCGTTGGCGCTCGCGCTTGCAGCGGTTATAGCCGTGCTCGCCCCCCTTTATTCGGTCGCGGTTGCGCCGCTGCCGCTTCCGCAGCCGCGCGAATTGGTGTCAATCGGCGCGGGGGGTGTCTTCAACGTGCTGACGGGCCGAGTTGTTGCCTCCGACGCGCTACAGTCTCTTTTCACAGGAGTCGCCGCCTATTGGGGGGAGCGGGCCGGTTGGCTCGCGAGCGGCAGGCGGCTCCGCGTCGTGGAGGTCACGAAAGGATTCTTTTCCACCCTCGAGGTCAAGCTCGCCGCCGGGGATGGACTCGCCGCAGCCGCGCCGGATGCGGGCGGGGCAGTTATCAATTATAAGCTATGGCGGGAGCGGGCCCAGAAGCCGCTCTCGGGCGCACTCGGGTCCATTGAGCTAGACGGGCGCCGGTATCAACTGGTCGGAGTAGCTCCACCCGGTTTTGCTTTCCCGGCGGGGACGCAGGTCTGGATCTCGGGCCCGGAAGGCGAGCCCGGTCCCGACCCGCTCACGACCAGCGCGGTGGTGTTTGGACGGCTGCGGCCCGGCGTCACCGCCACGAAGGCGTCGGCCGGGCTCAAGATCATCAGCCGCCGCGTACGGGCCTTTGGCCTGGGCGCGCGCCCAGGGCCCGATATCGCCCCGCTGCACCAGGCGCTCGCCGGCGACCGCCGCCCCCTGCTGTGGAGCGTATGGGGCGCGTGCTTGATTTTGCTGCTCCTGGCATGCACCAACATCGCCGCCGTGACGCTGGCCCGGGGCGAGCGGCAGCAGGGCGAGTACGCGCTGCGGACCGCGTTGGGTGCGAGTCCGGCGCGCCTGGTCAGCGGCGCAGTGAGCCGCGCTATCCGCCCGGTTGCAGGCGGATGCGTTTTGGGCCTTGTGCTGGGCTTTCTTGCTCGCAATTGGGCTCAAGTCGCGATGCGGCGCGCCTTTGGCGCCGAGCCGGCCGCTGACACGCTGCCGACCGCCCTGGTAGCGGTCGGCGCGGTGGCGCTGGCGATTGGCGCTGCGGCGATGGCCGCCGCCCTGCCGGCATGGCGCGCAGCCGCCCGTCAACCTGGGAGCGGCGTGGGTCCAGGGACAGGCCCTCCGCGCCGTGTCCTCCGGGCGCAGATGGGGCTTGCCGGCGCGCAACTCGCGCTCGCGCTCATCCTGCTTGCAGGCGCAGGCATGGCGCTGGTCAGCGCTTGGCGCCGCCTCCAATACCCGCTCGGCTTTGACGCTCGCGGCCTTGCCATGGTCCAGGCTCGGCCGCCTCAGGTGCCGCAGCTCGCGCACGCGCTGCAGGCGCTGGCGGCGGCGCGGCGCTTTACTCCGGCGATCGCGGCCGAAATGCAATTGGGTTCTAGAGATGAGATTACGAGGGACCGTGGTCTCAACCGAGCTGCCCGGCAGGCTCTGCTCGAGTTGCCGGCGGTCGCCGGGGCGGCGAGCTTCTATCCGGCGCCGTTCACGCCGGCAGTCTCCCCTACGCTCACAATTTTTCTCGTCAACCCCGATCGCGTCAAGCCGACAGCTTTTCCCCTGGCCCAGACACGATACGTGAGCGGGGGCGCCTTCGAGCTCTTGGGTCTGCGTTTGCTGGGCGGGCGCGATTTCGGCCCGGAGGACCTGGAGCGGTCCCAACAGGCCGCCCTCGCGCCCCCCTACGCCGCCGGCGTGACTGCGCGGCCTCCCGTTGCGGTTGTCGTCAACGCGGCGTTTGCCCTCAGGTTTTGGCCACGTCGGCGGGCTGTGGGCCAAACATTCTTTGCGCCCTTCCCGTGCCAGGTCATAGGCGAGGTGGCGGACGCCCGCATGAGCGCTCGACAAATCCTACCCGTGCCGACGGTTTATCAACTTTCGCCTGCAGGGGACTTTAGCCTCCTTGTGCGGCTACGTCCGGCTGCCAGCTTCGACCGCTTCGCGCCCGCTGCCGCGCGCGCACTTGCGCAACTCAGCCCGGCAATGAGCCCTCCCGTTGTCACCAGCCTGGAGGATCGGATTGCGCGCGCCTCGCTCGCTTGGCGGCTACTGCTCTGGCTTCTGGTGGGCTTGGCCGTGGTGGGTTTGGTCGCGGCGGGGCTCGGCATGTACGCGGGTCTTGAGGAGACGATGGCGGCCCGCCAGCGAGAGTTTGCAATCCGCGCAGCGCTTGGGGCCCGCGCCAGCCATCTTTACGGTCTGGCTGCACGACAAGCTGGGTTCATACTTGCGGCTGCGCTGCCGGCCGCAGCTCTAGGTGCGTGGCTGCTCTCCCGCGGCCTCACGCATTCCCTCTATGGCCTCAGCGGAGCTCCTACGGGCGCCTTCGTCGTCGCGGCAGTTGTCCTGGCCGTGCTCGTGATCGCATCCAGCCTTGCGGCGGCCCGCAGAGTCGTGACCGCCACGCGCCCAGCCGCGCTCCTCGCCGAATCCTAACGAGGCAACTTGGACGCGCCCTGAGCAGAGCGGGCGCGCGTTGCCGCCAGGCGAATTCCGGCCGCAGCCCGACCATCGGGAGGGCGTCCTGAGAAGGGCGGCCGTGCCGCAATTCGAAATTGGCCTCCGCGCCGGTGCGCACCGCTCAGGGCTTGACTTGGACGCGCTCGCCGGGACGGAGGGCATCGTCGGCCGCGGCGACCACGCGCTGGCCGGGCGCGAGCGGGCCGAAGATCTCGACCAGATCGCCGTTGGTGAAGCCGGTCGAAACGTTCACCCATTCCAACGTGCCGTTGCGGGCGATGCGCTCGACGAAGGTGCGGTCGCTGCCGCGGACCACCGCGGTTGAGGGCACGAACAGCGAGGGTTGGGCGCGCTGGAAACTCCAGGTGACGCGGGCGAACATGCCGGGCGCGAGCAGCAGGCCGGGGTTCGCCACATCGAGCTCGATCGGCATGGTGCGGCTTTCCGGCCGGACGCTGTGGGCAATGCGGGCGACGGTGGCGTGGAAGGTATGGTTGGGTTGGCTGCTGACGGTGAAGGGGAGTTTCTCGCCGAGCTGGATGCCGATGGCCTGAGCCTCGGGCACGTCCACCACCAGGCGCAGCGGGTCGAGTTGCTGCAGCTCGAACAGCGCCGGGGCGGAAGGGCCGGCGAGCGCCCCCAGGCTGGCGTTGCGCCGGACCACCATGCCGGGGAACGGCGCGGTGACGCGCAGGTAGGCGGTGAGGGCGGTTTGGTTCTTGAGGGCTTCCGCGGCGGCCTGTTCGCCGGCCTCGCGCGAGGCGACCTCGGCGCGATCGGCGGCCACGGTCTGCTCGGCGACGTGGATGTCGTTGCCGGCGACGGCGCCGGCCGAGGCCGCGGCGGCGCCGCGCAGCCGGTCGAGCGTCGCCTGGTCGCGCTCGACGGCGGCGGTGGCCTCGAGGCTGAGGGCGCGGGCGGAGCCCAAACGGTGCTCGGCTTCAGCGCGCTGGGCTTCGAGATCGGGCGCGTCCAGCGTCGCCAGCAGTTGCCCCGCCTTCACCTGGCTGCCGCGATCGGCATTGAGCTCGCGGATGAAGCCGGAGACGCGCGCCTGCAACTGCACGTCCTGAAACGCGCTCAGCTCGGCCGGCAGCGTCGTCGTCAGCCGCGGCCGCGCCTGGACGATGGTCGAGGCGGCAACTGTGCGCTGCAGCGCCGCGGGGCTGGGGGCGGGGTTGGCGGCGCGGGCGTTGCAGCCGGCGAGGGTGAGCGTGCTGCAGGAGATGCACCGGGAGAAGTTGCCCGTAGCCGACTACCAGCCGTCAGTTGCGAAATAGCGGACGGCCCCCGGGCTTCAGTGTCCGGCCAGATCGCGAGGGAGCGGGTGCGCGGCCGACGCCGGCTCATCCAGCAGGTTGGCGATCCACCAGCGCTGACCGTCGAACAAAAACTGGCAGCTCTCGACGCCGCGCTGAGTTGGCGGTCCGGTGGGCGAGCGGCGCAGCGCGAACGAGGTCCAGATTTGGGCGATGTTGCCGAAGCGCTCGCTGCGCTTGACGAGCGTGATTTCGTAAAAATCGTGGGCGGCGAAGTAGGGCGTGTCCTGGGCTATGTAATCCTCCGGCGTCAGCGACCCGATGCGTGTCTTGCCGTCGCGCCCCACGCTCGCAAACTGGATGCGCGCGCCCGGCAGCCAGAGGGCGCGGAACCGGGCCCAGTTGCGGTGC
>JBOGKJ010000197.1:0-2870 GCA_050745565.1 Terriglobales bacterium | reverse complement strand
GCCTGGGCCGGCGCGGGGCGGCCGCGCTGGGTGCTGGCGGCCGGCGGCGCGCGCAATCCCTGGGCGGCCATGCCCAACCGGCGCTGGCCGAGCTCCCGCTTCCTGGCGCTGGCGGCGGCCGCGCGCGCGCGCGGCATCGCCTTGCGCTGGGTGGGCAGCGCCGAAGACCGCCTCGAGCCCGGCGTGGAAGACTGCTGCGGACGCCTCAGCCTCCGCCACACCGCCGCCGTCATCGCCGCCAGCGACCTGGTCATCGGCAACGACTCGCTGCCGCTGGTGATGGCGCACGCGCTCGGCCGGGCGGCGCTGGGCCTGTACGGCCCCACCGACGCCCGCTCGATTCACGCCCCCGGGCAGCCCTTTCTGCAGGGCCAGGCCGGCTGCGGACCCTGCTACGACTCGCGCCATGGCGGGCGCGGACGCGCTTACCGCTGCCCCCGCGCCCGCTGCATGGAGCAAATCAGCGTTCAACACGTTGTGCAGGAGGCTTGGCATGCCTGAGTCATATAACGAGGCAACGAGGACGCGCCCTGAGCAGAGCGGGCGCGCGTTGCTGTCGAGCGAATATCGGCCGCAGCCCGACCTGCCCCGGGGCCGCCGGCACGCCGGCGGGCTGGGGTGGCGGCGGGCGGACGTCCTGAGAAGGGCGGCCGCGCCGCTTCGAAATCTTGCTCGCTGGAGCTATGGGAACGGCGGCAAGCGCACCTGGGATCTCGCCGGCGCCGCCGCCAGCCTGCTGCTCGCCGCGCTGCCGCTGGCGGTCTGCATGGTGCTCATCCGGCGCGAGTCGCCCGGCCCGGCGCTGCTGGCGCAGTGGCGGCTGGGCCGCGACGGGCGTCCCTTCCGGTTGTGGAAGTTGCGCACCATGCGGGTGGAAGCCGAAGCCGACGGCCGCGCCCGCTTCGCCCGGCCCGGCGATGCCCGGCTCACCCGCATCGGCGCCTGGCTGCGCGCCTGGCATGCCGACGAGCTGCCGCAGTTGTGGAACGTGCTGCGCGGCGACATGAGCCTGGTGGGGCCGCGGCCGGAACGGCCCGCCTTTGCCCGCCGCTTCGCGCGCGACATTCCCGGCTACCGGCGCCGCCTGGAGGTGCGACCGGGGCTCACCGGTTGGGCTCAGGTCAATGCCGGCTACGCCGCCGGCGCCGCCGGCGCGCGCTGCAAGCTGCGCTATGATCTCGACTACCTCGCCCGCGCCGGTTGGCGGCTGGACTGGCGCGTCTGGCAGCTCACCTGGGATGTGGCCGGGCGCTCGCTGGCGCGCCATCGCCGCCACTGCCGCCTGCGCGCCGCGCCCTTATCTCCCGGGTGCGAACACGCTGCCGCGGCTTCAGCGGGGCGGCCGCCCTTGTCTGCACGCCCGGCCATGGGCCCCACCCCAAGGCGCTTGCGCCTTGGGAGCCCCGTGGGTCAGGCTGCGGCCGGCATTCGCCTGGCGGCAATGCGCGCCCGCTCCGCTCGAGGCGCGTCCAAATTGACGGGCGCGGGCCCCTGCCCGGCTGCGCCGGGCATCCCGCTTGGGCTCGCGCCGGCCCGGGGCCCGGCGAGCCCAAGCGGGCGCGAGCGGTCTATTGCTAGAGGTCGGGCCGCGCCGCTTCGTTTGCCGGGAGAGGGCCGCCCTCCGGACCTGCGCAGCCCTTGGCGCCGACTGTGCCCGCCGCGCAAACGGCGCGACTCCCGCGAGTCGCCTCGACAGGAGGCAAAAGCATGAGCACCACTGTCGGCCAGGTCAACAAGTTCTGGGGTCGCGACCGCGGCGGCGTCGAAGCGGTGCTGCATGCGCAGGTCTGCGACCTGCCGCAGCGCGGCTTCGCCGTTTCCGTGCTGGCCTGCCGCCCGCCCCGGTCCGCGCCGCGCGCGTTTCCCGCCGGCGTGGCCGGACGCGAATTGCGCGCCCCGGTGGTGGCCTTTTCCATGCCCCTGCACTGGGGCTTTGCCCGTGCCCTGGAGGAGCTGAACCAGCGCTGCGACGTGCTCCATTTTCACCTGCCCTTTCCGCTGGCGGCCTGGGCGGCGCTGGGCCTGAAAAAGCGCACGCCCTGGGTGGCCAGCGTGCATGCCGAGGTGATGGGCAAGCCGGGATGGATGCTGCGCGCCGAACACGCCCTCACGGCGGCGTTCCTGCGACGCGTGGACACCATCCTGGTCAGCTCGGAAAGCGCCGTGCGCTTCCCGACGCTCGCGCCCTACCGCGACAAAGTCCGCGTCATTCCGTTCGGCTTCGATCTGGCCCCGTTCCTCGCGCTGCCCGAGCCCGCGCAGCGCCGCATTTTCGAGCCCACCGTCATCTTCCTGGGCCGGCTGGTGGCCTACAAGGGTCTCGACACGCTGCTGCAGGCAGCGATAGGGCTGCGCACGCGGGTGGTCATCGTTGGCGAAGGGCAGGAGCGGCCGCAACTCGAGCGGCTGGCGCAGCAGTTGGGCCTCGGCGACCGGGTGAGTTTCCTGGGCCACCTGCCGGATGCCGAGGTGCCGTTGCAGCTTAGCAAGGCGGATGTCTTCGTGCTGCCCTCGCGCACGCAGGCCGAAACCTTCGGCGTGGCCCAGGTGGAGGCCATGGCCGCCGGTCTGCCCGTGGTCAACACCGCGCTGTCCACCGGCACCGACTGGGTCAGCACCCACGGCGTCACCGGCCTCACCGTGCGTCCCAACGACCCGGTGGCGCTGGCGGCCGCGCTCGCCCATCTGCTCACCGACCGGAATTTCCGCCATGCCTGCGGCCACCGTGCCCGCCAGCGCGCGCGGACCCTTTTCAGCCTGGAACGGCGCGGGCCGGAACTGGCCGCGCTCTACCGCGAACTGCTGCCGGCGAGGATGGCCTCATGAGCGCCGCCGCCCCCATCCGCCGCCGCTGGCAGCGCTGGCTGCTG
>JBOGKJ010000196.1:0-16372 GCA_050745565.1 Terriglobales bacterium | reverse complement strand
CGAAAGCCTGCGCGCCGACATTCGCACGCTGTGGCAGAGCGCGATGGAGAGGTAACCCCGTGGCGTGCGACGTGGACAGCTTGGGACCGATGCTGGCCGAGTTCGAGGAGCCCGACGATCCGGCTATGGAAATGGTGCCATGCGGGCGGGCGGCGAGACTAAGACGGAGGTTGCGTACATGGGCACTGCGTTTGTGGCGGCGTTGAGCCGGACGCTTGGATTCGAAGGCGGCTACTCGGACGATCCAGATGATCCCGGCGGGGAGACCTACTGCGGAGTGTCGCGGCGGAACTGGCCGGAGTGGCCAAGGTGGGCAACCGTGGACCGGGTTACGGCTACCGCGCCGAATGCGGCTCAACGCAACGCTGCGTTGGCGAGCGACCCTGCGTTGCGCGAGGCCGTTGCCCAGTTCTACCGCGACCAGTTTTGGACACCGCTGCAGGCCGACCCGTGGACTAACCCGGCACTCGCTGCAGACGTGTTTGACGCGGCGGTCAACTGCGGGCTCGGCGAAGCCGTAAAACTGCTGCAGAGCGCCGTAGGATTGCCGCCAGCGGCCTGCGACGGGCAGATGCTGATCTTGACGGACAGCAACCTGAATCTTCGTGCCGTCGACTGGGCGGATTGCGAGGACAGATTGCACCGGCTCCTTCGGACCCACTACGGCGACAGTGGGTTCAGGATCGGTGCCCGTCGCATCGCAAGCAAGGCAACGGAAGCACTTGAGCAATACTTTCAGGGCGTGCCGGAGGCGATCGATACCCTGGGAGTTGAGACGGGTGGTACGGCGTTTCAGCGTGTAGTGTGGCGCGCTTTGCGGAACATTGCCTGTGGAACGACTACCACCTATGCTGCGCTGGCAAAGCAAATCGGCTGCCCGGCCGCGGTCAGAGCCGTCGGAGCCGCGAACGCCTCCAACCCCGTCGGCGTTGTTGTGCCTTGTCATCGAGTGATCGGATCGGACGGCTCACTTACCGGCTACGCCGGCGGCATGGAACGCAAGCAGTGGCTGTTGGCACATGAACGGAAGGCATTAAAGTCGCGGTGGCCCGAATGAAAATGCCCTCGACCCGGCAGTCACAGAAGGCCGAGCGGCTGTGAACAGTCGCAGTGTGCACTTCGCGGGGGTCGCGCCGTTTGCACGGCGGGCAAAGTCGGCGCGAAGGGCTGCGAAAGCGCCACTGGCGCTTTCACCCCTACCGGCAAACGAAGCGGCGCTGCGAGCGCCTCAGCCGAGCAGGTGCAGGGGCCTAGGCGGTAGGTCTTAGGCCGGATGAACGCTCGCCCCCGCCCTGCGTGTTGCCGCTCTCCAGCCCGGGAGGGCGTCGCCGCCAGCCCTCGCCCCACACGCCGAGCCTTCCCTAATACCTAATACCTAGCACCTAACACCTAATACCTGCCGCGGCCTAAAACACGGCCTCGACCCCGATGCTGATACGGGCATCAGTGGAACCGGCGTTATTGAAGCTGGTGTGGATGAAGTCGAGCTGAACGATCTGGATGGAAAAATTGCGGGCGGGGCGGAGGCGCAAGCCGCCGCCTACTTCCCAGGCGTAGGAGTGGGAGCCGGCGGTGGTGGTGCCGGTGGAGGCGTTGGTAGAGGTGTCGAGGTGGCCCTCGCCGAAGAGCAAATGGCCGTAGGGGGTGAACAGGCGGCGCGGGACATCGAACTCGGGGCCGACGAGGTAGGTCCATTCGGAGTTGGTGATGCTGGCGCCGAGCAGGCTCTGGCTGCCGCGCACGCGGCTGACGTCGACGACGACTTTGAGGCCGGGGAGACGGTCAAGCAGCGGGCGGACGCCGGCGTTGAGATCGAAACCGTCGAGGCCGATGGTGCTGCGCTGGTGCAGGTAGGCGATGCCGGCGGAAAAGTGGAGCAGGGGGTGGACGGGCGGGCCAAAGGCGGTGGCGGCGGCGCCGGCGGGGGTGGCGGCGGGGCCGCGGTTGCCGCGCATGCGGGCCATGACGACGGGGTTGGTGTAGGGCGAGGTGTTGAGGGCGGTGAGCAGGACGCGGGCTTCGGCGGGGGCAGCGACGCGGCCGGCGAGCACATCCTGCCAGTAGGCATGGCCGTACATGGCGCGGTTGCCGGTTTCATCGGGCTGAACGATGGCGCCGTTGACATTGGCGCCGATGTAGAGGCCGCGGCTGTGGGCATAGGCGATGACTTGGGCGTGCATGGCGGCGTCGGTGGCGGCCTCCATCTGGCGGCCGACGGGGCCGGCGGCGGCGGAGGCCTGGACGCCGAGGCGGACTTTGTTGTTGAGCATGCTTTCGAGGCCGTCGGGGTTCTGGAAAACCAGAATCATGTCCGCCGATTCTCCGCCGAACTGGAAGCCGAGGCTGGCGCCGCCGATGGTGATGAAGACGGGCGCGCCCCAGCGGCCGTTGGCGTCACGGCAGGTGGCGATGCCTTTGCCGTAGATGCCGCCAACACCGAGGGCGAAGTTCTTGTTGCCGGGGATGATGGCCACGCACTGGCCGCCTTGCAGGATCTGCTCGGCGATGCCGTGGCCGGCTCCCTGGACGATTTGGTGAAAGACGCGCTCAGCCGCCTGGATGCGGGCAACATCGTCGGCGCGGCTGGAAATGGCGGCGAAAGCCGCTACTGAGGAACCGCCGATAAAACACGCAAGCGTCGCCAAGGCAGCAATCCGTCCCATGAGCACCTCCGGTGCGTTCGTGCTTGTTGAGAAGGCATGGGCCTTACGGCGCGTTGCTTTAGCAGCACTGCCAAGGAGGCACTCCGAATGGCCGGAACTGGTGAGATGAGGGCCGCAGCTCAGTCGGCGCGCAGCAGGGCGGCGGATTCGGGCGGCAGAAGGGCATTATCCGCAGAGATGGCGACGGGCGGCTCGGAGACCAGCACGGGATGCCAGACGCCAGGGGGGAACGGAACGGGCTGAGGACTTAAGGCCAAATTGCAGGTTAGGCAGAGGTGAGAGCCGCGGTCGAGGCGGAACCAGCGGCGCTGGTCGTCGAAGGCGACGTGCAGGGCGGCGAGGTCGCGTGACGCCAGATCGGGGGAATTGCGCCGGACGTGGAGCAACTGCTGATACCAAAGCAGCATGTCGCGGTGGGCGGGCAGGTCAAGCTCGTCCCAGCGCAGGCGGGAGCGAGCAAACGTGTCCGGCGACTGCGGATCGGGGCTGTGGGGCGGGCGGCCGCGGCGGACCGCGGCGGCGAGTGCCGGGTCGGCATGATCGGTGAAATAGAAGAAAGGGGACGAGGCGGCCCATTCTTCGCCCTGAAAAATGAGCGGGATATAGGGCGACAGCAGGAGCAGCGCGGCGGCGATGCGCTGCAGGCCGGGCGAGAGCAGGGCGGTGAGGCGCTCGCCCTGGGGGCGGTTGCCGGTCTGGTCGTGGTTCTGGGTGTAGGCGATGAAGCGGGCGCCGTCGGTGGTGGCGGCGGGGCGGCCGTGGCGGCGGTGGCGGAAAGCGGAGTAGCATCCGTCGAGCCAGAAGACGCGCTCGAAGGTGGCGGCGAGTGCGGCGAGGGGACCGAAGTCGGTGTAGTAGCCGCCGCGTTCGCCGGTGAGAGCGGCGTGGAGGGCGTGGTGAAAGTCTTCATTCCACTGGGCGGTGAGGCCGGCGCCGCCGGAAGCGGCGGGGGCGCTGAGGCGGGGATCGTTGGCGTCGCTTTCGGCGATAAGCACGAGGTCGCGGCCGAGCTCGTGCTGAAGGAGGGCGACGGCGGCGGCGAGTTCCTCGAGGAAGGTGCGGGCGGAGGGATCAACGATGGCGTGCACGGCGTCGAGGCGGAGGCCGTCGAAGTGAAAATCGCGAAGCCAGGAGCGGGCGTTGTCGATAAAGAAGGCGCGGACGCTGTCGCTCCCGGGTCCGGCGAAGTTGAGGGCCTCGCCCCAAGGGGTGGCGTAATCGCGGGTGAAATAGGGGCCGAAGCGGGCGAGGTAGTTGCCGGCGGGGCCGAGGTGGTTGTAGACGACGTCGAGGAGGAGGGCGAGGCCGCGGGCGTGGCAGGCATTGACGAGACGCTGGAGCGCCGCGGGGCCGCCGTAGGCGTGGTGTGGGGCGAAGAGGGCGACGCCGTCATAGCCCCAGCCGCGGTCGCCCGAGAACTCGGCAACGGGCATGAGCTCGACATGGGTGACGCCGAGGGCGGCGATGTGATCGAGGTGGGCTTCGACGGCGGCAAAGGTGCCGTCGGGGGTAAAGGTGCCGACGTGGAGCTCATAGATGACGGCGTCGCGCCAGGCGGGCGGGCGCCAATCCCGATCGGTCCAGGCGAACGCGGCAGGATCGAACTGACGCGAGGGGGCGTGAACGCCGTGCGGCTGCCAGCGGGAGCGGGGATCGGGCAGGGGCGGGGCGCCGTCGAGCGAAAAGGCGTAGTCAGTGCCGGGGGCGAGCGCTTCGGGGGCGAGCCACCACCCGCCGGGCTGGGCCGCCATGGGGATGCGGCGCTCGCCCCCGCGCCCGTCAAGGATGACGAGAGCGACTTGGCTCGCGTTGGGCGCCCAGAGGCGAGCGTGGGTGGTCAAGCGGCGGCCTCTCGCGGGAGTCGCGCCGTTTGCACTGCGGGCAAAATCGGCGCGAAGAGCCGTGGAATTCCAACCGAGTGAAAGCGCCAGTGGCGCTTTCACCGCTCCCGGTAAACGAAGCGGCGCGGCCCCCCCTCCAACGACGCCGCTCGCGCCCCCTTGGGCTCACCGGGCCCCGGGCCGGTGCTCCACAGCCCTTCGAGTGCGGGCACGGCGCTGCGAGCGTCTCAGCGAGCAGGGGCAGGGGCCCGCGCCCGTCAATGCCGCCAAGCGAATTCCAGCCGCAGCCCGGCCCCCGGGGCCCCCAGGGCGCTTGCGCATTGGGGTGGGAGCAGCGGGAGGGCGTTCAGAAATGGGCGGGCGCGCCGCTCTCAACGCTCGAAGCGGATCACCGCCGACCAGGGCTGGGGGCGATTACCGGGATGCTTCCCCGGCAGCAGCGCCAGCGGCATCATCTTCCACGGTAGCCGGCGAATGCGCGCCGCGGTCTTCAGCAGATGCCGCACCTCGGCGGGCCGCCAGCCATAAGGCGCAAACCAGGCCGGCCCCGCCGCCGGTGCAAACTTGAACGGCGCGCCGGCCGCGATCACCGCGCCGCCCATGTTTTTCACCATCATCCGCAGCAGCCCGGGCGAGGCCAGATCCAGAATCCAGGTCTGAACGGCGGCCACCCCCGCCAGGTCGCGGGCCAGCGCCGCCACCTGCTCTTCGCTGAAATAGATCAGCAGCCCCTCGGAGAGCACCGTGATGCGCCGCGCTTCCGCTCCCAACCGTTCGAACAGCGCCCGCCGCGCCCCGGCGTCGGCGAGGTCCAGCCGCACGCGCTCCAGGCGGCATGCCGGCACGGCCGCGCCCAGCACGGCTTCCTTATAGTCCAGAATTTCCGGCAGGTCCACCTCGACCCAGCGCAGCCCAGAGGGCAGGCTCATGCGGTAGGGGCGGGCGTCGAGCCCGGCAGCCAGACAGAGCACCAGGTCTGTGCCTCGCGCCATTTCGGCCTCAAGCATGCGGTCGCTGGCCCAGGTTCGCGCCGTAAACGACCAGGCATGCTTGTCGGCGAAGGTTACGGTGCGCGCAATCGCCGCGCCGCGTTCGCCCGAAAGCGCTCGGGCGTACGGGTCGCGAAACAGGGCGTCAGGCCGCTCGCTTTCCCGCGCCCGGTAAAGCGCCACCCAGAGCGCGGTGTCGCTTACGTTGCGGATCAGTGGTCCGGCCTCGGCCATGGGAGGGATTCTAATACAACTGAGCTATGATGGCCTTGCCGCGGCCTGGCCGCGGCGAAGGAGCCCCGATGCTGCGTTGGCTGCCTCTGTTCTGCCTGGGCGCACTCGCCCTGATTTCCGTGCCCCACCCCGCCGCCTCCGCGCCCCCGGTGTCGCCGGCGCTGCAAAAACTCGATGTCTCCGCCGGACGCTGGGTATTTCACGGCCAGCAGCTCCATACCCGTTCCGGCAAGCCGAGCCCGTGGACCTGGAACCAGGACTGCCGCTGGTCGCCCAATCACCTTTACCTCGAGTGCACGTTCAGCAACACCTGGGGCGGCCGCCAGGTGGAGTCACTGGTCGTTGACACCTACAACACCGCCGACCACACCTACTGGCATTACGAGCTCTATGCCGCCGGCGACAACGGCTCGCACCCGTTCATTTCCAAAATGACGATTGCCGGCAACACCTGGACCGAGCAGGGCCTGCCCTCGGCCACCGGCCAGCCCGCGCGCGAGCGCGTCGTCTATCACTGGCAGCCGCCGGACCGCGTCACCGTGGCCATCGAAACCACCCGCGACGGAACGCACTGGACCACCGTGGACGAGGGAACCGGGAAAAAGGAAGGCAGGTAGAAGCATTAAGCCGGTGGCGCGACCGAGCCGCGCCACCCGCTCTCATAAAGGAAGTGCGCCCTGAGAGACTCGAACTCCCGGCCTTCTGGTTCGTAGCCAGACGCTCTGATCCAACTGAGCTAAGGGCGCATGCGGCTGAGCGGCGACCACAGCCGCCGCATCAGTCCCAATGGTAGCATGGCGAAGGTGTCCTCCCAGCCCGCCTCGATGCCCGTCACGGCCGTTGCTGACGCCGACCGCTGGACCTTGATTGCGATCACTCTGCTGGCGGGCGCCGCCACCACGCTGCTGCACGAAGGGCTTGGCCATGGCGGCGCGTGCCTGTTGTCGGGCGGACACAACCTGGTCATTTCCAGCGTCGCCGAAGACTGCACGCTGAACAACAACTGGATTTACGCCGCTGGCACGCTGGTGAACTTGGCGGCGGGCGGACTGAGCTGGTGGTTGCTGCGCTTCGTGCGCCGCGCGTCGGGCTGGCGCTATTTTCTCTGGCTGCTGATGACGTTCAACCTGCTCACTGCAGCCGGCTACTGGCTGTTCAGCGGGGTGGCGAACCTGGGGGACTGGGCCGCGATCCTCGCCGGCCATGAGCCCACCTGGCTTTGGCACGCCGCCATGGCGCTTGGGGGCGGCGCGATTTACGTGCTCTTCGTGAAGCTGGCGGTGTGGGAGTTGAAGCCGTTTCTACCCTGTGACTTCTCGGACCGGGTGCGCGGCGCGCGCCTGCTGATGCTGACGCCCTATTTCACCTTCGCCGCGCTCAGCTGCATCGCCGGCGTTTTCAACCCGGTGGGGGCGGTGCTGATCTTGGAGTCGGCGGCGGCGGCCAGTCTGGGCGGGGCCAGCGGGCTGGCCTGGGGATGGCAGTGGGCGCGCGCGCCGCACTTCGCCAGCCGCCGCGACGGGCCGGCGCCGCTACGGCGCAGTTATGCCTGGATTGTGGCCGGCGCCGTTGCGGCGGTGTTGTTTATCGCCGTGCTGGGCCCGGGCGTCCGCTAGCCTTGGCGGCCGCCCGCGGCTCGCCTGTAGTCTCGTCCAGCAGCAGGCGCCCGCCATTGGGCGGCCGCGGGGCGGCAAAGTCAAACATCGGCTCGAGCGAGCCGGCGATGGCGTCATAGGAGCCCTGGCCGAGGCGCTGGCCCTTCAGGAACGTATCTTCGATCAGCCGCATGATCGAGGTTTGGTCGGTGGTGTTCGAGGCCACGAAGTTGCGCCGCGCCCACGGGGAAATCACCAGCAGTGGCACGCGCGGGCCGTAGCCGCAGCGGCCCTCGGCGTGAGGGTTGTTGGCGTCGATGCCCGCCAGCCGCGGGGTGCCGCTGCCGCAGACGCCGGGCGCGGTGAGGGCGTCGGCGGGGCCGCTGGAGCCATTCACCTGCGGGCTCGAGACGTGGTCGTACCAGCCGTCGGAGTCGTCGTAGGCGATGACGATGGCGGTCGAGGGCCAGGCCGGCTGCTGCTCAATGAAATTCACCAACTGCACCAGGAACACCTGCTCATCCAGCGGATCGGAGTACCCGGCGTGCCCATCGCGGTACGCGGGGGCCTTGAGGTAGCTGACCTGGGGGAAGTTGCCGGCCCGCACGGCCGTGAAAAAATCCTGCAGATCGTATTGGTGATTGGCGCGATCGCCGCGGCCGATCATCGCCACCGAGGTCGGCCGCAGGTGCTGCGGGTTGGCCGTGGACGAGTAATACTGGAACGGCTCGTGGTAGGGCAGGTAATCGGTGATCTTGAAGCCGGTGAACTTCGAAGTGTGATTCCGCCGGCATCCGGTCGAGCCGTTGTTGGGGTCTGTGATTTCCAGGTCGAATCCGCCCTGGAACCAGCCCCAGCTAACTCCGCCCGCGTCCAGCAGGTTGCCAATGTTGCTGCCGCCCAGCGCAATTTGCGTGTGCGAGGAACCCGAGCACACGTCGCCAATCGGGTCGGGATCGCTAATGTCGGTGGAGCTGCCTGCCCCGCCGGCAATAACGCCATGGCGGCCGTTCACGGTGCGGACCACGCCATTGGTTTGTCCCGATGCCAGGTTGATCGCGCCCACCGTCGAAGGGCCGAACGTGGTCCCGAAAGACTGGTCCTGCAGGGCGTAGCGTTGGGCGTAGTTCCAGAGCGCAGTGACGGTGTTCCCGTCGAAATAGCCCATGGCCAGGCCCTTGGGTTGCGGTGGCGCAGCCGGACCGGGCGGAATGCTCTTGGCGCTAGTGTATTTGGGAAACAGATCCATGCGGCCGTGATCAAACGCCAACTGCTCAGCCCGGTAGGCGTGGCTCTGGTCGGCGGTGGCGGCCTGCGAACGGTCCAGCCGAAACGGGTTCACCGCCTGGTCGCCGTTGAGCGGGTTGGAGGCGGCGGGGTTGTGCCGCAACAGCGCGGGCGTGAGGCCATCCACGCGCGGCGTGGCGGGGAGAGCGTGGAATGCCGGCTCCCCCGGTGGGTTCTGCGCGCGCGGATATACCCCAAAGTAGTGATCGAAGGAGACGTTCTCCGAATAGATCACCACAATATGGCGCAGACGCCCGGTCAGAGTCGCAGGAGCAGCGGGCGTGCGGCCGGGGTGCTGAGCCGCCCCCGCCCCCGTGGCGGCGAGCAGAACCAGGACAGTGAGCATCGGTTTCACGTGAACGATTATGGCGCAGCCGCCGGTGCCGCGGGCCGGATTTCATAGGGCCGCATCATTTGGTTTGCCTGGTGTTCGAGGATATGGCAATGCCATACGTAGCGGCCGGCAAAACCTTCGAATGGAATAATGACGCGCGTGATTACCCCCGGGTAGCAACGCACCGTGTCCTTCCAGCCCATTTCATCCGCGCCGGGGCTCTCCGCCGGCCCGATCAGGCGCACCCGGCCCTCCGCCAGATACTGGTCAACGTCGAAACCCTGACGACCGAGCACCTGGAATCGTACCATGTGCAAGTGGATGGGGTGGGTGTCGTCACTTGGGTTCACGAATTCCCAAATCTCGGTGGCACCCAGGCGCGGCTGCTCACTCACCGCATCGCCCCAGGTTTTGCCGTCGAGCAGCATCAGCCGCGGCTGGCCGTCCGGAGCGTCATATTCACGCAAGCTCAGTCGGCGGACGCGCGTCGCCGACGCCTCCGGCAGACGCCGCAACGGCACCAGCCGGGCAGGCGGCTCCGGCTCCCCCAGATGGTACGTGGGCGCCCGGACGCGGAAGCGCATGATCGGTTCGCCGTCATTGAGCAGTGCCACCCGCCCGCCCGCCGCCGGGCGGAAATCCACCACCAGGTCCCCGCGCTCGGCCGGCGCCAGCGCCCACTGCGACAGCCGCACCGGCGTGGGGAGCAATCCCTGACCGGTGCCGATCAGCCACAGCGGCACCGCCGGCGCCAGCGCCAGCCGGAAGAAGCGCCCGTTGGCCACGTTGACCGTCCGCAGGCGGTAGCAGCGCGGCTCGACCTCCAACTCCGGCCAGAGAGCGCCATTCACCAGCATCGCGTTGCCCTCGACCTCCGGCACCCAGGGCGCGCGCGGATCCCCGCTGGTCGGGTAATAGAGCTGGCCCCTCGAGTCCAGCCAGCGATCGCAGAATACCAATGGCACCTCGTGCTCGCCGCGCGGCAGCGGCAGCGCCGCCTCCGCGGCGTCGCGCAGCCAATACAGGCCAAACAGGCCCGCATACATGCTTAGGTAACTTAGCCCCATGGCATGGTCGTGATAGAACAGCGCCGCCGCCGCCTGCGGGTTCGGGTAGCGACAGTGCTGCGTCTGCCCGGGCACGATCCAATCGTCCGGATAGCCGTCGCTGGCGGCCGGAACCCGGGCGCCATGCAGGTGGATCACGGTCCGCACCGGCGGCAGCGAGCGCGAGTTGCCAGGCAGGGTATGGTCCACCGGCAGAAAATGCCGCGCCGGCAGCGCATTCACCCACTCCACCTCCACCGCCTCCCCGGACTGCGCCTCCAGCAGCGGGCCCGGCATAGTTCCCTCAAACGTCCAGCAGCGCGTCGGCGGCAGATCCGGATGCAACTGCAGGTGTGCCTCCAGCATGCGCAAGCGGAATCGCCGCACGCCAGCACCCGGGAGAGCCCGGGCCCGCGGCGGCAGCGGCAGCGGCTGCACATAGCGCGCCAGCCGTCTCGGGTCCAGCGTGGTTGCGGGTGGCGCCTGGGCATGCGCCCACAACGGCAGGCTCAGCGCGAACGATCCAGTTTCCTGCAAGAACCGACGGCGCGTGCTCGCCAATGCCCCTCCCCACGGACCGCGATCAGAATCGCACGCTAAAGGCTCCAAACATTGTAAACGGCGCACCTGGGTAGGCCAGGGCGTAGCCGCCGGCGGGAGTGCCGAAATACGATCCCGAGCTGATATAGACGAACTGATTGTAATGCCGGTTGGTCACGTTTAGGGCCGTCAGACGCAGGTTGAAGCGCGCAATCGGCACGTTCACCCCGAGATTCAAGGTGCCAAAGGTCGCCATGGTCTGCGTGCTGGGGTGGCCCAGGTTGTTGTCAAACATCGTCTGCGTTCCGGTGTAGCCGTACCAGGCCCGCGGTTGAAGCACCGCCCAGTCACTGACCGGGATGGTGTAGTAGGCGCCCACATTGAACAGCGCATGCGGCACGTAGGGCACCGGCAGACCGGTGTAGGGAATGCTGCCCGGCTCAAGCACGCCGGCGGGGCTGACACTCTCCCCCACCACATAGCTGCTGTAGCGGGCCGTTTCGATCGTAGCATTGGCGAATACGTGCAGGTGCTGGGTGGCATCGGCATCGGCAAAGGCGTTCACGCCCTGGTAAAACGAACTGGCGCTGCTGGAAATGGTGTCGCCATTGGCCAGGCCAACGTCCAATTCCTGTCCGGTGTAGCGCAGATGGAAGTAAGACACGCCCGTCAGCAGACGCGCGACCGGTCCCAGGCGGTCCACGTGCAGCTTGACTCCGCCCTGCGCGTACTCGGCGCGCGCCAGATGATAGCTGTTCGGGTCCACGCCCTGGAAGAAGCCCCCGCCGCCGCCCAACTGGGGCGCTTTCAGTTCCTCGGAGAAACCGCCGTACAGGCTCAGCCATGGCCGGGGCGATAGGGCCAGATTCAGCGACGGCTCGAATCCTCCGCGCGACTCCGAGGCGCCACAGGACGCGCTTTGAATGGTAATGTTGCCCGGCGTGGATGTGAGCACCCCGTTCAGCAAACAGTGCGACGGCGCCACCACGCCCGGTGCAAAGACGAAATCCTGACTTACATGGTCCGCATAATCAACCGAGTTGTTTATGTAGCGCATGCCGGGGGTGATGGTCAGCCAGTGCCAAGGCCGAACCTGATCCTGGGCATACAGGGCGTACAAGTCAGTGGAAAAATACGACGAGCGCGCCTTGCCCCCGATGTTGATGACACCCCCCTTGCTGCCGCCGTCCGCGGGGTTGTAGAAATTGTTCCGCGAGTTGTACAGCGAGTGGACGTAGAAGCCGCCCAGCTCCACCGTTTGTCCCGGCAACTGCGACTCCGTTCCGATGCGAGTGCCAAACATCTTGGTGTAGGGATTGTTCCACTCCAACTGCTGCGTCCCCGCCGTGAACGCGTCGACGATCCGGTCATGCAGGCGGTTAATACGGGAAAACCACGCCTCCTCTTGCAGGGTTGTTGTGGAACCCAGCGCCACATTGAGCTTGGCCCAGAACAGATTCAGCAGGTTCTTGTCGAATTTGTTGTAGGTGGCGTAGGCCACCGTGCTGTAAAAACCCGACGTGGTCTGGCTATACTCCGGTCCCCCGGCAGCCCCATTGACGGTGATGCCGGGCTGAGCCGTTACCGGCAGCACCTGCGGCCGGTAGCCGGAGCTGTCGGAGCTGTAGCCGCCCAACTGCAGGTCGCCGTCCCGAAATTGCTTGATCAGTTTTCCGTAGAGGGCCACGTCGCTGTTGGGGCTGTTGAAGCCATCGGAGCCGATGCGGAAACTGTTGCCGCTGCCATGTCCGCCCGCGAGCACCGCCGACCAGCCCTGATGACTACCGCTGGTGAGCTCGAAGGCCGTGTTTTCCTGCCCGTAGCTGCCCAGGGTCTGCGACAGACTGGCGTGCATTTGACTGACCGGCTGCAAGGGGGTGTACTCCACCCCGCCGCCCACATTGGTATACCAACGCTGGGCGGGGTCGCCGGGCCCGTAGACCACCGATGTGCTGTTGATCATGGTGCTCTGCGGAAACATGTTCGATTGCCACAGTCCGGTGGCGGCATCCACCACAGGGATGCCGTCAAATGTGACCGCCAGCGCGCCGCTGGTGGTGTAGCCGCCAAATCCGCCCCAGCCCTGTTGCACGCCATTGAGGGTGACGGTATTTTTGGTGGCTCCGGTGTTGCCGTAGCCGGTGACATTCGCTCCCGGCGTCACCGAGACGATTTGCGCCGAACCCGAAACCGGACTGAGCGCGTTGATCTGCTCGCGATTGAGCACCCGGATGGTCTCGGCCGATTGGAAGACCTGCTGGGGCGTGAGCGCCTCAGTGGCGCCTTGCACCGCCCCGGCCCGCACCATGACCGATTGCGACATGTTTTGCAGTGCGAGCGTGGCGTTCACCTCCACCGGCACGCCCGCCACGGTCACCGTCCGCGAGTAGCGCTGAAATCCCGTCGCGGCAACGGTAAGCGTGTACCGCCCCGGCGCCAGGCCGTTGAAGGCATACGTACCCTGCACGCCGGTCGAAGTCCGGAGCACAGCGCCGGCCGCGTTGGTGAGGTTCACTGCAGCGCCCGGAACGGTATTTTGCGATGGATCGGTAACCCGGCCCCGGATGCCTCCGGAAGGTATGGCCCAACACAAGCAGGCGGCAAGGGCCAGCCCGGTTGCCATAATTCGAAATGGAAATTTCATGGAAGCGACTATGCTCGCTTTCGCAGGGTTAAAGGAGCCTGAAGATGGCGTCTAATAATGTGAGTAGCATGTCGTGATCGGCATCACGGCGAGACCGCTGAAGTTGTGAACGGCCGGCTCGCCCGCCGGCTTGAGCTGGAAGGCTGGTGCGGACGGACGGGGATCGAGAAGGGTAGCCTGAGGCATGGAGGCGCTGGCGCCGGTCAACGAGCCGGCGCCGCCACCAATGATGCCGCTGCGACCGTAGATGGTTTTGACCACGCCGTAGGTCTGGCCCGAGATCAGGTTGAGCGCGTCCGGAGCCGAGGGCCCGAATTGGCTGCCGAAAAAAAGCGATCCTCGATCGCATAACGCTGGGCACAGTTCCAGAGTGCGGTCTCGGTGTCTACGCGCAACGCCGGCTGCTGGGCGGCGCCGGGCGAACGCGAAGACGCAACCCAAGGCGAGCGCGGCCACCGCACCGGCCCCGCGCCACCCCCGGCGGCGCAGGCGTCGGCCAGTGTCGAGGGTCATTGACTGGCGCGGGCCCCTGCCCCTGCTCGGCTGAGACGCTCGCAGCGCCGCGCCCGCACTCGAGGGGCTGTGGAGCGCCGGCGCGGGCGCGGCGAGCCCAAGGGGGCGCGAGCAGCATTTTTCAAGGGGGGCCGCGCCGCTGCACTTGCCGGGAACGGTGAAAGCGCCAGTGGCGCTTTCACCCCGCTGGAGTCTCGCGGCCCTTCGCACCCACTTTGCCCGCAGTGCAAACGGCGCGACTCCCGCGATAGGATGGTTTCCGCCATATCCTTGCCATTATGCCTGCCGCCGCGCCCGTGGCGATAGCGGTGGCGCACCGACGTCAGGTAACGGTGAGGAACGGTTACACGCACCGCCGAACCCGTGCGCGTTCATAATCAACCGAGCATATGGATTCAAATCAGGACAAGTCGCCCGCCCCGTCCAACGAGGCCTGGCGGACGGGCCTTGTGCAGGCCGACGCTACCAGCATCCGCTATCGCGGCTACGACATTGGTGCACTGATGCGCCAGGTAAGCTTCACCGAGGTGGTCTACCTGCTCCACCAGGGGCGGCTGCCCACGACTGGCGAACGCGCGCTATTGGACGCGGTGTTGATCGGGTGCGCGGACCACGGCTCGGGGGCGCCCAGTTGTGCCGCGGCGCGCCTGGCCGCCTCCGGCAACCGGCAGTCGCCTTCGGCGGCCGTGGCCGCTGGTCTGCTGGCCATCGGCAACGAGCACGGGGGCGCCGGCGCCCAGGCGATGGCGCTGATTGCGGCGGCCGCACCCGCCATCCGCAGCGGCCAGACGACGCCTCAGGCCGCCGCCGCCGCCGCCGTCACCACCGCGCGCGGGCAGGCGCAACGCCTCCCCGGGCTGGGCCATCGCGTCCACACCCGCGACCCTCGGGTCGAAGTCATTTTTTCGCTGGCGGGCGAGCATGGGGTTGCCGGCGTCGGCATCGAATTTATGCGCGCGCTCGAGGCCGCGGTCGCGGCCCAGGTCAAACCGCTGCCGCTGAATATTGACGGAGCGCTGGCGGCAGTCCTATTCGATTTGGGCTTTTCCCCCACTGCCGGCATTCTGCTGTTCCTGGTTGCACGCGTGGCTGGCCTCACCGCCGAGGTGGCCGAGGAGTACGCGCGCGAAAAGCCGATGCGCATCCGCGTCCCGGTCACCTATGACGGCGAGCCGCCGCGCACCCTGGACCCGGCCACCCGGCGTGCAACCCCGGCCGATTAGGCACTACACCGTCATGGCTGCCAATCCCCACACCATCCGAAGCCTCACCGACGCCGAGCGGGAAACTGCCGACGAGCTCCTGCGGCGCGCTCGCCAGGCGATGCGCGACATCGCCCCCCTGGACGAGCGTGCTGTCAACCGCCTCTGCCAGGCAATCGCCTGGGTCACCTCCAACGAAACCACCGCCCAGAGCCTCGCCGACATGACCGTCGCCGAGACCGGCATGGGCGAATCCGTGCCGTCCCGCCGCCTTAAGGCCCTGGGCATCCTGCGCGACGTGCTCCGCCAAAAAAGCATGGGCGTCATCGAGGAGATTCCGGAGAAAGGCATCGTGAAGTACGGCAAGCCCGCTGGCGTGCTGGCGGTGCTGATCCCGGTCACCAGCCCCGTGGTGACGCCGGTGGGCAATGCGCTATATGCGCTGAAGTGCAAGGACGCGGCGATTTTCTGCCCCCACCCCGCCAGCCGCAAGACCACCGGCGAAGTGATCCGGCTGATGCGCCGCGCGCTGGAGCGGGAAGGGGTGAACCCGGACGTGTTCCAGGTGACGGAGCGGCCCAGTGTGCCGCTGTCGCAAGCGCTGATGGCGGCCTGCGACCTCACGATCGCCACCGGCGGCCAGAACATGGTGCGCGCGGCTTACAGTTCCGGCAAACCCGCCTACGGCGTGGGCGCAGGCAATGCGACCATCGTCGTGGATGAAACCGCCGACGTGGCCGATGCCGCCCGCCTCATCCGTATCAGCAAAACCAACGACCACGGATCCGGCTGCTCGGCCGATGGTAACCTGCTGGCCGACAGCCGCATCTACGACGCCCTGCTGGCCGCACTCGAGCGGGAAGGCGGTTACCGCCTCAGCCCGCGCGAGTGCGAGCAGGTGCGCAGCGTGTACTGGGATGGGGACGGCCATCGTACCGCCGCCACCATCGCCCGCTCCGCCGCCACGGTGGCCAAGCTGGCCGGTTTTGAGCTGCCCGCCGGCAAGACCTTCCTGATCGCCGAGACCGGCGGCATCGGCCGCCATAACTTGTTCTCCACCGAAAAGCTGGGCACCGTGCTCGCCATGTTCGGTTTTCACGGCTTTGACGAGGCGCTGGCCATGGTCGGGCAGATTTTCGAGACCGGCGGCAAGGGCCACTCCTGCGGCATCTATTCGTTCAGCGACGAGCATATTCACCGCCTCGCCCTGGCCGCGCCCGTAAGTCGCATGATGGTGCGCCAACCGCAGTCGAAATCCAACGCCGGCACGTTTACCAATGGCATGCCGATGACCTCAAGCATGGGCTGCGGCATCTGGGGCGGCAACATCAGCAACGACAACATCGCGCTGAAGCATTACATGAACGTGACCTGGGTGAGCCGGCCGATACCCGAGGACCGGCCGCCGGACGCGGAGCTATTCGGCGAGTTCCATAACAGCGAGATCCTCTGAGCACCATGGCTACCGAACGCACCCCCGCTTC
>JBOGKJ010000195.1:0-2472 GCA_050745565.1 Terriglobales bacterium | reverse complement strand
CCGCTCCCGGTAAACGAAGCGGCGCGGCCCCCCCTCCAACAATGCCGCTCGCGCCCGCTTGGGCTCACCGAGCCCCGGGCCGGCGCGAGCCCAAGCGGGATGCACGGCGCAGCCGGGCAGGGGCCCGCGCCCGTCAATGCCGCGCCCGGCCCGCATAATAAAGTGTGAGCGTGATCATAGTCTCGGCCGACAGGGCAGGGAAGCGCTACGGCCTGGGTGCGGCCGCGGCTTGGGCGCTGCGCGAGGCCTCGCTCGACGTCGCGCCAGGCGAGTGGGTGGCTCTCGTCGGCCGCAGCGGCTCGGGCAAAACCACGCTGCTCAACCTGCTGGGCGCCATGGACCTGCCCAGCTCGGGCCGCGTTCTGCTGGCGGGCGAGGATACCGCGAAACTCAGCGACGATCGCCGCACCGCCCTCCGTCGCCGGGTGGTGGGGTTCGTCTTCCAGGCATTTCACCTGCTGCCCACGCTGACTGTGCGGGAAAACATCGAGGTGCCGCTGCTGCTCGCCGGCGAGCCGCCGCGCCTGCGCGCGGTGGCAATTGCCCGCGAGGTCGGGCTCGAGGACAAGCTGGGAGCGTTTCCCTATGAGCTCTCCGGCGGCGAAATGCAGCGCGTCGCGCTGGCGCGCGCCCTCGTCCACCGCCCCCAACTCGTGCTTGCCGATGAACCCACCGGCAACCTCGACAGTTCCACCGCCGCCGCCATTCTCGGCCTCCTGCATCAACTCGTCCGCGAACGCGGCGCCGCCGTGGTGATGGCCACCCACAGCCAGGAGGCGGCCGGGCGCGCCAGCCGCGTCGTCGAGTTGGTGGATGGCCGCGTGCGCGCCGCGGCGGCCGACCTGCAACCCGGCGGGCGAAGCTGATGCTCCACGGTCTTGTATTTCGCCCATTGCGCAACGATTGGAGCCGCTCCCTGCTGAGCGTGCTGGCGGTGGCGCTGGGCGTGGGCGTGGTGGTCGCCATCCGGGTCGCCAATCGCAGCGCGCTGGCCAGCTTCAGCCAAAGCACGCACTCCTTGTCCGCCGGCGCCCAACTGCTGGTCACCGGCCCCGCCCCGCTCGACGCCGCTTTACTGGCCCGGCTCCGCCCTCTCACCGCACAGGCGGAGTTCACCCCCTACCTCGACCGGCGCGCCTATAACCCCGCCGACGGCGCCACCCTCGAAGTCCTCGGCCTCGACCTCGTCGCCGCCGCCGGCCGCCAACCCGGCAGCCAGCCCCTCAGCGCCACCGCCCGGTCGCGGGAGTCGCGCCGTTTGCACGGCGGGCAAAGTCGGCGCGAAGGCCTGCGAAAGTCCGGAGGGCGGCCCGCTCCCGGCAAACGAAGCGGGATGCCCGGCGCTGCGAGCGTCGCAGCCGAGCAGGGGCAGGGGCCCGCGCCCAGCAAACGACGCGGGATGCCCGGCATAGCCGGGCAGGGGCCCGCGCCCATCAATGCCGGGTTATGGCTCTCCGCCCCCTACGCCGCCCGGAGCGGCCTGCGGCAGGGCGGCACCGTCGCGCTGGTCATCGGCGGCGTCAGCCACACGTTTCCGGTGGCGGGCCTGCTGCCCCCGAGTGCCGCCCAGCCCGCCGACTTCGCCCTGCTCGACCTGCCGGCGGCGCTGCAGGCGTTCGAGCCCGGCGCGAGCCCAAGCGGGATGCCCGGCATAGCCGGGCAGGGGCCCGCGCCCGTCAATTTTGACGGCTTGCGCGTCCGCCTTGCCCCCGGCGTCAACGCCCAGGCCATCGCCGCCGCCATCCAGCCGCTGCTGCCCCCGCCCGATACCGTCGTGACGCCGCGCGCCCGCACCCTCGGCCAGGAACGCATGCTGGCGGCCTTCCGCGCCAACCTCGAGGCGCTCGCCTACGTCTCCCTGCTCGTCGGCGTGTTTCTGATCTACAACACCGTCTCCATCTCCGTCGTCCGCCGCCGCGAGCAGACCGCCACCCTGCGCGCGCTCGGCGCCACCCGCGGCCAACTGCTGCGACTCTTTCTCACCGAGGGCGCGGTGCTTTCGCTGGCCGGCGGTGCCGTCGGTTTGGGATTTGGATGGGCCTTGGCCGCCGGAGCGCTCAGCCTCATGCAGCGGACCATCAATAGCCTGTATGCCGCCGTGCAGCCAGCGCACGCCTCCCTGCAACCCTGGGACGTGGCCTGGGCGCTGGGGCTGGGCCTGGCGGCGGGCCTGCTCGCCGCCTGGGCCCCGGCCCGCGCCGCCGCCGGCATCGCGCCCGCCCAAGCCCTGCGTCCCGGCTCGGCCGAGCAGCCCCTCCGCCACCACCGCGCCGCCACTCTCGGCGCCGCCGGCGCCCTGGCCTTGCTCGCGCTAGTGCTGGCCCGGCTGCCTGAACCCTCTGGCGGCGTACCCTGGTTCGGCTTTGCCTCCGCGCTCGCCGCCGTCCTCGCCTGGACCGCCGTGACGCCCGCCCTGCTCGCCGCCCTGCTGCCGCGCCTACGCGCCGCCCTGCTCGCCCGCCGTCGCCTGGC
>JBOGKJ010000194.1:0-4862 GCA_050745565.1 Terriglobales bacterium | reverse complement strand
CTGCCTTGACGTGGCGGAAAAAGGAACGCTGGCGCGAGTGGGCGCGTTTGAGCGAAGGCTGCTACCTGTTGCGCAGCAACGTCACCGACTGGAGCGCCGAGGATCTTTGGCGCGCCTACATCCAACTCACCGAGGTGGAAGAGGCGTTTCGCATCCATAAAAGCGATCTCGATCTGCGGCCACTCTGGCACCAGAAGCAAAGCCGGGTCGAGGCGCACATCCTGGTCTGCTTCCTCGCCTTCGTGCTCTGGAAGACGCTGGCCGGGATGTGCCGGGCCGCCGGCCTGGGCGGCGAACCGCGCAAGGTTTTCCAGGAGCCAGCGACGATCGCGCTCGTCGACGAGGTCCTGCCGACACGCCAGGGCGTCACCCTCCACAAACGTTGCGTCTGCCGGCCCACCGCCCCTCAGGCGATCCTGCTACAAAGGCTCGGCTTGAAGCTGCCATCTTCCTTCGCAACCCTGGCCCTGTAGTGAAGATTTGCCCCTGCCGTCGTTGAAAACACAGCTACTTACGCTTAAAACTGCGGAAGTTGGGCTAGGGCAAAATCACCGATGCTGTAGCCGTGGCGCTGATGTGATCGTGACCTCAACGTTGCTCACCCCCTCCGGATTGGCAGGCCTCAAAACCGGTATGGCCAACGCCTGTAAACCGCTGCGGCCGGACATGGTCATGCAGGTTTGGGAGCCGTGCGCGGCCTACGCCCAAGGCTTGGGCGAGTAAGTTTGGGCGCGATGATGCCTTCAAACAACAGTGGTCGCCGCAGGCGCACACGGTGTGCCGGCTGCAGGCATTCGCGCCCTCTGTGCGCGGCCGGATGCTTCGGCGCTGCGACGCTCCCGCGCGGGCTGGCGCCAGTCGCTGCACCCCTTGCCCGTGGCGCAGCCGGCCTGATCGCTTGCGCCCGCCGCGGCTTTCAGCGCTCGCCGTTGACGCCAATCTGCGCCGCTGTACCATGGCCGACCGGGATCCCGTGCGGCAGTTCCGTCAGCAAAAGCCGCACGCCGCTGCCCACGCGGCATACGCCCGCGCTGATTCTGCGCCCAGCCGGCGCGCGCATGAGCGAACCTGCATTAGCTCTCCTTCGCGGATTGCGGGCCGCGCGGCACGGTCGCGCTGGGGCCTGTGCCTAGAAACGTCCCGCGCTCCAGGTCCGTATACGCCTGGCGCAGTTGTTCCTGAGTGTTCATGACGATGGGGCCATACCAGGCGACCGGCTCCTCCAGCGGCTTGCCCGAGGCCAGCAGGAAGCGGATGCCGTCCTCGCCGGCTTCGATCATGACCTCGTCGCCGCGGTCAAACAGCACCAGCGAGCGATTGTCCACTTCCGCCGGCGGGTACAGCGCCCCCTCCTCCTGCAGCGGGTGCCAGCCCACCGGCTCAGTCGGGACCGCCAGTGGCCCGCTGGCGTTGCAGAACTTGCCCGAGCCGCCGAAGACGTAGGCGAATGCGTGCCGGCTCACCTCCACCGGCAGCAGCTTGCGCCGGCGCGGCGGCACGGCCACATCGAGATAAACCGGGTCGGCGGCAATGCCCTCGACCGGACCCCGCCGTCCCCAGATGCTCCCACACACGATCCGCACTGTGGTGCCATCGTCGTCGGTTACCTCCGGGATCTCGCCGGCCTTGACCTCCTGGTAGCGTGGCGGCGTCATTTTGAGCGCCGACGGCAGGTTGGCCCAGAGCTGGAATCCATGCATGCGGCCGGTGGCGTCGCCTTTGGGCATTTCCTGGTGGATGATGCCGCTGCCCGCGGTCATCCATTGAATGTCGCCGACGCCGATGGCGCCGCTGTGGCCGAGGCTGTCGCCATGCTCGACCGTGCCGGCCAGCACATAGGTGATGGTTTCGATCCCACGGTGCGGGTGCCAGGGAAATCCGGCAAGGTAGTCCTGGGGCACATCGTTGCGGAAATCGTCAAGCAGCAGGAAGGGATCGAAGTCCTTGGTGTTGCCGAAGCCGAAGGCGCGGCGCAGGTGCACGCCAGCACCCTCCAGGGTGGGTTTCGATTCAATAATGCGGCGAACCGGGCGCAGCGACATAGGGCAACCCCCCATTCATTATGACGGGTGCCACCCGGTGCCCGGCCGGCCAAAATGAGCAAGCGTTTGCGCAGCAACTTCCTCCGACCCGGCAACCATGGGAAAAACTCTTCCCTCCCCATGGGAACAAAATGTACCTCGGCTGGAGCGGCACCCGGGGCGCGATCTGACCGGTTGCGGCGGGTGGAGCGCCCGGTGTGATCGCCTAAGTCAGGGGAAATCATGGCGTTGGGGGCTCACAATGCGCAGCCTGGAGGTTGGCAGGCAACTTGCGTGCATATTCGTGAAAAGGACAACAACCCTGGCTAACCCCGCACAACCCGTGATCTGCGATGACCTGGCGCCGATCGGCGGTCACGAGCTTCCCCCCTTGGAACTAATTTTCGGCGCGAGTGCGGCCATGGCCCGAGTGCGGAACATGGTCAACCGGGTGGCGGACACCAACATACCGGTGTTGCTGCACGGTGAGAGTGGAACCGGCAAAGAGGTGATTGCCCGCCTGTTGCATGCGCAATCCTCGGTTGGCCGGGGTCCGTTTATTCAGGTCAACTGTCCGTCGTTGCCGGCGAGCCTGGTGGAGAGCGAGCTGTTCGGCTACGAGCGCGGCGCCTTCACCGGGGCGGGCGCCACCAAGCCGGGCCGGGTCGAGCTGGCCAACGGCGGGACGCTGTTCCTGGACGAAATCGGCGAGTTTGCGGTGGAGTTGCAGGCCAAGTTGCTGCAACTGCTGCAGGACGGCCATTTCGCCCGCATCGGCGCCCACAACGACCAGCACGTGCAGACGCGCGTGGTGTGCGCCACCAACCGCGACCTGGAGCAGGAGGTGGAGCGCGGCCAGTTCCGCAGCGACCTCTATTACCGCATCAACGCGGTGACGCTCGAACTGCCGCCGCTGCGTGAGCGCATGGACGACATCCCGGCGCTGACGGACTATTTCCTGCAGCAGTTTTCGCTGAAGTACCGGTGCCCGGCGCTGGCGCTGTCGCCGGCGGCGCGGCTGGCGCTGCGCGGCTATGCCTGGCCGGGCAACATTCGACAGTTGCAGAACGTGGCCAGGCGCCTGATCATCCTGGGCAGCGAGGACATGATCAGCCAGGAGATCGCGGCGCGGGGAGCCGAGGAGTTGGACTTCGACCTTGACGGCCATGGCGATTTGTCGCTGCGCGAAATCACCCGCAATGCGGTGGACAAGCTGGAGAAGGTCGTGATTGCCCGCGCCCTGCGGCAACACAACTGGAACCGGCGGCTGGTGTCGCGCTCACTGAAGATCAGCTATCGCGCGCTGCTGTACAAAATCAGGAAATTCGATCTGCCCGCCAAGCGTGCAGCAGCAGGAGAAGGCGACTAGCCCGAGACGCGGTCATGCCGATATTTCCACAGCGTTCGCGCTGGTTACTGGTAGCTTTGCTGGCGCCTTGGATTGCGATTTCCCTAGCTGCCCAAGCGGTACACCCGGCGGTGTCGCTCACGGCTGGTGCACCGGCGCAGGTGCCCGCGGCCGCGGCCGCGACGGCAACCAAGCCCGCATCCAATGTTCTGCCGGAATATGTGATCGGCCCCGGCGATGTGCTCGATGTTGACGTGTGGCACCAGCCGGAGATCACCCGCTCCCTGCCGGTGAGGCCGGATGGCCGGCTGAGCCTGCCGCTAGTGGGCGAAATCCAGGCCGCCGGCCTGACCGCGAGTGCGCTGCAAGCTCAAATTGCCGATAGGCTTACCAAGTATATTGACCACCCATCGGTCACGGTCATGGTAGTGCAGGCGCAGAGTCACAACTTCAACATCCTAGGCATGGTAACCAAACCCGGCAGTTATCAGCTCGATCACCCCATGACGATACTTGACGCCATCGCCGCGGCGGGCGGCCTGCGCGATTTCGCCCACGGCAACCATATCTATCTGATCCGCAAGCGCGCCAGCGACGGGGTTGAGATCCGGTTCAACTTCAACTACCGGCAGGTGAGTTTGGGGGTGGCGCTGCAGGAGAATGTGGCGCTGAAGCCCGGTGACACAATCATAGTGCCATGACTTGCCACTTAAAATTCGCGCTAGGCGCCTTAGCCAACGCCATCATGGCCGGCGGCTTGGTGTTGCCGGTTACAGCCCAAGGCCCACTCCAGTCCTCGGCCGAGGCCCCCGGCGCCAGCTCCTGGCAAATCCAGGCCCAGCTCTCACAGGGATATACCAACAACGCCACTGTCTCGATCACCCAACCCCAGGCCGACGCCACCACGTCGCTGACGCTGCAGTTGAACCGCACCTGGGCCGGACCACATTCCAACTTTTTCATTCAGTACACACCCCAGGGCATGAGTTTCGCGAAAAATACCCGCCTGGACTATATCTCCCAGGACTACCTGCAATCCTGGTCGCTGGACGCAACTCCGCATACCAAGCTCAGTTGGACCCTCAACGCCAACCGCTTTCCCGAACGTGGCGGCATGCCCGGACTCGGCATCAGCAGCGTCGGCACGGTGGCGGCGGCCAGCCAAGCCATGGACTTGGGCACCACGCTCACCCAAGCTAATTCCACCTTCAGCCTCAGTCATGAATACAGCTTGCGCTCGAGCTGGTCCGCCTCCTTCGCCGGCAGATGGATGGACTTCAGCCCCGATCACGCTCTAACGTTGGAACCGGGACAGCCCGGCCCGGCCCCCGCCTCCCAATCCCGCAGCCTCGACTCCAACTTCACTTGGTCGCACCAGGTTTCACCCGATCGTTCGCTGACGCTAGGCGGCACCGACACCGAATTGTGGTTTTCCAATCCCAGCCAGCGCCACCGCTACGCTAGCGCCCAAGTTGGACTAGTGCAGCAACTTG
>JBOGKJ010000193.1:0-18354 GCA_050745565.1 Terriglobales bacterium | reverse complement strand
CACCGGTGGTGCGCTGACGGCCCTCAGCCTGCGATTTCGCTTGCTTGCAAGCGACTCGGCCGCTGCCGCGAGCGGAGCCAAGCGCTCTCCGACGACACGTCCCGCCGCCAGCGGCCCCGCCCCCGCGCCTTCACTAGCAACTAACAAATAGCAACTAGCAACTGCCCGCGGAAGGCGCCAGCCGCAGCCTGGCGCCTTCCGTGGGCTAATGCGCCACCACCATGTCGCTGTTGGGCGCCAGGCGGCTCACGGCCAGCCGCCCATCGCTTGAGAAGGCGTAGCTCGAGATGCGCAGATCGGTGAAGTGCGTCACGGCGAACGGTTTGCCGCCGGCGATCGGCATGGCCCAAATGTTGTCCACCGTTCCTTGGTTGTGGATGAACGTGATGGCGCGGCCATCGGCGGTCCACCCATAGGGCGTCAGCATGGTGGTGTAATCCAGGCCGGGGACAATTTGTGCCTGCGGCTGCCCGCCATCCAGGCGGACAATCGTCGGCACGTGGGCTTCCGGAGCCGAGCCGCGGGCCATCGCGAACAAACGCGTGCCGTCGGGCGAGACCGGGATGCCGGCCCCAAAGACAAAGCCTGACCAGACCTGCCGCGGCGTCCCGCCGGCCAAGGGCACCATCCACAGGAACTGCCCCGTGGGTCATGCTTTTACGTAGGCCACATCGCGGCCGCCGAGCGCGAGGTTGGGATACAGCGCCTGATCGCCACTTTCGAGCTGCAGCAGCGGCACCAGCCCGGTGCCGTCGGCATTAATGCGGAAAATGTTGTTGGTGCCGGCCTGCGCTCCGAACACAATTTGCCCGTTCGGTGCGGCGCTGGAGAGGTTCAGACCCACCGGTGTGGTTCCCGCCCACACCGGATGCGCGCCGCTGCCGTCGGCCGCTTCGGTCCATAGCTCGGCTTGTCCGCCCAGCACGCGCACGCTCACCAGTGCGCCTGCGGCCGTCCAACTCAGGCCCCGGGCACCGTCCAAATCAGCGCCGCCGCCAGGCAGTTGCTGAAAAGCGCCGCCGGCACGCGCCTGGACCCAGATCGAAGCCATGGGCGTGCTGTGGGTCAGGGCCAGCTCGCCACCCGACGCAACGCTGACGCCGGAGTAGCCCTGCAAGTCGTTGGTCAGTCGCGTAAGCTTGCCTTCAGGGAACGTCAGGCTCCACAGCTCAGAGGGAGCGCTCGCGGGAATTGAAGAGGTAAACACCAACTCATGGTTCGAGACCCAGCTCGCGTCCGCTGCCTGCGGATACTCGCCTGAGGCCAGATCACGCACCGAGCCATCCGCTGTGCTGACGGTCTCAATGGCGGCGGTTTGCTTTTGGCTGCTGAGGTTGATGGCGATCCAGTTTCCGTCGGGCGACCAGGCGGGTGAGTGCGTCGGTTGGCCCGGAGAGTCCCAGCACTGTGAGGCGTAGCCACTGCCGGCCGGGGACACGTGCAGCAGACGCGTGCCGGAGCCATCCGGATTCGCCAGCATCAGGGCGATGGCGCCGTTGTTTTCAGCCACGAGGTAAGCGATGCGGCTCCCGTCGGGCGAAAAACCGGCGCCGCTGCAGGCATCGGCCACGATGGTCCGCGCCGCCCCGCCCAACACCGGGATGGCCTTGAGCACGCGCGCCTGGAGGTAATGGATCTGGCTGCCGTCGGGCGAGAACGACGGCGATGAGCAGCAGCCCGGCCCGGGCGGTACAACCTCGACGTCGCTGCCATTGGCGACCGACAACAGGTGCAATGAGGTGCCTTGCGGGCCGTTGTCCACGTGGGCGAGAAACTTGCCGTCGGGCGAGATCACGCCGTCCACCACATTGCCGCTGAAGGTCAACTGGCGGAACGTCAGCGCTCGCGGCGTCGCCGCGCCCGCGCGCCCCCAGCGCCACCAGGCTGCCCCTGCCACCGCGAGCACCACCAAAGCGACCACCGGCAGCAGCCAGGGTTTGCGCCCCGGTTGCGCCGCCGCCGCTGCGTGGACGGCGGACGAGCGGGATACGGCCGCGGCTGATTCCGAGCTGCTGGCGCGCTTCAGCCGCTTCAGCTCGCCACGCAGGTCGGCGGCGGACTGAAAGCGCAGGTCGGGGTCTTTCTCCAGGCAGCGCGCGATGATTTCGTCGAGCTTGGCCGGCAGCTCCGGCCGCGCGGTCTCGAGCGGCGGCGGCTGGGCAGTGAGAATGGCCGAGAGCGTCTCGGCGGCGCTGCGGCGCGCGAAGGCGGGCTTGCCCGCCGCCATCTCGTAGAGCACCGCGCCCAGGCTGAAAATATCTGAGCGCGCATCGAGCGCCTCGCCCCGCGCCTGCTCCGGCGCCATGTAGGGCACCGTCCCCAGCGCCAGCCCCGGCGTGGTCAACCCCGCGCCCTCGCCGCCGACGGTGGCGGCCTCGGCGGCGTCGGCCTCCTGCATGCGTGCCAGGCCAAAGTCGAGCACCTTCACGTGCCCGCCCGCGCTGAGCCAGATGTTGTCGGGCTTCAGGTCGCGGTGCAGGATGCCCCGGCGGTGGGCGGCGTCGAGCGCCTCGGCCAGCTCCAGCGCCGCCTCCTGCAGCACATCGGCCGCCACCGGGCCCCGCCCCAGCCGCTGCCGCAGGCTCTCGCCCTCGAGCAGTTCGAGCACCAGAAACGGACGCCCGTCGCTCTCGCCGGTCTCGTGCAGGGTGCAGATGTTGGGATGATTGAGCGCCGCCACCGCCTGCGCCTCGCGCTCGAAGCGATCGCGCGCGCTGTCGCTGGCGGCCTCGGGCAAAAACTTCAGCGCCACGTACCGGTTCAGCTTCCGGTCCCGCGCCCGAAACACCTCGCCCATGCCGCCCGCGCCCAGCCGTTCCAGGATCTCGAAGCGCTGCTCGCCATCTTCCGGGGGTGCGGCCATGCCAAAAGTCTAACCCACTCCATGCTAAATTAAGGGCTGGCCCCGCCTGCGCGCGGGCCGCGGCCGTGGCGCCATCGTCTAGCGGTTAGGACGTCGCCCTCTCAAGGCGAAGATCGTGGGTTCAAATCCCACTGGCGCTACCAACCCCTTCGGTTCATCGGGAAACGGCCGATTCCGCGTTCGGTGCATTGGTCTGGCCCGGGCAGACCCAGCCGCCGGCGAGCATGAGCACGGTCGCGGCTAGCACTAAGTCGCTGCCGATGAACCATCCGATCCAGTGCAGCGTGAGCAACGTCTGCACTGCCAGCCCCACCCCGCACACCAGCAGAATCGGTCGCCGCACCCGGGTGGCGCTACGCACGGCCACCCATGCGATGGCGGCCAGCACGATCCAGTCCCATCCCACCATGACGAACACGGCGCGCAAGGCCGACGGCAGCGGCGCGGACAAATTGGATGACTGCAGCGCGGTCCAAAGCCGCGGCTCGGCGCCCAGCAGATGCAGGCCGGCACAGGCGAGCAGGACCAAACTCGCCAGCGCCACCAAGACCTTCGCCACGCCGTTCCTCAAGCTCATTGTCCAGGGATTCTATCAGATCCTGTCCAGTCGCCGCACCCGCGCTGCTTTCGTATCCGAGCCGATATCACTATTGTGCGGCCAGCGGTATTTGCGCTCGGGAACCGTGTTAGCATCCGCCTTAGAGCAAAGTCAGCATCGCTGTAGCTCGGCAGGCCAGACCCCATGCGGTTGATCCACCAGGAAAAATCGCACGCGGCCGCCCGAAGCGGGCTTCTCCTTTGCTGATTCTGCTCTCGAGGCCCCACCGCGATATCCGGCCCCGCGAGGCTCGCGCCGGCTTGGGCTCACCGGGCCCCGGGCCGGTGCGAACCCAAGCGGGATGCCCGGCGTAGCCGGGCAGGGGCTCGCGCCCGTCAAAGGAGAAAAGCTTATGTTCCGTCCTGTCTTTGTGCTCGCCCTGGCCGCGGCCATGGCGCCCGGGCTGGCGGCGCAGGCGCCGCAGCCCGCCTTTCCGGCGCGCGATTTCTCCGCCACGATGGTGGTCTCCGGTTCCGCCGCCCCCCAGGCCATGACTGCCAAGGTCTACCGCTCCGGCCAGAAAATGCGCATGGAGTTGCCGGCCCCGCCCGGCGCCTATACCCTCACCCTGCTCGATCACCACACCACCTATATGGTTATGAACCCTTCCATGTGCATGCAAATGCCCATGCGCGCTTCCGGCGCGGCGCAGAACCCGATGGCGGACGAGGGCGCCGTCCGACGCCAGCCGATAGGCACCGACACCGTGGACGGCCACGCCTGCACGGTTGAGCAGATCACGGTGACGCCGGCCACCGGCCCTCCGGTCACCATGAAAGCCTGGGAAGCCAACGACCTCGGCGGTTTTCCCGTCCGCATTGAAATCCAAACACCCCAAGGCCCCATGCGCGTCGAGTACAAGGCGGTGACCCTTGCCACGCCCGATGCCAGCCTCTTCGCCGCGCCTCAGAATTGCCGTTCCATGCCGATGGGTCCGGGCCGCCAGCCTCCTCCGCCAGCCCGCCCGTAACGGCTCATCGGCAGCCGCGCCGCACCCGCACACGTTGGCGGTTCTGCATGGGCCGCGCCGCAGCCCGCCTGTCGCCGCCCATCAGGCCGGCTGGCGTGATCCAGCCGTTCGCGGGAGTCGCGCCGTTTGCACTGCGGGCAAAATCGGCGCGAAGGACCGCGGAATCCCAACGGGTGAAAGCACCAGTGGCGCTTTCACCGCTCCCGGTAAACGAAGCGGGGCGGCCCTCTTCCAACCATGCCGCACGCGCCCCCTTGGGCTCGCCGGGCCCCGGGCCGGTGCGAGCCCAAGCGGGATGCCCGGCGGTTGACTGACCGCCGCGGCCGGCCATCGAGTGGTGCGCCGCACGGGACCCGCGCCGACATTGAAACTGCCGGCGAGGGCTTTAACGCTACCCGTGCCAGACCCGCAGCAGTGAGGTTTTGGCACGGCCCCAACGCGGTGTCGCGGCGCTTCAGGCCGCCCGCAGCGAGCCGATGAAGTCCTCAACGCGCTCCGATGGGGAGGCGAACACCGACCAGGGCGAGGGCTGGCGCACGGCGTGCAGCCTTCCCTCGAGCCGCTTGATTTCATAATCGGTGGTGCCGTCCGGCTGGCGGCGGAAATGGATGTCGCAGATGGCCTCGCCCACCCGCAGCCGCTCGACGGTGACCTCGGGCAGCCACTCCGGCAGTTGGGGATCCAGAAACAGCGTATGCAGCGGCGCATAGGGGTAAATGCCCAGCAGCATTTGCAGAAAGATCACCGGCGCCCCCGCCGACCAGGCCTGCGGCGAGCAGCTTTTGGGATAGACCGGGGGGAATGGCTGCGCGTCGCTTTTGCCGTGCCCGCCGATGACCTCCGGCAGCCGCACGAACTGGAAGCGCTCTGCGATTTCCATCTGCGCCTGCAGCAGTTGGGCCAGCCGGCCGGTGTACCCGTAGCGGCGCAGCCCGACGCCGATGGCGGCGTTTTCGGCCGGCCACACCGAGCCGCGGTGATAGCTGTAAGGGTTGTAGGCTAGGTGGCGGCTGGAGAGGGTTCGAATTCCCCATCCGCTGAACATATCGGGCGCGAACAGCCGCTCAACCGTGGGCGCCACGCGCTCGGGGGCCAGAATGCCGGTGGCCAGCGCGTCGCCCGGGTCCGAGCCCACCGAGCGCACCGGGCGCCGGTGAGGGTCGAGCGCCATGGCGAAGTACTGCTCGTCCTCCATCCAATAGGCGTCGTTGAACCGCTTTTTGAGCTCGTGGGCCTGCCACAGCATGCGTGCCGCCGCGGCCCGCTCGCCGGCGAGCCAGTTCAGTTCGACCATGCGCAGCTTGGCCTCGTAGGCATAGCCCTGGATCTCGCAGGTGGCGATGGGGTCGGGCACAATGCGGCCGTCGGGATAGATCAGCGCGTCGCCGGAGTCCTTCCAGCCCTGGTTTTTGACACCCTGCGAGGAGCGCGTCTGGAAGGCGTAAAAATGCTTGTGCCCGGGGTGGCCGTAGCGCTCCATCCATTGCATGGCGCGCTGGGCGGCGTCCATGTGGGCGAGCGTGCCCGCGCGGTCGCCGGTCCAGTGCAGGTACTCGGAGAGCACGATGACGTAAAACGGCGAGGTGTTGAAGCTGCCGTAATAGCGGCCCTGGGGCTTGTAGTCGAGCACCGCCAGCGGGCCGGTGTGGGCCTCGTGCAGCATTTTCCCGGGCTCTTCGTCGCGCCAGGGATCGTTGCGCGTACCCTGTATCTCGCTCAGCAGGCGCAGCGAGCCGCGCATGATCTCCGGGCCCAGCAGCGCCGACTGCCAGGCCGCGGTCAGAATGTCGCGTCCGAACGTGGCGACGTAGTTGGGGATCCCGGCCGCGGGCACCCACGCCGAGGCGCTGCCGTTGCCGCCGCCATCCACCAGGCCGCCGCGGTCGAGGTCGTTCATGCGCAACGCGGCCAGATCGTGGCGCGCGCGCAGCACGGCGCGCTCCACCGTGGTCTGCGGCTGCGGCGGCTGGCTGATGAGCGCGGTGGTGCGGAGGTAATCCAATTGGCGCTCGTCGGCCTGGTTCAGGCTGTTGCAGCCCAGGAACGGCTTTAATTCCTGTTGCTCAATTTGGGCGGAGAGCTCGATGCAAAGATGGGCGGTGGCGCCGGGCGCAAGCCTGAGGGTGAAGCGCAGCCGGCGGCCGTCGCAGCGTGCGCCGTGGGGCAGGCCGGTGAAGCTCAGCCGTGCGCTGCGTTCCAGTTGGCGGCCGCGATGATGGGCGGTGTAGCGCCAGCCGACGGCCAGCCCGCCACTCGAAGCCTCGATGCGGCGCTCGCGGCGGCCGTGCTGCTGCCGGCGGCCGGCGATGACCTCGTCCAGGCCGGCGAAGTCGCAGTCGAACTCCAGCGCTGCAGTGACCGTTTGCGGATGGATGGTGTAGTTGGTGATGTCGGCGTCCTGGTGCAGGCCGTCCGACAGCACCGTCGCCAGCCGCAGCTCGATGGTTTCTTCGGTGGCGTCGCGAGCGCCGCCGTGACCGTGCACCGCACCGGAGTAGCCGCGCTCAAGCCGCCGCGGACGGGTAATGGCATAGACCAGCACCGAGTTCTGCCGCACCGCGCTGGCCTCGGCGCAGTAGAGGTCGCGATTCAACCGCCAGCCGTAGTGCGACAGCATGCGGGTTTCGTGGATGAACACGCCATGCCGCGCCGGGTCGGTGATCATGCCATCGCGGTCGCAGATCAGGACGGTGCGGGAGTGGGACGCGGTGAGCTGATGCGGCCGCGCCTCCAGGCGGGTCAGATCGCTTCGCGGTGGAAATTCAGCCCCCACGCTCCATTCGATGCCGATTTCCGGCCTTTTTGCCGCCCTCGCTCCCGTTATACTGGTGGCCATGGGTGCCAAGTCCCGTCCCGCGGCCCCTGGGCCTGCCCCCTCCGGCTGGGCCAGCTATCGGCTGTTCTATGAACAGTTCCGCCGCCACTTTCTTGCCACCGGCGCCATCGCCCCCAGCAGCGCTTTTCTCGCCCGTGCCATCACCGCGCCCCTGGCGCACGCCTGCCGCGCCGGCCGAACCGGGCTGCGCGTGCTCGAGGTGGGCCCCGGCACGGGCGTGTTTACCCGCGCCATCCTGCAGCAGTTGCGGTCCGGCGATGCCCTCGATATTTACGAGATCAACCCGGCCTTCGAGCCGTTGCTGCGGGCGCGGTTGATGCAGGCGCGCGTGGAATCGCGGGGCATTACGGTCGGTCTTCACATCGCCGACATTTGTCAGTCTCCCCCCGCCGCCTACGACTACATTGTTTCCGGTCTGCCGCTGAACAACTTCGCGCCGGAACAGGTGAGCGCCATCCTGGCGCTGTTCATGGAGCGGCTGAGCCCGGGCGGCGTGTTGTCATACTTTGAGTATGCCGGGGTGCGGGGTCTCAAATCGGCGTTGGTGCATAACCCGGCCGAGCGCGACCGGCTGCGGCAGGTGGGGGCGGTGGTGCACCAGTTTCTCAGCACCCACCGGCACCGGGAGTCGCTGGTTCCGCTGAACCTGCTGCCGGCGGTGGCGCGCCATGTGAGCCGCGCCAGCTTGCCTGCCTGAGCGTCGGGTCGCGGGAGTCGCGCCGTTTGCACCGCGGGCAAAAATGGGCGCGAAGGGCCGCGGAATTCCAACGGGGTGAAAGCACCACTGGCAAAACGAGCAGCCTTCCGACTGGCGCCACCTCCCGTTGGGCGGGTCGCCGACCCGCGCGCCGGCCGCGGGCCGGCGCTCCACAGCCCATCGAGTGCGGGCACGGCGCTGCGAGCGTCTCAGCCGAGCAGGGGCAGGGGCCCGCGCCCGGCAATGTTGACTTCGGGCGGGTTTTCCACTATCGTTAAAAATTGTCCCGCCGGTAGTTTTCCCTTCCTTATTGCAGATACTTATGGGGGGCCAGCTTGGCTGGTGCGAGCGGTGGGAAGGGTTTGGGAGCATACGCATGAGCACGTTTTTTCCAAGCGCGAAGACGGTGACGCCGCACTGGTACCTGGTGGACGCCGAGGGCGAAATTCTGGGTCGGCTGGCGGCGCGCGTAGCGCAGTTACTGCGCGGCAAGTTGCGGCCGACGTTTACCCCTTTTATGGACACCGGCGAGCACGTGTTGATCATCAACGCCGCTAAGATCCGTTACACCGGTGAGAAGTTCGAGGACAAACACTACCACCATTTCACCGGCTCCCCCGGCGGGCTGAAGACGCGCAGCTTGCGGGAAATGCTGGAGCGGCATCCGGAGGAAGTGTTGCGCGAGGCGGTGCAGGGCATGCTGCCAAAAACCAAGCTGGGGCGGCAGTTGGGCGGGAAGCTGCGGGTGTATCCGGGTGCTGAGCATCCGCATGCGGCGCAGGAGCCGGAAAAAATCGAGTTGGTCAAGCCGCGTCCGGCGCCGCGCCGGGCTGCGGCGCGGCACTAAGAGTTCACGAACATGGCAGACAACGTTCAATACCAGGCAACAGGACGGCGGAAAAGCTCCGTCGCCCGTGTAATACTTCGTCCCGGCAAAGGTGAGCGCAAGGTGAACGGGCGCGCTTTTCGGGATTATTTCGGCACCACGACGCGCGAGCTGCAGGCCAACCGGCCGCTGACGAGCGTGGACATGGCCGAGCAGTATGACGTAGTGGTCAACGCGCACGGCGGCGGGGTGGCAAGCCAGAGTGGCGCGGTGGCGCTGGGCGTGGCCCGGGCGCTGCTGCAGATCAACCCTGAATTGCGGCCCAAACTGCGCGCCGAGGGGCTGCTGACGCGCGACTCGCGCATGAAGGAACGCAAGAAGTACGGTCAGAAGGGGGCGCGCAAGCGCTTCCAGTTCTCCAAGCGGTAAGGGAGAGAAAACCGCGTCCCCGGCCGCGAGGCCGGTGCGGTTGCAAACTCAGTCAGGAGGCGGATTGGCGAGTATCAGCATGAAAGAGTTGCTCGAGGCGGGCGTGCACTTCGGGCATCAGACCAAGCGCTGGAATCCGAAGATGAAGGAATATATCTTCGGCGAGCGCAACGGCATCTATATTGTCGACCTGCAGAAGACGCTGAAAATGTTCCGCGAGGCCTCGCGCTTCGTGCAGGAACAGTGCGCCAAGGGCAAAACCGTGCTCTTTGTTGGCACCAAGCGCCAGGCGCAGGACGCTGTCGCCGAGGAGGCCACCCGCGCCGGCATGTTCTATGTCAACCAGCGCTGGCTGGGCGGGATGCTGACAAACTGGGTCACCATCCAGAAGTCCATCAAGCGGCTGAAAGAGCTGGACGAGATGGCCACCGACGGGCGCTACGAGCAACTGCCCAAGAAAGAAGTGATAAAGCTGGAGCGCGAGCGCAAGCACCTGCACTCCAACCTTGCCGGGATCAAGGACATGCCCGGGCTCCCGAATGTCATCTTCGTGATTGACTCGAACAAGGAACAGATCGCCGTGGCCGAGGCGCGCAAGCTGGGCATTCCGGTGGTCGCCGTGGTGGACACCAACTGCGATCCCAGCGCCGTGGACCACGTCATTCCCGGCAACGATGACGCCCTGCGGGCCATCCGCTTGTTTACCTCCCGCATTGCCGACGCCTGCGCCGAGGGACGCCAACTGCATATCTCCGGCGGCCAGGCCGATGGCCAGGCGACCGAGGCCGGCGCCGCCGAGGGTGACGCCGCCGCTGCCGAAGGCGAGGATGTCGAGCTCAACTGGGCGGATGCGGAGGCGCGCAAGGGACCGGATTTCGAAACCAGCGGGTCGGACGAGGACGAGCGCGAATTTTCAAGCGAGCGCCGCCTGCATGCGCCGCCCGACGCCGCTCCCGGCAGCTAAATGCCCGCCGCCGTGCCGGAAGCCAAGTCTATGCCCATAACTGCAGCCGACGTGAAGACTCTGCGCGAGCGCACTGGCGCTCCCATGATGGATTGCAAGCGCGCCCTGACCGAGGCCGCCGGCGATCTCCCCCAGGCCGAGGTGGTGCTGCGCCGCCAGGGCATCGCCGCCGCCGCCAAGAAAGCTGTCCGCATCGCCACCGAGGGCGCCGTGGGCGCTTACATCCACGCCGGCGGCAAGCTGGGCGTGCTGGTCGAGGTGGCCTGCGAGAGCGACTTTGTGGCCCGCACCGAGGAGTTTCAACAATTGGTGCATGATCTTGCCATGCACGTGGCGGCCACCGGCCCGCGCTTTCTCACGCGGGAGGCGATTCCCGCCGGGGTGTTGGAGCAGGAGCGGGCGCAATTGCGGCAGGAAGCGCTGACCCAGAACCGCGACAAACCCAAACCTGATGCGGTGCTGGAGAAAATCATCGAGGGCCGGCTCGCCAAGTTCTTCGAGGAACACTGCCTGCTCGACCAGCACTTCATCAAGGACGACAAGATGACCGTCGCCGAGCTGGTGGCGGCCAAGGTGGCCAAATTCGGCGAGAACATCCAACTCCGCCGCTTCGTCCGCTTCAAGGTTGGCGAGCTGGTGAGCGACGCCAAGGGAGGCGAGACCGCCTGAGGGCGGGCCGCCGGCGATGGCGCAGCCGTTCCAGCGCGTCCTGCTGAAGCTCTCCGGCGAAGCGCTTGCCGGCGAAGGGCAGTTGGGCATTGATCCGGAGCGCATGGGTGCGATTGCCGCCGAGATCGCCGAGCTGGCCGCCGCCCGCGTGCAGGTGGCGCTGGTGCTGGGCGGCGGCAATTTCTTCCGCGGGGTGAAGCTGCAGGCGCGGCACATGGACCGGGTGGCGGCCGACCACATGGGCATGCTGGCCACGGTGATCAATGGCATCGCCATGCAGGACGCGCTCGAGCGCTGCGGGCTCGACACCCGGGTCATGAGCGCGCTCGAAATGCGCCAGGTGGCCGAGCCCTTCATCCGTCGCCGCGCCATCCGCCACCTGGAAAAAGGCCGCTGCGTGATTTTCGTGGCCGGCACCGGCAGTCCCTATTTCTCCACCGACACCGGCGCCGCGCTGCGCGCCATGGAAATACGCGCCCAGGCCGTGCTCAAGGGCACCAAGGTGGATGGCATCTACTCCGCCGATCCGCACCTCGATCCCACCGCCGAGCGCTTCACCGCCATCACCTACCACGAGTTCATCCAGCGCAACCTGCGCGTCATGGATATTTCCGCCGTCTCGCTCTGCCAGGACAACGACCTGCCCGTCGTGGTGTTCAGCCTGCTGGAGCCCGGCAATATCGTCCGCGCCGGCCGCGGCGAGCCCATCGGCTCCCGCATCGGCCCGGCGCCCTCCTCCCCTGTCGGAGCCGCCTCATGAACTCCCCGTCCGCCTCGGTGCCGGCCCTGCGTCCGGTGTTCCAGCAACTGTTCGAGCGCATGGAGAAAACCACCGCCGACTTCCGCGCCGCGCTCGCCGCGCTGCGCACCGGGCGCGCCTCGGTGCACCTGCTCGATGCGGTGCGCTTCGACTATTACGGCACCACCATGCCGCTGAACCAGGTAGCGACCATCCACGCGCCCGATCCCACGCTCATCACCGTGCAGCCGTTCGATACCTCCGCCCTCGCCGGCATCGAGAAGGCCATCCGCGGCTCCGACCTCGGGCTCAATCCCGCCAACGACGGCAAGCTGATCCGCATTCCCATCCCCCCGCTCACCGCCGAGCGCCGCCAGGACATGGTGAAGATGCTCCACCGCATCCTCGAGGACCACCGCACCGGTCTGCGCAACGTCCGCCGCGACGGCAACGACATGGTCAAGAAGCTCAAGGCCGCCAAGGAAATCAGCGAGGACGAGGAACGCCGCGGCCACGAGGACCTGCAAAAGCTTACCGACGGCGAAATTGCCAAACTGGAAGCCGCCGCCGCCGCCAAGGAAAAAGAAATTACCTCGCTGTAGCCCGCACGATGTGCGGGCAGCGGTTAGCGGTAAGCGATAAGCAATAAGCGTGGGGCCGCGACTGCCGCCGATGGCAATTCGCGGGAGTCGCGCCGTCTGCACTGCGGGCAAGATCTGCGCGAACGGCCGCGGAATTCCAACGGGGTGGAAGCGCCAGTGGCGCTCTCACCGATCCCGGTAAACGAAGCGGCGCTGCCCCCCCTCCAGGGCCGAATCAACGTAGGTGTGGCAAAACGAGCCGCCTTCCGACCGGCGCCACCTCCCGTGGGGCGGGTCGCCGACCCGCGCGCCGGCAGCCGGCCGGCGCCACGCGGCAGTTCGGGTGACTACGGCAACTGTGCTTCTGCCGTAGCGCGAGGCCGCTCGCGCCCCCTTGGGCTCATCGGGCCCCGGGCCGGTGCTCCACAGCCCTTCGAGTGCGGGCGCGGCGTAGCGAGCGTCTCAGCGAGCAGGGGCAGGGGCCCGCGCCCGTCAATGTTCTGCGCAAGCTGCCGGAACGGTCATTAGCCCGCCTCGCTGGCGCGATGCGGGCGCGATTAGCAATAAGCTGGGGGCCGCGGCTGCGGGGGCTGGCGGAATGCGGAAGTGGGCGCGGGGTTTAGTGGAGGCAGGCGGGGAGGGCGCGGAGACGCTGGAGGGCGGCGGGGGCGAGGGGGCTGGAGTAGTAGGTGATCTCGTCGAGGATGCCGGCGCATCGCTGGCGCGATGCGGTTGGCGATTAGCAACAGGCGATAAGCAATCCGCGGGAGTCGCGCCGTTTGCACTGCGGGCAAAATCGGCGCGAAGGGCCGCGGAATTCCAACCGGGTGAATGCGCCAGTGGCGCTTTCACCGCTCCCGGTAAACGAAGCGGCGCGGCCCGACCTCAAGCGCCGAGGCAACGTAGGCGTGGCAAAACCAGCACCCTTCCGGCCGGCGCCACCTCCCGTGTGGGGCGGGTCGCCGGCCCGCGCGCCCGCCGCCGGCCGGCGCCAAGCGGCAGTTCGGGTGACCACAGCAACCGTGATTCTGCCGTAGCGAGAGGCTGCTCGCGCCCCCTTGGGCTCACCGGGCCCGGGCCGGCGCCGCCCTTCGAGTGCGGGCCCGGCGCTGCGAGCGTCTCAGCGAGCAGGGGCCCGCGCCCGTCAATAAGGTGGGGGCCGAAGCTGCGGGGGCCGCAGTAGTAGGTGATCTCGTCAGCCCGCATCCCTGCCGCGATGCGTGGACCCCCCGTCCGCACCCCGCCAGCCGCCGCAGCCGAGGCTCCGAGCTTATCGCTTATTGCTAATCGCTCTCCGCATCGCGCCAGCGATGCGGGGTGTTAGTGGAGGCACGCGGGGAGGGCGCGGAGGCGCTGGAGGGCGGCGGGGCCGAGGGGGCTGGAGTAGTAGGTAAGCTCGTCGAGGATGCCGGAGAAGCCGTTGCCGGCGACGAGGTCGGCGCCGGCGGCGTTGTCGGCGGTGGGGATGGTGGCGCGAAGGGCGAGTTGCGAGTCGAGGTAGAGGGTAGCGGAGCGGGCGTGAGCGCGGAAGGCGACGAAATACCATTGCGCGAGGCGCAGCGGCGCGGGGGCGGAGCGGCAGGGGGCGTCGGCGAGGCAGAGTTGGAGGTGAAGCCGGGGATCGAGCCCGAGGCGCCAGCCGTGGCGGCCGTCGGGGGACTGTTGCGCCAGGAGGGTGCCGGGGCCGGGGGCGAGAGGCTTCAGCCAGAGGGCGAGGGTGAGGCCGCGTTGCAGGTGCTGGGCCAGGGCGGCGCCGTGGCCGAAGTTGAGGCTGGAGCGGCCGTCAAAGAGGAAGCCTTGGCCGATGTGGGCGGGGGCGTAGCGAAGCCCGGGGCTGGGGCGGCCGGCGGAGAGGCCCCAGGCGTCGGCGGCGGTGCCGTCGCCGGGCCACCAGGCGGCGAGGTCGGTGGTGGGCGGAGTGCAGGCGGCAGCGGCGGGGCGGGGGTCAAAGACGGCGACGCCGTGAGGCGCCGGTAAAGAAAGGAAGACGCGCTGGCCATCGGCGAGGACGGCGGCGCCTTGGGCGCGGTCAGGCAGGGCCTCGAGGACTTCGCGGCGGGTGGTGTCGGCGAGGCGGCCGTCGAGCAGGGCACGGGCGCCGGCGGCGAGAAACCGGATATGGGTGACTGCGCCGGAGGGGACCGGGATGCGAGTCAGGAGTTTGCCGCTGCTGGTGCTGAAGATATAGATGAGGGTCGCGACGCCGGGCGGGCAGCCGCGATGATCGTAGCTGGCGGAGCAGGCGTCGCCGGAGCCGGACCAGAGCTCGTTGCCGTCGGGGGTGACGGCGAGGGCGGTGGCGACCATGGGGACGTTGCCGGCGAGGGTGGCGGTGAAGCGCTGGGTGGCGGTATTGAAGACGCCGATGGTGTCATAGCCGCGGCGGCCGGCGGGGCCGCCGCACTGATAGCCGACGTAGAGGGTGCGGCCGTCGGGGGCGAGGGCGAGGGCGCTGGGGCAGGCGGAGGTGGCGATGTGGGTGAGGGAGAAGGAGGTGAGGTCGAGGCGGCTGAGGCCGTCAAAGCCTTGGGCGAGGTAGAGGGTATGGCCGTCGGGGGTGAGGGCCATGTCCACGACGCCGGCGGCGAGGGCGATCCAGGTGATTTGGCGGGTGCGGGTGGTGATGAGGTCCAGGCCGTCCGGGGTAATGCTGGCGGCGATGACGCGGCTGCCGTCCGGGGTGGCGGCGAGGGCACGGGGGCCATTGGCGAGTTGGAGCGTGGCGAGCGGGCGCAGGGCGGCGGTGTCCAGGATGGTGATGGAGTGGGTGGACTCGCTGGCGACATAGAGTTCGCGTCCCTGGCTGGCGAGGACGAGTGCGCCAGGGTCGGCGCCGGCGGCGACCAGGCGGAGGCGGCCGCCTTCGCTCGTGGCGGCGGCAAACAGGCCCTGGAGGTTGGGAACCGGAGGCGGTAGCGGACGGGGGCGCGGGCGTGTGAGCCAGAAGACAATGGCCAAGCTCACGGCAGCCAGTAAGGCTGCAGCGGTGAGGGCGCGCGAAAGCGGGAAAGTGGGGAGTGGGGAGTGGGGAGCGGGAAGCGGGCCCGGGGCGGACTGGGGCTGCGGGGGCGAAGCGGCGGGTTCGCCGCCCTCAAGGGCTGGTGGAAACGGCGTAACGGGGGGCGCGAGGGAGCGGGCAGCGAGCCAGCGGTCCAGCTCGGCGGGGAAGGCGTAAACGGAGCCGCGCTTGAGGTGGCCGAGGCGGCGCACAGGGAGGTCCTCGAATTTCTCCCAACGCTGGACGGTGCGGACGTCGCGGCCGAGGTAGGCGGCAATCGCCTTCCAGGAATCGAGTTTGGGGCCAGCGGGGACCAAGCGGGGTATACGACGTTAGGCGACAACAAGCGGCATTTGGGTCAAAGTCCTTATGTGTCGCTCGCTAACTTTCTTGCGCGCCGATCAGGATAGCACGTATTTTAACTCGAAAGTGGAGGTCGCGATGCGTCGTAATTCCGTTTTGAAACCGTGGACATTGTTACTACTGGCTGGCATGGCCCTGAGCGGGTGCGGGGGCTCGGCGGGCGGAAACAACAACTCTTCGAACACGCCGGGCGCGGCGGCGAAGGTGACGCTAAGCCCGGCAGCGGCGACGCTGGCGGTGGGGGCGACGCAGCAACTCGGAGCGAGTGTGGCGGATGCCAACGGGAACGCCATCACGGGGGCGACACTGACGTGGGCGAGCAGCGCGACGGCGGTGGCGACGGTGAGTGCGAGCGGGCTGGTGACGGCGGTGGCGGCGGGGACGGCCAATATCACTGCCGCCACCGGCGGCATCACGAGCGCGGCGGCGGTGGTAACGGTGACCGGGCCGGCGGTGGCGACGATCACGGTGGGGCCGGCGGCGCCGTCGGTGCAGGTGGGGGGGACGGAGCAGTTCACGGCGACGGCCAAGGACGCCGGCGGGAACACGATCAGCGGGGCGAGCATTACCTGGGCGTCGAACAACGCCACGGTGGCGACCATCAACACCAGCGGGTTGGCGACGGGGTTGACGACGGGAACAGCGAACATCACGGCAAGCGCCGGCGGAGTGACGAGCGCGGCGGACGTGCTGACGGTGACGCAGGCGGGGCAGGCGACGGGGACGGCGGCCACGGGGGCGCCGATAGCGGGCGCGGTGGTGACGCTGAAGGACGCCACCGGAGCGAGCGCTACCGCAACCACGGCGAGCGACGGCACGTTCACGATCGCGACGGGCGGGTTGACGCCGCCGTTTCTGCTCGCGGTGACGCCGACCTCGGGCACGCCGCTCTACAGCGTGAGCGCGGACGCGAACACGAGCACCACCATCAACATTGATCCGCTGACGGACGTGACCATCCGCAGTTGGTACGCGGCGCAGGGGGTGACCGTGGGCACGGCGTTCAGCGACCCGGTGACGGCGCCGGCGCCGACACCGACGCAATTGGCGCCGATTGTGACGTTTGTCCAGAACCAGGTGCAGTTGTGGCTGACCAACAACGGAGTCAGCACGACGAATTTCAACCTGATTACCACGCCCTTCACCGCCAATGGCAGCGGCGTGGACAAGGTGCTGGACGAGACCACGGTGACCAACGGGCAGTCGAGCGCCACCCTGGCCATCACCGACGGCACCACGACGCAGACCACCAGTCTGACCTACACGGCCAGCAGCAACTCGGTGTCGGCGGCGACCACGACCACCAGCGGCACCGGCGCCAGCCAGGTGACTTCGACCAACACTTCGACCACCGCCGTGCCGGTGAGCACGCCGCAGGCGACGGCGCTGGCGGCGATCAACGCGCAGTGCGCGGCGCTGACGACGGTGTTTGCGGCCAAGGGGGCGAACCTGGCGGATACCGACATCGAGGCGTTTTTCGCCAGCGACCTCATGTTCGATGGATTGAACAAGGACCAGTTCGCGGCTCAGATCGCGACGTTTGCGCGCGGGGTGACGGCGTCGCTGACGGCGACGCAACTGGAGAGCCTGGACACAACGGCGGGAAAGGCGAGCGCCCACGTGATTTTCGCGCTGGGGGCGTCGCAACTGTCGGTGGACATGAACTTTGAGGAGGTCGCGGGGACGTGGCTGCTGTCGGGCGACGGGCGCGTGGCCGGGGTGGACATCGGCACGGAGTACATGTTCTCTCAGGAGGGAGCCCAGACCCACACCGAGTTGGATCTGAACGCCGACGTCAAGTCGCCGGTGGGCCTGGTGACCGGCGTCACGGTGAGCGGCAGCATTTTTGGCGGCGGCACCGCGCTGAACCAGGTGGCGCAGCAGCAGCAAACCTTTGCGCCCACGCCCGGAGGCTCGTTGGTGGTGACGCTGGACAATTTTAACAATGGCGTCGCGGTGAGCACGCTGTCGGCGGGCACGCCGATCACCTTCAATCTGGTCACAACATCGGGGCCGGTCAGTTACACGCTCGACACCAACGCGGTGACCAATGATCCGGTCGTGCTCACGGGCATCACCAGCTCGAGCCTTTCGACGCTGACCATGGGCGGCAGCAATACGTTCAACTGGACGCTGCCGAAGACGTTCCCGATCGCCAGCCTCAGCCTGAAGTCGGAGGCGTTCAATGGCGACCCCAGCAATCCCGCGACCACGGATTGCCGGCAGGCGATCCAACTTGACAGCATTACCGCGACCAGCGGCACGATCACGGTGCCGGCGACGTGCAGCGGGACGATCGTGCAGGTGCAGATCTGGGTGAGCGCGCAGGGTGTGAACGGAGAGGACAGCGAAGCGGAAGCGTTGTTCGGGACCGACTTCAACGCGGGGACTCCTAGCGGGGCCGAGATGCCGGTCGGCGTGAGCGTGAGCCAGCCGACGCTGGCGACGGGGCTGCACACGGTGGACGTGCGCGACCTCAACGGCAACTCGAACAACGGCGCGGCGACGGTCGGGAGGTCGCTGGCGGGGCGACGGAGACCCTAAAAGAACTCCGCCGGGGCGAGGCCGGTCCCGTCGCGGGAGTCGCGCCGTTTGCACCGCGGTCAAAATCGGCGTGAAGGGCCGCGGAATTCCAACGCGGTGAAAGCCTCAGTGGCGCTTTCACCGCTCCCTCCCGTGAACGACGGCCGTGGCGCCTTCGCGCCCCCGCGGGTTTTCCCGCGGGGACCCCCTGGCGCGATCCACACGGGAGGAGGCACCACGGCCTCCCCGCGTCCGAGTAGAGTGGAATTGTCCAAAACCGAGCCACTCGGAACAAGGA
>JBOGKJ010000192.1:0-10901 GCA_050745565.1 Terriglobales bacterium | reverse complement strand
GGCCGCGGCCGCCGGCGCCACGCCCGCCGGCGGCGGCCCCGCCGCGCCGGGCGGTGAGGCTGAAGCCCGGAGCCTGCCAACCGTCAGGCAATTCCAGCGCGCCCGGGTGCATCCCATTCGCCGAGTGCACCAGGATGGGGTGCCCCAGATAGAAGTCCAGGTCGCCGCCGCCGCGCGTGCGCAGCCGCAGCGTGCCATCGGGCTCTATCGCCTGCACCTGGAAGCCAATCTCGTCCTGGTGGGCAATGAACAGCAGCTTGGCCGCCTGGGCGCCGCTGTCGCCCCAATGCAGCACCAGGTTGCCGGCCTCGTCGGTGATGGGCTGAGCCCAGGGCGGCAACAGCCGCTCGATGGTCTGGCGCACTGGCGCTTCGGCAGGGTCCACGCCGTACTGGGCGATCAGGGCCTGCAGGATCTGCTCGGGCGAGGGTGCCGTGCTGGGCCGAGGTGGCAAGGGCGGCGGCGCCAGCGGCGCGGCCGATGGCAGTTGAGCTGCGGCCGCCGACTCGCCCAGCGCGGTCTCGACTTTGGCCAGCAGCGCCTGCAGCCCGGCGGCGTCGAGGCGCGCGGCGGGGGTGTTGGCGTCGGTGACGGGTGCGGTCCAGTACTGCAGATCGCCGCCGGCCGCGGCCGCGCCCGGCCGGCGCGCCGGCTCGGGCCAGCCCACCATCACCACCGCGGACGGGGTTTCATGGTTGCTGGCCAGCCATTCCCGCACCCGCGCCAGGCCGCGCCCGCCCACCCATTGTTGGGTGACGAAGGCGACCATGATCGAGCGCGAAGGCGCCCCGCCAGCGAGGCGCCGCAGCGCCTCCATCAGCACCGCCGCGCCGTAGCGGTCGCCCACGCCAAACCCCAACTGCTCGCCGCCCGCCATGGTATAGAGCTGACGCTCGAGCGCCACCGGTGAGAGGATGCCGACGCCGGCTGCGGTGACCTCGGCGGGCGAGCTGGCGCCGATGTCCACATACATGTTGTCAATGTCGTCCGGGTTGGGCGATTGCGTGCGCCCGGGCTGCAGGTGCACTGAAAGCCCTGTGACCACGCCCTCGATCCAGCCGCCGGATTTGGTGCCGACCCGCACCGCCTGCGCCGAGGCCAGCGCGTTCAGCAGCGGCAGCCGCCCGCGCGTGGGCAGGCGTTGCAGGCGCAGATAGCCCTGCGGACTGATGCCGCTCACCACGTAACCGGGTTCATCGAGCGGCGCCACCAGCAGCAGCGGTGCGCTGGTCGCGCCCGCCGCCGGGCTCAACGTCACCATCACGTCGCCCATGTCGTCGCGCTGGGGCGCAAGCGGCTGCAACTCGCCGGCAATGTGGTCGGCGAGCGCCTGCTCGTAGCCGGGCGGCGCCGGGGTGGATACAAAGTTGCGCAGATCGCCGGCGAAGCTGCCGGCAACGCTCTGGGCGGCCGCCAGCGTCGCGGCGGCGGCCAGCAGCAGGCTGAGGCCTAGGGAGAATTTCACGCAGTCATTGTACATGCCCCGCCGTCGCCTGTCGCCGCTTCGATTGCCGGGCGCGGGCCCCTGCCCGGCTGCGCCGGGCATCCCGCTTGGGCTCGCGCCGGCCCGGGGCCCGGTGCGCCCAAGCCGGCACGAGCGGCCTTTGGTTGGAGGTCGGGCCGCACCGCTTCGTTAACCGGGAGCGGTGAAAGCGCCACTGGCGCTTTCACCCCGTTGGAATTCCGCGCCCCTTCCCCCCGATTTTGCCCGCCGTGCAAACCGCGCGTCTCCCGCGAACCGCCCGCGCTCATCCCGCCGCCTGCGCCAGAATGCGGTGGAGCTGCCGCACGCCCTCGGTCAGCGCCGCGGGCCCGGGTTGCAGGATGTAACTGGATTTGATCTCATGAATTTGGCCCGCGCGCACCGCTGCGGTTTCGGCCCACCCGGCGCGGTCGCGAATGCGCTCCCGGTTCACCTTGCGTCCGCACCAACTGGCGATGATGACCTCCGGGTCCCGCGCCACAACCGTCGCCGGGTCGCGAATGCGCTCGGCCGCGGCCGCCTGCCCCCGCATCTCCGGAAACAGCGGCTCGCCGCCGGCCACCTCGATCAGATCCTCCACCCACCCGATGCCGCCGATCAGTGGCTCCGGCCATTCCTCGAACCACACCCGCGGCCGGCGCGGAAAACAGGCGGCGGCGGCGGTTATCTCCGCCAGCCCGGCCCGCAGCTCGCGCTCCAGCTCGCAGCCGCGCGCTTCCGCCCCCACCAGTCGCGCCAGTGCCGCCATCATCGCAAAAATCTCCTCCACCCGCCGCTGGTTGAATGTAAAAACGTTCAACCCGCGCCGCACCAGCTCCCGCGTAACCTCGGCCTGCAAATCGGAGAAGGCCAGCACCAGGTCCGGCCGCAGCTCCACAATGGCGTCATATTTCGCGGTCAAGTAGGCGGAAATGCGCGGCTTCTGCCGCGCCTCGGGCGGTCGCACGGTGTAGCCCGACACCCCCACCACGCGCTCGCCTTCGCCCAGCAGGTAGAGCGTCTCGGTGGTTTCCTCAGTCAGGCACACGATGCGCTGCGGCCACCCCGCCGCCTGCCGGGGCGCGTCCGCCGCTTGCGGTTCAGGCATGCGCCGCCCCCGCTTGCTGGATGCGCTCCCAGGCCCGCGCCACGTGCCGGGCCTCGGTCTCCGCCTGGCCAATGCTCATCCGCAGCGTCAACTCGCCGTTCAGCCGGGTGTGAGTCAGATACAACTCGCCACTGCGGTTCAGTTCGTCGAGCATGGCCTGGTTCACCGCCTCCCCTCCGCGGTGGCGGAAACAAACCAGGTTCAACGGCGCCGCCACTGCCAGCTCGAAGCGCGCGTCGGCCTGCACCCAGCCGGCGAACGCCTGCGCCAGCCGCACGTGTTCGCGCACCCGCTCGCGCAATCCCTCCACCCCGAATTGCCGGATCACCATCCAAAGCTTGAGCGCCCGGAAGCGCCGCCCCAGCGGAATCTGCCAATCGCGATAGTCGAATACCTCGCCGGAGGCGCTGGCCGCATTGCGCAAGTATTCCGGCAATATCCCCAGCGCGCCGGTCAGCGCCCCCCGCTCGCGCACCCAAAAGCAACTGCAGTCGAAGTTGGTGAACATCCATTTATGGGCGTTGAAGTTGTAGCTGTCGGCCAGCTCCAGGCCCGCGAAAAAGCCGCGAAACTCCGGACACAGCGCCGCCGTGCCGCTCATGGCCGCGTCCACGTGCAGCCAGGCGCCGTATTGGGCGCAGAGCGCACCCATCGCTGGGAGCGGGTCCATGGCGTTGGAGCTTGTGGTTCCCACCGTGGCCACCACAAAAAACGGCTGCAGGCCCCGCGCCCGGTCGGCCTCCATGCGGGCGCCCAGGGCCACGGGGTCGAGCGCGAAACTGGGGCCCACCTCCACCAGCCGCAAGGCCTCGCGGCCCAGCCCGGCGATCTTCATCGCCTTTTCCAACGACGAGTGCGCCTGGCTGGAGCCGTACGCCACCAGCGGGGCGCCGAGCGCTCGGCCGTTGCCGCCATCGGCGCCCAGGCCCCGCGTATTGGTCTGGCCCTCAGTCGCGCGCTCGCGGGCGGCAACCAGGGCGCACAGCACGCTGCTCGAGGCGGTGTCCTGGAGCACGCCCCCGCCACGACCGCTGGACAAAAACGCCTCCGGCAGCCCCAGCATCCCCACCAGCCAGTCCAGCACCAGCGTTTCCAGTTCGGTGCAGGCCGGGCTCGTTGCCCACAGCATCCCCTGCACCCCCAGGCCCGCCGACAGCAACTCACCCAGGATTGACATCTCACTACTGTTGGCAGGGAAAAACGCGAAGAAATTAGGTGACTGCCAGTGTGTGATCCCCGGCATCAATACCTGCTCCACATCCGCCAGCACCCGTTCGAAGGGCTCCCCGCGCGCGGGCGGGGCCGCCGGCAGCGCCCGCCGCACCTCGCCGGGCCGTACCTGCGCCAGCACTGGCCGGCGCTCGATCGTGGCGCGATAATCGGCAATCCAATCCACCAGTTGGTGGCCGCAGCGGCGGAATTCGGCGGCGTCGAATCGAGTCGAAACAGTTTCCATTCCGCTATTATGCTTGACCAGCCTGGGCCGATATGTGCAGAATGGCCTCACTTCCCCTCATTAAGTCTGGACTATGGAAACTGGCGCCATGACGGCGGCAGACGCGCCGACGCTTGCCGAGCTCGGCGCTCTTACCCGCCGTCTGAGCACCGAGTACGCCGTCAGCCGCATCCTCGCCGAGGCGGGCCCCGCCGAGCCCACGCTCGAGCGGGCGCTCGCCGTTATGGGTCAGAAATTGCAATGGGACTACTGCGTGTGCTGGCGGCTGGAACCGGCGGCGCCGGCGCGCATGCGCATCAAGGCCACCTGGCAGCGCCACCGGCAGCGCTCGGGCGCGCTGGAACGCGCCGGGCGCGGGTTGGTGCTGACGCCCGGAGTGGGCGCCGCCGGGCGCGCCTGGGAGCAGGCCCGGCCCGTCTGGATTGACGATGTGGCGAACGACCCGCACTTCCTGTTGCACGAGCAGGCGCGCGAGGCCGGGCTGGGCACCGGCGTGTGCTGCCCGATGCAGTTTGGGCAGCAGGTGCTGGGGGTGGTGGAGTTCATCGCCGCCCGCGATGCCGTGACTGATCCGGAAACATTGCCGGTGCTGGTGAGCCTGGCTGAGCAGATCGGTCAGTTCCTGCACCGCGAGGCGATCGCCGCCGCGCTGCAGGCCTCCGAGGCGCGGCTGCGGGCGCTGTTTGAAGCCAACATCGCCGGCGTGCATTGCGGCCGGCTGTCGGGGGAAACGGTCGCGGTCAATCCCGCCTTCGTTCGCATGTTCCGCTTCCCTTCCACCGAGCAGGCGCTGGCCTGCCCCGCCAGTGCGCTCTACACCGACCCGAACGAGAGGCTGGCGCTGCTGGAACAGTTGCGCGAGCACGGCTCCGACGCGAACCGCCAGTTGCAGCTCCGCCGGCACGATGGCGAACCCATCACGGTGCTGGTCAACACCGTGATGATCCCGGGCTCCGGCGGCGAGGAAGCCTACACCGAAAGCACGATCGTGGACATTACTGAGTTGCGGGCGCTCGAGCTGCGGCGCTGGCAGTCGAGCAAAATGGAGGGCATCGGCCGGCTCGCGGGCGGCATCGCCCACGACTTCAACAACATGTTGACGGTGATCAACGGCTACGGCGATCAACTGCTGGCGCACCTGGAAGCGGACGACCCCACCCGCGCCAGCGTGGCGAAAATGCGCCAGGCCGGCCACCGCGCCGAAGGCCTCACCCGGCAACTGCTGGCCTTCAGCCGCCAGCAGGCGGTCGAGCCCGTGGTGGTGGATGTCGTCGCGGCGGTGGAGGAAATCGAGAACATGCTCGGCACCGCGCTGGGCTCCTCCATCCGCCTGCGGCGTGCGGTCGCGCCCGCGCTGGGACGCATTCGCGCCGATCCCAGCCAGCTTAGTCAGATCCTCATGAACCTCGCCCTCAACGCCCGCGACGCCATGCCCCACGGGGGCGAGTTGCTGATTGAGGCCGAGAACATCACCGTGGACGCCGCCTACGCCGCCAGCCACGCCCAGGCGCGGCCCGGACCCTTCGTGCGCCTCAGCGTCAGCGACACCGGCGTCGGCATGGATGAGCGCGCCCGCCGCCACGCCTTTGAGCCGTTTTTCACCACCAAGCCGCAGGGACAGGGCACCGGGCTGGGGCTGGCCACGGTGTATGGGCTGGTGCTGCAAAACGGCGGCTGGACCGAACTCTACAGCGAGCCCGGGCGCGGCACCACCTTCAAACTGCACTTCCCCCGGGTCGAGGCCCCGGCGCTGGCGGAGCCTGCGAAGGCGGCGGCGCCGGTGGCAGGGCGGGCGCGGATGGCGCGCGTACTCGTCGCCGAAGATGAGCCCGACCTGGGGGCGCTGATCACCGAAATCCTGCGCGAGGCCGGCTATGCCGTCTGCGCCTGCTGCGACGACGGCGCGCGGGCGCTGCAATACGGCGCGGCCCGGGCCGGCGAGCTCGACTTGCTGATCACCGACGTCATCATGCCGAAAATGACGGGGCCGGACTTGGCGGACCGGCTCCGGGTGTGCCATCCCGGACTGCGCGTGCTTTTCATCAGCGGCTACACCGAGCAGGCCGCCGCCCGCCAATCCCTGCTGCCGGACGCCCGCGAGGGCTGGGCGTATCTGCAGAAGCCGTTCGGGCCGCAAGCTCTGCTGGAGGCGGTCCTGCGCCTGCTCGAACCCGCCACTCGCGGCGAGCGCGCCGTTTCCACTGCGCATTGGGCCGGCGCGAAGGGCCTCGAAAGCCCGAAGGTGCAAACGCCTCCGTTGCCGTTCCCGGCCAACGAAGCGGCACGGCCCCGCGATGCTCGCGCCGGCCTGGGCTCGCGCCGGCCCCGGGCCCGCGCAACCGCGCAAAACGGATGCGGGGACGGCATAGCCGCGCCTGCGCCCCCGCCCGCCCTGTTGAGACTGACGGCGCCCCCGGCCGTTCAACCCTCCCGGGCAGGCGCGAACCACCAGCGCAAACCGGGTGCGGGGGCCGCGAAACCGCGCCCACACCCGCGCCCCCCGATGTAAGCTAATGAGCCTGGACACCGCACGTTATCTGCCCCCTCCGATGGAGCTGCGCGACCGCCGCTGGCGCAGTTTTGCCGCCGCCGCCGCCATCCTCTGCGCTGCATTCGCGCTGCTCTCGCTGCTGGCCTCCGAACCCGGTGTCCGCCTGGCAGCCACCGCCGTGCCCAAATGGGACTGGGCCGTCCACGCCACCGGCCTCGCCCTGCTGCTGCTGAGTGGTGCCATTCTGCTGCGGGCCCGCAGCCGCCGCTGGGCGCCGGCGGCGGCGCTGCCGGCGCTGGTGTGGAGCGCGCTCGTGCTGGTCGAGCGCTTTCTGGTCACCCACGGCGGTTGGCTGTCCCGGCTGTCGCCCACCATGGTGCTGCTGCTGCTGCTGGCCGTCGCCACCACCCTGGCCGCCCCCGAGCGCCCGCTCGCGCTCGTCCTGGTCTCGGCCACCGGCCTGGGCAGCCTGGCGGCGGTTTTCGGCGCCGCCCTGGAACGCCCCTGGCCGCCGCTCGGCCCCGGCACCCGGCTGATGGACCCGGCCACGGCCGTCTGCCTGGCGCTGCTGAGCGCCGCCTGGCTGTGCTGCGAGCCGCGCCTACGGCCCGTCTGGCTGCTGCGCGAGCCCACCACCACGGGCTGGCTGATGCGCCGGGCTTTGGGGCTGCTGCTCGTGTTCCCGATCCTTCTGGCCTGGCTCAACGGGCCCCACAGCTCGTTCACCGCCTATGTTTCGCTGGGCCTGATCGTGCTGGCTTTTGCGCTCTTCGGCGTGCTGATGGTCATGTCCGCCCAGGTGCTGGACGAGCTCGACGCCAACCGCGTCATCAACCAGGAGTACGCCCGCGAAATCAACGACCTGTACAATCAGGCCCCCTGCGGCTACCACTCCCTCGACGCCGCCGGACTCATTATTCAAATCAACGATACCGAGCTGCGCTGGCTGGGCTACCGCCGCCAGGAGCTGTTGCACCACCGGCGCTTCGCCGACCTGGTGGCGCCGGAAAGCCGGGACACCTTCGAACGCCACTTCGCCGCCGTCATCGCCTCCGATTCTCTCGCCGAAGTCGAACTCGATCTCCGCCAGAAGGACGGCACGCTGCTGCCCGCCGCCATCAGCGCCACCGCCGTCCGCCATCCCGACGGGCGATTCATCTGCACCCGCACCACGATCTTTGACGTCACCCAGCGGCGCCAGGCCGAGGCCGCGCTGCGCCGCTCCGAGGCCCGCAACCGCGCCATCGTCAATTCCGCCGCCGACGCCATCGTCGGCCTCGCCCAGGATGGCTCCATCGTCGACTTCAATCCCGCCGCCGAAACCCTGTTCGGCGTCCGCGCCAGCGAGGCCCGCCAGTTCCGCGGCGCCGAGCTGATCGCCCCCGGTTCGCCGCTGCGCCGCCAGCCGCTCGCGCTGCTCGCCAGCAGCGAGCAGTCCCCGCGCCATATCCAGTTCACCGCCCGCCGCATCGATGGCGCCGAGTTCCCCGCCGAATTGACCCTGGCCCGCGTTCAGGGCGAGCAGCCCGACCTGTTCACCGCCTTCGTCCGCGACCTCACCCAGCGCCAGCGCGCCGAAGCCGAGCTGCGCGGCTCCGAAGAACGCCTGCGCCTGCTGCTCGATTCCACCGGCGAGGGCATCTATGCGCTCGATCTCGACGGCCGCTGCACCCTCTGCAACCCCGCCGCCGTCCACCTGCTCGGCTATACCTCGCCCTCCGAGTTGCTCGGCCGCTCCCTGCACGCCCTCATCCATCACACCCGCGCCGACGGCACCCGCTATCCCGCCCACGAGTGCAAGAGCTTCCTCGCCGCCCGCGAGGGCCGCTCCATCGAGGTGGATGATGAAATCTTCTGGCGCCGCGACGGCAACGCCCTCGCCGTCGACTACCGCAGCTATCCCGTCATGCGCCAGGGCCAGATCATCGGCGTGGTCGTCACCTTCACCGACAACACCCGCCGCCGCGCGCTCGAAGACCAGCTCCGCCAGTCGCAAAAAATGGAGGCCATTGGCCGCCTCGCCGCCGGCGTCGCCCACGACTTCAACAACCTGCTCACGGTCATCAACGGCTACTCCGACATGCTGCTCGAATCCGCCACCCATCCCGAGATCGTCGACAAGCTGAGCGCCATCCGCACCGCTGGCGACCGCGCCGCCAACCTCACCCACCAGTTGCTGGCCTTCAGCCGCCAGCAGGTGCTGCAGCCCCGCGCGCTCGATCTCAACGCCGTGCTGCGCAGCTTGAAACCGCTGCTAGCCCGGACTCTGGGCGAATCCGTCTCGTTCGTGGCCCACCTCGCCTCCGACTTGCGCCCAGTCTACGTCGACCCCAGCCAGATTGACCAGGTGGTGATGAACTTGGTCATGAACGCCCGCGACGCGCTCGCCACCGGCGGCGTCATCCAAATCGAGACCAGCAACGTCGAGCTCAACGAGGCCTTTGTCCGCTCCCACCCCGGCCTCACCGCCGGCAGCTACGTCCGGCTCAGCGTCCAGGACTCCGGCACCGGCATGCGCGACGAAACCAAGACCCACATGTTCGAGCCCTTTTTCACCACCAAGCCCCAGGGCCGCGGCACCGGCCTCGGCCTCCCCACCGTGTTCGGCGTCGCCCGGCAAAGCGGCGGCACCGTCACCGTGCACTCGCAGTGGGGCCACGGCACCACGGTCGAGGTCTACCTGCCCGCCTTCGACCTCCCGGCCGAGGCCGCCGCCCCCGCCCTGGCCGGCGCCAGCGCCTTCGCTCGCCTGCGGCACAGCGAGACCGTCCTCATCGTCGAAGACGAAGACGAGCTGCGCCGCCTGATGCTCGAGGTGCTGAACGAGCGCGGCTATCGCGTGCTCGAAGCCCGGCGCCCCGACCAGGCCCTGCTGCTCAGCCGCCATCACCTCGGCGAGCTCCATCTACTCATCACCGACCTCGTGCTCCCGGCGATGCAAGGCCAGGTCCTGGCCCAGAAACTCATCGAGCAGCGCCCCTCCCTGCGGGTGCTCTATATTTCCGGCTACCCCAACCCCAACCCGGAGTCGGCCCCCACCCCGCTGCTGGAAAAACCCTTTGGCCCCGAGGCGCTGCTCAACGCCGTGCGCCAACTACTCGACGCTGGCAAAGGCCGCCCCCCCGTCACCGTTATCGCTGCCGCAGCTTCAACCCGGCCGAATTGAGGCAGTAGCGCCAACCCGCCGGCCCGGGCCCATCCGGAAAACGGTGCCCCAAATGGCTGCCGCAGCGCGCGCACACCACCTCCGTGCGCCGCATCCCATGCGAGTCGTCTTCCCGCAGCTCCACCGGCTCGCCCGCCACCGGCCCGGTGTAGCTGGGCCAGCCCGTGCCCGATTCGTACTTGGTTTCGCTGTCAAACAGCGCCGCGCCGCATCCCACGCAGTGATACACGCCCGGGGACTTGCAATCCCAGTACTCGCCCGTAAAGGCGGGCTCGGTGCCCTGCTCGCGGGCTACGCGGTACTGCTCCGCCGTCAGCTCGCGCCGCCACTCCGCCTCCGATTTGTTGACCTTTTCAACTGCCATGCCTCGATTATAATGGCGCTATACTTGTATTCCAATGTTGGCGGTGCGATTGCCGAAGGAGATCGAGGACCGGCTGGGGGCGCTGGCCGAGCGCACCGGACGGACCCGGAGCTTCTATGTGCGGGAGGCGATTCTCGCCCACCTGGAGGATTTGGAGGATCTCTACCTCGCCACTACGGTGTTGAAGCGTGTCCGCAGTGGCCGCGAGAAGACGCGGCCGTTGGCGGACGTGTTGGCGCGCTATGGGCTGGACGGTTGAACTTACCGTCAGCGCCGAGCGTGACTTAGGGCGCCTCGATCCACCGGCGGCTCGCCGAATCCTGAAGTTCCTGCGCGAGCGGATCAGCGGCAGCGAGGACCCTCGCCGGCTCGGGCATGCGCTCCGCGGGCCGAAACTCGGCAGCCTCTGGCGCTACCGCATCGGCGACTACCGCCTGCTTTGCTCGTTGGAGGATGCCCGTTGTGTAGTCCTGGCGCTGCGCGCGGGGCATCGGCGGCACATCTACCGCGGATAGTGTAGTGCCCCCGAAATACCGATACGTTCCCACTCGTCCCGGATGCGACTTTTCCCCAAGAAAAGTCGCATCCCCCTTGCCAGCACATCCACCTGGCAAGGCTCGGCCTGTGGGGTGTGGCTCCGAGGCTACGCGAACCTTAGCGACACCACAACGCCGACAACCGCTCCAGCCGCCGAGCCTTCACTGGCAACTGGCAACTCATAGCTAGTCCGCATTTCTCACCAACCCAGCCGCTGCCACGCGCGGCATCGCGCGCCCGTCTAGAAAAATGGGCGGCGCAGCACCTGCCCTGGTGCCATCGTCCTCCAGACAGCGCCTCCTGCTCGCCGTTCGATA
>JBOGKJ010000191.1:0-5720 GCA_050745565.1 Terriglobales bacterium | reverse complement strand
GGCTAAACTCGAGCCCTACGTGTTGCGGTTCTGGGAGACCGAGTTCCCGGCGCTGCGGCCCGGCAAAAGCACCACCGGCCAGCGCCTCTACCGCCGCCGCGAGGTGGAGATGGTGCTGCGCCTCAAGAGCCTGCTGCACGAACAGGGGTTCACCATTGCGGGCGCCAAGAAGAAGCTCAAATCCGAGCATGACGGCGAGCGCGCGCAGGCGGCACTGCCGCTGGCCGCGGGGCGGGAGCGGGAGCTGCTGATCAAGGTGCGCAACGAGCTGGCCGCCATCGCCGAGCGTTTGGCCAAGCCCGCGTGTTAGACTGGCTTCACCCCGTCTATACCCACCGTGACGATGGTTTCGGGACGTAGCGCAGCCCGGTAGCGCACTTGCTTGGGGTGCAAGGGGTCGCGAGTTCAAATCTCGCCGTCCCGACCAATCTTTTCAATAACTTCCCGATGGCTTGGCCGACCCCGATCGGCGACCGTGTCCCCATCGCCGCTCTACCCTCACTTCCACATAAACTTCGTAAACGTACAAACCGGGCCGTGTAGCGCGGAGGCGGGCCGGGAGACAAGAAATCAGCCCAGAAAAAAGGAGGATGGAGACACAAATGTGCTCGAAATGTCGCGAATTTTGCCGCGCAAGCCCGCACGCGAAGGCCATGGCGCTCTGCCCGGCAGCCGCAGCGGCGGGTCTTGCCCACGGCGGGGCTATGTCGGTGTACACTGGCCGCGTATGGAATCGTCACAACGGGATTCCGCATGACACGATGGCTGATTACCGGCGGGGCGGGGTTCATCGGCTCGAACTTCATCCGGCTGGCCCTGAAGCACGAGGCCGATCTCGCCATCCTTAATTTCGACGCGCTCACCTACGCCGGCCGCGGCGACAATCTGAAGGATCTCGAAGACGAGCCGCGCTACCGCTTCGTGCGCGGCGACGTTTGCGAGGCTGCGGCGGTTGAAGAGGCGATGGCGGAGTTCGCGCCGGAGCTGGTGATACACTGTGCGGCCGAGAGCCACGTCGACCGCAGCATCGCCGAAGCGGCGGCATTCGTGCGCAGCAACGTGCTCGGCACCCAGGTGATGCTGGATGCGGCGCGGCGGCACCATGTGCGCCGCTATGTCCAGATCTCGACGGACGAGGTATACGGCAGCCTGGCGCCGGCGGTACGGGCGCGCGAAGATGCGCCGCTCGCGCCCAACTCGCCGTATGCGGCTTCGAAGGCGGCGGGCGAGCACTTGGTGCGGGCGGCAGGGCAGACATTCGGTCTGCCGGCAATCGTCACCCGCGGCTCCAACAACTACGGTCCTTACCAATTCCCCGAAAAGCTGATTCCCTTGGCGATCGCGAACGCGTGCGCGAGCGAGCCCATCCCGCTTTATGGTAGCGGCGAGAACGTGCGCAACTGGATCCACGTCGCCGACCATTGCCGCGGCATCCTGGCGGTGGCGCAGCGGGGCGAGCCGGGAGCGGTCTACAACCTCGGCGGCGACGACGAGATCGATAACCGCAGCCTGCTGCGGGAGCTGCTGCGGCTGATGAACAAACCCGAGAGCCTGATTCAGCCGGTCGCCGACCGGCCCGGGCACGATCTGCGCTATGCACTCGATTCCAGCCGGGCCCGGCGCGAGTTGGGCTGGGCGCCACAGGCGCGGCTCGCCCAGGGGCTGCGCGACACCGTAGAATGGTACCGGGACAATGGAGAATGGCTGTCGCGGCTGCGCGGCGCCGACTTCCGCGAGTACTACCGCCGGCAGTACGGGCCGGCGGAGGGTGAACGGGTCGAATCCGCGATATGAATGCTCCGGCCATCAGCTTAATCCGCCACTTGCCGGCATCCGACGTTCATGCCGGCGGGGATGCCGGGGCTGAGCTGCGACTGGGAATCAAGGAGCGAGCGGCGCACGATATCGGCGCGGTGATCGCGCGGCCGCAAGATCCGGCGTTGATCGCCGGGGTGGTGATTGAGCTGGGTACGATTTGGCCCGACGACCGCGGCTTCTTCACCGAGCTGTTCCGGCTGGGGCCGGCAAAGTCCGCGACCGGCATGACCCGGGATTTTGGCGAAGACACCCAGATCTCCGCCGCGCTCTCTTACGCCGGCGCGATCAAAGCAGTGCATTTCCATCGGCGGCAGGCGGACGTCTGGGCGCCAGTGCGCGGCCAATTCCAGATGGCGCTGTTCGACCTGCGCCTCGATTCGCCCACCTTCGGCCGCGTCAACACGCTGTACGGTGGTGCCTGGCGCCCCTGGCGAGTGCGGATTCCGGCGGGAGTGGGTCACGGCTACAAAGTGCTGGGCGAGAGCGAAGGCATGTTGGTCTACGCCACCAATCGGCATTACGATCCCACCGATGAGGGGCGCATCGCTTATAACGACCCCGGCCTGAACTACGACTGGGAGCGACAGAACAAATGAAAGGTGTGATTCTGGCGGGCGGGCTGGGGTCGCGGCTGCTGCCGCTGACCAAGATTACAAACAAACACCTGCTGCCGGTGTACGACCGGCCGATGGTGTACTTTCCGCTGCAGACACTGGTGGAGGCCGGCATCACGGAGATCCTGCTGGTCACTGGCGGCAACAACGCCGGCGATTTTCTGCGGCTGCTGGAAAATGGCGAAGAGTTCGGCTGCAGCCTGCGGTACGCATATCAGCGCGGCGAAGGCGGCATCGCCGCGGCCCTGCGGCTGGCGCGCGATTTCGCCGCTGGAGACAGTCTGGCGATGATACTGGGGGACAACCTTTATGAGCACGGCCTCCGCGCCGCGGCGCAGGCTTTCAGGGCCCAGGGCGGCGGCGCCCGGGTGCTGCTGAAGCAAGTACCCGACCCGGAGCGGTTTGGGGTGCCGGTGTTCGAAGGCGAGCGCATTGTGCGGATCGAGGAGAAGCCAGCAAGGCCGCAATCGGTGTACGCGGTGACGGGGTGCTACTTCTACGACACGACGGTGTTTGAAAAAATCGAGCGCTGCCGCCCCTCCGCGCGCCAGGAGATGGAGATCACCGACGTGAACAATCTCTACCTCGCCGACGGGTGTCTTGAGCATTCGATGGTTGAGGGCTGGTGGGGCGATGCCGGCACGTTCGAGTCGCTGCACCGGGCCGCGCAATGGGTGGAAGCACGAGTACGCGCCCAGCGACAGCCGACATAATTGACGCGAACCTTGCGGGGCCGCGTCGCGGTGCGCCGGCGTCAGCGCCACCGTCTTCGATCGCCTTCGCATATCCCTAAAATGGCGCAAAAGTTGTTTGCGGCGAGAGGTTCTTGAGATACTGGAAGCCAAATACGAGGTTCGCGGGGGAAACTTGCCGCACATACTGATCAACCCAGCGGTCGACTCGTGCAATTCCACTCTCCGGGACGAGCACCACGTCGAAGGGCTGCAGTGACGTCACTGCCTCGCTCGTGAGCTTTCCGCCTTGGATCAACCGTACTTTTTCCATCAAAGGCATATTGTTCGGTCCCCTCCGGATGATGACCAGGGCATTCCTATTGCCGGTGTGCTTGACTCCCCCGGCCTCTCCGATCGCCTCCGCAAGGGTCAAGCCTCCGGTCAGGTCGAACATGCCTGGCTTATAGACTTCGCCTGTGACGAAGACCTTCTGACCCGCAAACGAGAGCACCTGAATATTGACCTGGGGTATGCTCAAAATCTTCGCGTAGAGGTGATCGATGTATTTCGCGGCCTCAGCCACGGTCTTTCCCGCCAAATCCACCTGTCCAACCAATTGCAGGGAAACGCCCCCGTCCGGGCGGATCTGCATTTTGTCGTTGAGCTCCGGGTTGAAGTAGAAACGCACCTCAATCGTGTCGCCCACGCTCAACCGATACGGCTCCAGTGTTGTTGCGCTCTGGGCCGGGAGCGCAATTGATGCAAACAACAAACAGCTTATCGCGGCGAGCAGAAACCTCATTAACTTTTCGCTCCAAAGCATCCCATCGGAACTGCGCCTCGAATCTTCACTTGACCCACTCCGGGAAAGAGGCCGGGGCACTCTCTGTTGTTCCTGACCCTGGACCGGCCTTGAGAATTCTGATTGCCGCACCTTGCATCACCAGTGTTTTTACTATTGAGTAGATACTCGTCAACACGGCCGCGCCCAACACTCCATGCGAAGGAATAACGCGCCAGTATAGCAGGAGCAGCACAGGGAATCCAATACAATCGAGAGTCAACAAGAAACGGGGGCGCAGGAAAAGCAGGAATGGAATTGACCAGGGGAAGTTGATGAGTGAACACAACATCGCAGGCAGGAGCGCCAGGAAGACCCCGGTCGTCGCAGCATAAGATGGGGGCAGGAACCAGCGAGCCAGAGGCGGGAACCCCACCCACGCCACCGCATAAAACAGAACCGCCAGCGCTACCAGGAAGCGTTGATAGCGATAGTACACCGGGGCCAGCGTGCCCTGATTCCATAGCCGGATGATCCGCGGACTGAAAACCACGGACATGTACATCCCGAGCAACTGAGGAACCAAGGCAAACGTGTACGCTGCGCCCAGGATGCCTGCAGCCGCCACTCCGAGCATGTTCGATACGATAAACACGTCGATACGGCTGACCAGCGAACCGAGAGCCGTGGTGGCGACGTACCATTTCACAACTCTCCATAGCCGCTTGACATCCACGAAGCGCATTTTGCTGAAGAGCAACGGCCGTGCCAACAACAGGAGCACTATCGCCGTGACCGCAAGTGGCACCGTCGCATGAAACGCCAGGATGGTTTCCGGACTGGCGGCAGAGTATGCCAGGAGCAGGGCGATGCCGCCATACTTCAGCATGCTGTTGCCCAGATCGACGACGCCGAAAGAGGCAAACCTCCCAGAAACCTGAAAATGCGTTTGCGTCGAACGCAACAGCCCGAGCCCCACGATCCCGAGAACGGTTAGATAGAGCAGCCGGGCTTCCCCCGGCTGCCTGAATAGCAGGTGGCTGAAGAGGCCCGGCAGAAAGACAATGGGCACGGCCAGGGCGGCTAACGCAGTGAGCTTGAACACCAGCGCCGCCTTTTGAAGGCGTACCGATGCGCGCGGGTCTTCCAGCTCGTCGAGAGGGGCAAGGCGCAAAACCCCCAAGTCCACCGGGGGGCTGATGATGGCGTCGCTTAAAATGATTGCGGTGACGCAAACCGAAAGAAGGCCGAATTCCGAGGGGCCCAGGTATCGCAAGAGCGCAAAATTAATGGCAATCTGAAGAACTCCGCTGAGCCCTTTGGGGACAGCCACACACATGAGATCGCGAAGGTCTTGCTTGACCTTCATGGCATCTCACGCTCGTTCCCAGCGGGGATTCGACGCCGAAGTAGCGGCGGACAGGACGGGTTCCTGGCGGGCTGTCCTTGTGAGATAGAAGTCATGCGCGATAGCGGCGGGCGAGGTCAAACGACAAGGCGCCGTGGCGGTCGTACTCGAAACCCTGGCGCGCGGCGCGGCCCGGCGACAACGGCAGCACCGGGTTGATACTGACCTGCCCCCTGTTTCCGTACAACTGAGAGTACTACGCCACGGTTGAGGAAACGCTGTCTTGCGTTTGCGTTCCCAGGGAAAAAGAAATCGTCGTAGTCGAGCGGTGGGAAAGTCTGCGCCTGAGCCGGGCGAGGCGAGAAGAGTGGGGCAAGGCCGAGGCTCAACCCTGCAAACAGGCCCGCGTACGCGGCCAATGCCCGGATGGCTCGAACCCAAATGCCTCGATTTGCCTGCGTTCTCACGGTCATTTCCCCTCTTCT
>JBOGKJ010000190.1:0-14607 GCA_050745565.1 Terriglobales bacterium | reverse complement strand
GCCGCCGCCAGCCCCGCCGGCCCGGCGCCCACGACCAGCAGCTCGCACTCCACCTCGGTCACCGCGGAAGCAGGCGGCGCCGCGCGCTCAAGCGGGACGCGCGGCGGTGCGAGCGTCTCAGCCAGCCCCGCGCTGGGGCCCGCGCCAACCCAAGCCCCCGCCAGCATCTGGCAGGTGCGCTGGTGCGGTACGCCGTCGAGCGTCGCGCGGCACTCAAAACATATCCCCATGCCGCACAGCGGCCCCCGCCGCTCGCCCGTCACCGAAATGCGCGTGCACACCCCGGCCGCCGCCGCCGCCGCCGCCACCGTCGAGCCCGGCGTCGCTTCGATCACCTCGCCGTTAACCGTGATGCGCATCGCTGGCCTCCTCGGCCTCCTCGCGGCCGATCCAGCGCGCCGGCAGATAAGGCTCGGGCGCGATCGCTGGCCGCGCGCCCGTCAGCCCGTCCGCCACCAGCGCCCCGGTCGCCAGCGCCGTGGTGATGCCCAAGCCCTCGTGCCCGGTGGCCAGCCACACCCCCGCCGCCCCCGGCCACGGCCCGATCAGTGGCAGCCCGTCCGGCGTCGCCGCCCGGAATCCGGTCCACACCCGCAGCGCATCAAGCTCGGCCAGCGCCGGCATGAACTCGCCGGCGCGGCGCAGCATCCGGCTCAGCATGCGGTGGTCCACCGCCGGGCTGCGATCGTCGAACTGACGCGACGATCCAATCAGAATCTGCCCCGTGGCCCTCGGTTGCGCGTTGAACGCCACCGAGTCGCCGTCGTGCGCGTGCGCGCTTTTCACGTAGCCCAGCTCCACCAACTGATGCCGTAGCCATCCCGGGTAGCGGTCGGTGATCACCAGGTGCCCCTTGCGCCAGCGGATCGGCAGCCCCGCGAACAGCCGCACCGAGTCGGCGCCGGCGGCGCACACCGCCGCGCCCGCGCTCAGCCGGCTGCCATCGGCCAGTTCGACCTCGCAGCCCTCCGCCCCGCCGCGCATCGCCGCCACCTGCGCCCCCAGCCGCACCACCGCCCCTGCCCGCCGCGCCCGCTCCAGCAGCCAGCGCGCCCCGCAGGGTGGATAAATCACCGCATCCTGCGGCACCAGCAGCCCGCCCGCGAGCCCCGACCGCAGCTGCGGCTCGCTCTCCGCCAGCGCCGCCGCGCTCAGCAGCTCCGCCTCCACGCCGTGGGCGGCGTAGTAGCGCCGCTTGCGTTCGGCTTCGGCCATCTCGTCGCCATCGGCGGCCACCCAGATGGTGCCGCTGGCGGTATATTCGACCTCGGGCGCCAGCTCCGGCGCCAGCCCCTGCCACAGCGAGCGCGAGTAGCGCGTCAGCGCGAACTGCGCCTCGCTGTCATCCATAACCACCAGATGGCCCATGCCGGCGGCCGTCGCTCCGCCCCCTACGCCGGCCTGTTCCAGCACCTCCACCCGCAACCCGCGCCCGCTGCAAGCCTCCGCGCAGGCGGCGCCGACGATTCCGGCGCCCACCACCACCACGTCCGGCTTCACGCCGGTTCCCCGCGCGCCGCCGCCCCAGGTATGCCGCCCGCAAAGGGATCGCCGGGCTCGAACAGCAACTCCGCGCGCGCGGTTACCCAGGCGCGGCCGGTGATGGTGGGATACAACTCGCCGTCACGTTCGGCAATGCTGCCCTCAAATACCGTGTCCAGGATCCCCGCCTGGCGCCACACCGCGCCCAGCTTCAGCTTCCCGTCCGCCGCCAGGCACGCCAGCTTGGCGCTGGTTCCGGTGCCGCACGGCGAACGGTCATAAGCCCGGCCCGGACACAGCACGAAATTCTTGCTGTCCGCCCCCGGCTGGGCCGGACCATAGAGCTCAATGTGATCTATTTCCGCCCCCCCCGCGCCCGTCACCTCCGCCCCCTCCAGCGCCTGCCGGATGGCCCAACTGTAGGCGGTCAGCTCCTCCGCCCGCGCCAGCTCCAACTCAAACGGGTGGGTGTGCGCCGTCACCAGAAAAAACCAGTTCCCTCCCCACGCCACGTCGCCCGTGACCTCGCCATAACCGGCCACCGCCAGCCGCACCCCCGGCCGATGCCGGTAGCTGGCCACGTTCGCCACACTCACGCGCCCGTCCGCGTGCAGCACCGTCTGCACCTCGCCCACCGGCGTCTCAATGCGGTGCGCCCCCGGCTCCAGCCGCCCCAGGTACTGCAGCGACGCCACCAGTCCAATCGTGCCGTGGCCGCACATGCCCAGATACCCGACGTTGTTGAAGAAAATCACCCCCGCCGCACACCCCCGGTCCTGGGGCTCCAGCCACAGCGCGCCCACGATGATGTCCGACCCGCGCGGCTCGTTCAACACCGCGCAGCGAAATCCATCGTGGTCCCGGCGCAGCCGCTCCAGCCGTTCCGCCATCGTGCCGGCGCCCAACTCCGGCCCGCCCGCCAGCACCAGCCGGGTGGGTTCGCCCGCCGTATGCGAGTCCAATATCGTGACCGTGCGCCCCGCTGCGGTTGCCATGATTCTTTTATAATATGCGCCCCGGAAGGATATTGTATAAAATGAAACGGGGACCTCGCATGATCTTTCAGGGCGTTTTGCCAGCCATCACCACCGCTTTTGGCGCCAACCTCAATATTGATCACGGATTCGTCGGCGAGCACGCGCGGCGCCTGATTGCAGCCGGCTGCACCGGCATCGTGGCGCTGGGTTCGCTGGGCGAAGCCGCCACGCTCACCGAGGCGGAAAAGTTGGCCGTGCTGGGCACGCTGGCGAGGGTGCTGGCGGGGCGTGCGCCGCTGGTGGCGGGCATCTCGGCGCTGAGCACGACCGCGGCGGTGGAGTTGGCGCGCGCGGCGGAAGCGGCCGGATGCGCCGGCCTGATGGTGCTGCCGCCCTATGTTTACGAGGGCGACTGGGCGGAGATGAAGGCACATGTCGGGGCCATCCTGCGGGCCACGCGGCTGCCGGCGATGCTCTACAACAATCCGGTGGCCTACGGCACGGACTTTCACCCGGAACAGATTGCCGAGCTGGCGGCGCAGCACGCCAACCTGGAGGCGGTGAAGGAATCGAGCACCGATGCCCGGCGGGTGACCGCCATTCGCGCGCTGTGCGGGGACCGGCTGCAGATTCTGGCGGGCGTGGATGACTGCGTGCTCGAGAGCGTGGCGATGGGCGCCTCCGGGTGGGTCGCCGGAGTAGCCAACGCGCTGCCGGAGGCGACGGTTGAGATGTTCAACGCGGCGCGCGGCAATCAGCCGGCCCGGGCCAGCGAACTCTACCACTGGCTGCTGCCGGTGCTGCGCATGGACACGGTGCCCAAGTTTGTCCAGCTCATCAAGCTGCTGCAGCAGGAGGCGGACCTGGGCAACGAGCGGGTCCGGCCGCCGCGGCTGGTGCTGGCCGGCGCCGAACGCGCCGCCGCGCTGGAAACCATGCGCGCCGTGCTGGCGCGGCGGGACCGCCTGATTGCCGCACCGGCGGGGAGCCGGGCGTGAGCCTGGGCGCGGCGTGCTCGCTGGTGGGCGGCGCCGAGGTGGCCGCGGGTGCCGCCACCTTCCGGGCGCGCGATCCCACGACCGGCGCTGAACTCGAACCCGTTTTCCACGCCGCCGCGCCCGCCGATCTGGAGCGCGCCGCCGCGCTGGCGGCGGCGGCGGCGCCCGCCTATGGACGGCTCACCGGCGCGCAGCGGGGAACGTTTCTGCGCGCCATCGCCAGCGAACTCGAGCGCCGCGCGCCGGAGCTGGTCGCCCGCGCCGGCGAGGAGACCGCGCTCGCGCCGACTCGGCTGCAGGGGGAAACGGCGCGCACCTGCGCCCAGTTGCGGCTGTTCGCCGGGCTGGTCGAGGAGGGCTCCTGGGTCGAGGCCCGGCTGGATGCGGCGCAACTGCCGCCACCGCCGGGCGCGCGCCAGCCCGACCTGCGCAGCTTGCTGCGCCCGCTGGGGCCGGTGGCGGTGTTTGGCGCCAGCAACTTCCCGCTCGCCTTTTCCGTCGCCGGCGGCGACACCGCCTCGGCGTTGGCAGCCGGATGTCCGGTGGTGGTGAAGGCGCATCCGGCGCATCCCGGCACCAGCCTGCTGGCCGGCGAAGCGATCATGGCGGCGGCGGCGGCGTGCGGGCTGGAAGCTGGCGTTTTCGCCCTGCTGCTCGACCGCGGAGTTGAGATCGGGCGCCAGCTCGTGCAGCATCCCGCCATCCGCGCCGTGGGCTTCACCGGCTCGCTCAACGCCGGCCGCCAGTTAATGGATTTGGCCGCGGCCCGGCCCCAGCCCATTCCCGTCTACGCCGAGATGGGCAGCACCAACCCCGTGTTTGTGCTGCCCGGCGCCCTGGCCGAGCGCGGCGCCGATATTGCCGCCGGCCTGCACCAGTCGGTCACCCTCGGGGCCGGACAATTCTGCACCAAGCCCGGCGTCGTGTTCCTGCCCTCCGGCCCCGCCACCGAGCCCCTCGTGGCCGCGCTCGAGGACAAAATGCGCGCCAGCCCCGCCTTCACGCTGCTCACCGAGGGCATCGCCCGCAGCTTTCGTTCCGGCGCCGCGGCCCGCGCCCCTCACGCCGTCGTCCGCGCTCCGGAAACCGCCGGCGCCGCCGCCGGCGCCATGCTGTTCGCCGCCTCGGCGGCCCAGTTTCTGGCCTCACCGGAACTGGGCGAAGAGCTGTTCGGTCCGGCCGCCGTCGTGGTGCGCGCCCGCGATCGCGATGAGCTGCTGCAACTGGCCCGCAGTCTGCACGGCCACCTCACCGCGACCGTGCACGCCACCGCGCGCGACCTCGAGGAGTTTGCCGAGCTGGTTCGCATTCTCGAGCAGCGCGTCGGCCGCATCATTTTCAACGGCTACCCCACCGGCGTCGCGGTTACACCCGCCATGGTGCACGCCGGCCCCTATCCGGCCAGCTCCTCGCCGGAGACCTCGGTCGGCACCCGCGCCATCCGCCGCTTCACCCGGCCCCTCTGCTTTCAGGATGCTCCCGCCGCGGTGCTGCCGCCGGAGCTGCACGACGCCAATCCGCTCCGCCTGTGGCGGCAGCGCGACGGCGTCTTCGGCCGCCATTAGAGCAGGATCAGAGATGCTGTCGCTGTTCGGGCAACTACAGCAACGGTGATTCTGCCGTAGCCCGCGCCCACCAACTCTACCTCTCCGCGATCTGGGCCGTGCGGCGCGTCTCCAGCAGCGTGCGCAGCGAGCGCCCGGCGTTCAGCACGTGCTCGCGCAGCAGCGCGCAGGCCGCATCCGCGTCGCCGGCGCGGCAGTGCTCCAATATGAGGTCGTGTTCGGCCACCGCGCGCTCGTGCCGATGCGTCAGGTACAACTGCAACCGCGTGTAGCGTTCGCTGTTGTTGTTGACCGTCCGCAGTAGGAACCTGAACTGCGGCATCCGCGCACCCGCATACAATGCCGCGTGAAACTGGGTATTCAGCCGGCCCCAGGCCCCAACGTCCTCGGATCGCTGCAAATCGTCCCGGAACCGCCGCTCCACCGCCGCCGCCTCCGCCAGGTCCGATTCCGTCAGGTGGGGAATCGAGGCCCGCAGCACCTCCGGTTCCAGCACCGCCCGAATTTGGAACAACTCTTCGATTTCGGCCGGCTCCAGCACCGACACCACCGCGCCGCGGTTGGGGTTGATGTCTATCAGCCCCTCGGCCAGAAGCTGACGGAACGCCTCCCGGACCGGTATGCGGCTCACTTGAAATTCGGCGGCAATCACGTCCTGCCGGAGTTGAGCGCCTTCTGTCAATTCGCCCAGAATGATTTGGTCGCGCAACTTGTCCACCACCGCCGACGCCAATGATTGCCTCGGTATGGGTGATTTCGCCATGTGGCACAGTGTAGGGGAGCGGCGGAGCCGGCGCAACCTCGGCGTTAAGCGGCGCAGCCGCCCATTTCTGGACGCCCACCCGTTGCTCCCACCCCAAGGCGCGAGCACCTTGGGGGCCCCGGGGGTCGGGCTGCGGCCAAAGTTCGCTTGGCGGCAAAGCGCGCCCGCTCGGCTCAGGGCGCGTCCAAGTTGCCTCGTTGTGTGTACTTCCTGTTCAGCCACTGTGGCCGGCCTGTGGACGATGGCGGAAAACCCCCGTTTCGCCCACAGCCGGCCACCAAACGGAGTCCTTTTTTATCTATCGTTTTTCGCCGATCTATAAGCCCATGTGCGAGTTGCGGAGTTTTCCGCAAATCCGCGCTCCCTACGACTACTGTTTTATATCTTTTATTTTGCTTTACCAACCGCACTAGCATTAGGCGAGTGGCAAAACCCTTCGATGCGGTGGTGATTGGATCCGGTCCCAATGGGCTGGCGGCTGCCGTCACCATGGCCCGCGCGGGGCGTTCCGTGCTGGTGCTCGAAGCCGAGTCGAGCTGGGGAGGTGGGGCGCGCTCTGAAGCCCTGACCCTGCCCGGCTTTGTCCACGATGTGTGCTCGGCCGTGCACCCGATGGCGGTGGCCACGCGTTTTCTTCCCGCGCTGCCGCTGGCGGAACACGGGTTGGAGTGGATTCATCCTCCCATAGCGCTGGCGCACCCGCTGGATGACGGCTCTGCCGCCGTGCTCGAGCGCTCCGGTGAAACCACCGCAGAACGGCTAGGCGAGGATATGGCCGCGTACCGGCGCCTGGTGGCGCCGGTGGTCAACGACTGGAACGCGATTGAGCAGGGCTGCCTGGCGCCCTTGCACTGGCCCTCGCAGCCGCTGGCCCTGGCGCGCTTTGGTCTGCACGCGCTGCGGCCGGCGCGCGGGCTGGCGGAAAAGCTGTTCACAACCGCGCCGGCGCGGGCCTTGTTTGCCGGCCTTGCGGCCCACTCGATACTGCCGCTGGAGGAGCGCGCAAGCGCGGCGATCGGCCTTATCCTGGCGGCCGCGGCGCATCGCGCCGGCTGGCCCATGGCCCGCGGCGGCAGCCAGGCGATCAGCGACGCGTTGGTGAGTTATTTGCGGTCGCTCGGCGGCGAAATCGAGTTGAACGTGCGCGTGAATAGCCTGCGTCAGCTACCCGCCCACTGCATGCTGCTGTGCGATCTCGCCCCCGCCGATCTGCTCCGCATCGCCGGCGAGCGCCTGCCGGTGGGCTACCGCGGCAAACTGCGGACCTTCCGCCCCGGGCCAGGCGTCTTCAAGATGGACTGGGCGCTCGCCGGGCCCATTCCCTGGACCGCGGCCGAGTGTCACACGGCGGGAACGGTGCACGTGGGGGGAACGCTGGAAGAGATCGCGGCATCGGAGGCGGCGGCGTGCGCCGCCAACCGGGCCCGCGCGCCGGAGCGGCCGTTCGTGCTGCTGTGCCAGCCGTCACGCTTCGATCCCAGCCGCGCCCCGGCGGGTCAGCACACCGCCTGGGCCTACTGTCATGTTCCCAATGGCGCCAGCGATGACATGAGCGCCAGGATCGAGGCCCAGATCGAGCGCTTTGCCCCAGGGTTTCAGGCGCTCATTCTGGCCCGCTCGCTGCGGCCGCCGGCCGCGCTCGAGCGCCACAACGCGAACCTCGCCGGCGGCGATATCGGCGGCGGGCGCAACAACCTCCGCCAACTGCTACTGCGGCCGGGGCGGCGGGCGTACAGCACGCCGGCGCGCGGCATCTATCTGTGTTCGGCGTCCACGCCACCCGGCGGCGGTGTGCATGGACTGTGCGGCTACCTGGCCGCGCGCCGGGCGTTGGCGCGGGACGGAGGGCAACGGGGGGCGGAATCGTGAGCATAAGCGGGGCGCGCGGCGAAGGCGCGCTGGGGCCCGCGCCAACTTCATGAAGCGCGAAGCGAGGTGAACCATGTTGTGGCTGGCGGTACTGGCGTATGTTTGGCAACTGGCGGCGGGGCCGCTGCAGATCACCACCACGTATCTGCCGCCGCCGATCGCCGGCCAGGTCTACAGCGTGCAGCTCCGGGCCGAGGGCGGTGTGGCGCCCTACCATTGGGCGGCTGAGCGGCCAGGGTTGCCGCCCGGACTGCGGCTGAACCCCGACACCGGCCTGATCAGCGGCCAGGCGCGCCCCGGGAGCCGATTTTCCACCCTGATCGCTGTGACCGATTCCAGCCCGTCACCGGTGACGGTGCGCAAGCTGTTGCTCGCGGCGCCGGAGCCACCGCTGATTTTGCAGTGGACGCAGACGCCGCAGGTGACGGGGCAGAACATCGAGGGCGCGGTGGAGGCGCAGAACGGGCTTGACCGCGACGCGGTGGTCACCGTGATCGTGGTGGCGGTGAACCGCGATGGCAAGGCGTTTGTGCTCCGCTACGACCATCGGGTGCTGCCCTCCGGGCGCACGACGCCGAGCCTCGCGTTTTCGGTGTTCGAGCCCGCCGGCACCTACGTCGTGCATGTGGATGGGGTGGCCGAGGTTTATGCCAACGGCCAGATTTTTCGGGAGCGGCTGGAGACGCCGGGCCTCGTCGTCGCCGGCCCGCCGTGAAGGGAGAGGGCGCGGCCGCCCTTCTCTGCGCGCCACTCCACCGGGGGGGCGCCCATAGCCGCGCGGCAAATTCCGGCCGCGCTGCTCGGTGAACGCCCCACCGGCGCCTTCACCCGTCCACGTTGCCTGGTTGAGCAAGGCGGCCGCACCGCCTTGCGCGGGCGCTTCCAGGTGGGCTAGGCTGCCCACAGCGGCTGCGAAACGCGGGACGCGGGGCAAGCGCTGCACTGAGGCTCGCGCCGACCACGGGCGCGGCTGGCGGAGGCGCGATGAGCGGAGTGGTGCCCAATTTTTACGGCGGCGAGTGGCGCGCCAGCACGGCGGCGTCTCGGCAGCCGGTGCTGAACCCGGCCACGGGGGAGGAACTGGCCCAGGTGGCCCTCGCGCCCGCGGCGGAGGCGGGGCCGGCGGTGGAGGCCGCGGCGCGGGCGTTTCCGGCCTGGCGGCGGGTGCCGCCGCAGGAACGGGTGCAGTTTCTGTTCCGGGCGAAGGCGGGGCTCGAAGCCGCCTTCGAGGATCTGGCGCGCACGATCACGCTGGAGTGCGGCAAGACCCTGGCCGAATCGCGGGCCGAGCTGCGCCGCGGCATTGAAAACGTGGAGGCGGCGTGCGGCATCCCGCTGCTGCTGCAGGGGCAGTCGGGCGAGGATATTGCCGCAGGCATCGACGAGTTGATGTGGCGCCAGCCGCTGGGGGTGGTGGCGGCCATTACGCCGTTCAATTTTCCCGCCATGATCCCACTCTGGTTCCTGCCTTGGGCGATCGCCTGCGGCAACACCTTCGTGCTCAAGCCCAGCGAGCGCGTACCGCTGAGCGCGGTGCGGCTGATCGAGGTGTTTGCGGCCACCGGGCTGCCGCCGGGAGTGGTGAACTTGGCGCACGGCGGCGTCGAGACGGTGGGGGCGCTGTGCGATCATCCGCAGGTGCGGGCGGTCAGTTTTGTCGGGTCCACGGCGGCGGCCCGGCAGGTGTACGCACGGGCGGCGGCGGCGGGCAAGCGGGTGCAGTGCCAAGGCGGAGCGAAAAACGCCGTGGTGATTCTGCCTGACGCCGACCTCGGCGCCGCCGCCCAGGCCATCAGTGAGTCCGCCTTCGGGTGCGCCGGCCAGCGCTGCCTGGCGGCCTCGCTCGCGATCGCGGTGGGGGCGGCGCGCCAGCCCTTCGCCGAGGCGGTGACGGCGGCGGCCACGGCGCGGCGGGTGGGCAATGGGCTGGACGAGGGCGTCGAGACCGGCCCGGTGATTTCGGCGGCCAGCAAGGCGCGCGTCGAGGCGCTGCTGGCGCGCGGGCGGCAGGCGGGCGCCCGCTGCCTCACCCCAGATGGCGCGGGCTTGTCGGCGCAAGGGTTTTACCTCCGCCCCACGGTGCTCGATGGCCTCGAGCCGGAGGGCGAGATGGCCTCGACCGAAGTCTTCGGCCCGGTGCTGGGGCTCATCCACGCCGACAGCCTCGAGCGCGCCATCGCCCTCGTCAACCGCCACAGCTACGGCAACATGGCGTGCCTGTTTACGCGCGATGGCGGCGCCGCGCGGCGGTTCCGCTACGAAGCCGAGGCCGGCAACATCGGCGTGAACGTAGCCGTGGCCGCGCCCATGGCGCAGTTTCCCTTCAGCGGATGGAAGCAGAGTTTCTACGGCGACCTGCACGCGCAAGGCCGCGACGCGGTCGAGTTTTACACCGACAAAAAAGTCGTGGTCGAGCGCTGGCCAGCACCGCCCGGCAACACCGTGTAGAGCGCCTGCCGGCTCCGCGCCGTTCACGCCGCGGCCGGCATCTGCTGGTGCGCGATGCCGGCTATTACCGCCCGCTGTTATCGCCGTTCCGCGTCAGCGGCTGAACATCGCCGCCAAGCCGGCCCACCAGGCGGGCGCGGTCCACCGCCCGGAACTGATCGGGAGAGATCTGGCCGCGTGCCCAAGTGCCGGTTCTTTTCGTCCGGCGAAATCACCAGGCCGGGCCGCATCTTGCGCGTCTCAGCCCTGCGGGTGGGCTCGAGCGCCACCGTCCAAAGTTGGTCTCGCTACGGCCGCGTCACCAGGCGCCACTCCGCGCGCTCGAAGCGCGTGCATAGCTAGGGCCGAATCAAAGTGGGTGTGGCAAAATTAGCAGCCTGCCGACCGGCGCCGCCTCCCGTGGGGCGGGTCGCCGACCCGCGCGCCGGCCGCCGGCCGGCGCCACGCGGCAGTTCGGATGGCTACAGCAACTGTGATTCTGCCGTCGGCTTCGGTGGCGACTTCCGGACGCGCGTCCCCCGCGGCGGCCGCGAACGCCGCCTCCCACCCCGCGCGGGGGTGAACGCGGCGCCAGTACCAGGGTCCGGCCTTCCACCCGCAGCTCCAGGTCGCGCTCCAGCCCGCACTGCTCGATCAGCGCCTTCGGGATGCGGATGCCGCGGGAGTTGCCGCTGGCCACCAACCTCGCTTTCATGCACCTACATTTTAGGCGAGCAGGTCTCGCGGTGCTAGCATGGGCCATGCCCCGTCCGCTCACCGTGGCCGTGCTGCAGGCGCGCGCCAGCGACGACCCGGAACTGAACCTGGCCCGCGCGCTGGAGGCCATCGCCGCCGCCGCTGGCCGCGGCGCGCAACTGGTCGCCACCGGCGAGCTGTTCCGCACCCGCTATTTCTGCCAGGCCGAGGACCACGCCCGCTTCGCGCTCGCCGAACCCATCCCCGGTCCCACCACCGAGGCGCTCGCCGCCGCCGCGCGGCGGCTCGGGATCGTCATCGTCGCTTCCATATTCGAGCGCCGCGCCGCGGGCGTCTACCACAACACCGCGGTCGTGCTCGACGAGCAGGGACGGCTCGCCGGCCGCTATCGCAAGATGCACATCCCCGACGACCCGCGCTATTACGAGAAGTTCTATTTCACCCCCGGCGACCTCGGCTTCGTCTCCGTGCCCACTGCCAGCGCCGCCATCGGCACGCTGGTGTGCTGGGATCAGTGGTTCCCGGAGGCGGCGCGGCTCACCGCGCTCGCCGGCGCCGAACTCATCTGCATCCCCACCGCCATCGGCTGGCTTCCGGCGGAGAAGGCTGAGTTCGGCGTCCGGCAGCTCGCCGCTTGGCGCACCGTTCAGATCGCCCACGCCATCAACAACGGCGTCTATGTGCTCGCCCCCAATCGCGTCGGCCTCGAGCGCGACCCGGGGGCCGCGCCGGACGACGCCGGCATCGAGTTCTGGGGCCACAGCTTCATCGCCGCCCCCGACGGCACCGTCGTTGCCGAGGCCGGCGCGGAGGAGGAGACGACCCTGCTCGCCACCCTCGACCTGGAGGCGGTCGAGCGCACCCGCCAGCACTGGCCCTTCCTCCGCGACCGGCGCCTCGACGCCTACGCCGGCATCACCCGCCGGATGCACGATTGACCCCGCCCCCCGCGACCGCCCCGCCCGCCGCCCAGGGCTTCCGCATGCCCGCCGAGTGGGCGCCGCATGCGGCCACCTGGCTTGCCTGGCCCCACAAAGAGGCCAGTTGGCCCGGCCGGCTCGAGCGCATCCCGCCCGTGTTTTGTGAAATGGTCCGCCACTTGGTCGCGGGCGAGGATGTCCACATCAACGTGGCCGATGCCGCCATGGAGAGCCGGGCCCGCGCCGCGCTCACCGCCGCCGCCGTCCCCGCCAGCCGCGGTCACTTCCACGCGATTCCCACCGACGACGCCTGGGTCCGCGACCACGGCCCCATGTTCCTCAATCACCCCGACGGCCGCCAGGCCATCGTGGACTGGGGCTACAACGCCTGGGGAGGGAAGTATCCGCCGTTTGCGCTCGACAACGCCGTGCCCGCGCAAATCGCCACGCTGCTGGGCCTGCCGCGCTTTCAGCCAGGCATGATCCTCGAAGGCGGCTCCATCGAGGTGGATGGCGAAGGCACGCTGCTCACCACCGAGGCCTGCCTGCTCCATCCCAACCGCAACCCCGCCCTCGCACGCGGCGAAATCGAGCGCCGCCTGCGCGATTACATCGGCGTGGAAACGATCCTGTGGCTGGGCGAGGGCATCGCCGGCGACGACACCGACGGCCATGTGGATGACGCCGCCCGCTTCCTTGCCCCCGGCGTCGTGCTCGCCGCCGTGGAACCCGACTCCGGCGACGCCAACCACGCCCCGCTCGAGGCCAACCTCCGCCGCCTGCGCGCCCTGCGCGATGCCCGCGGCCGCCGCCTCGAGGTGCTGACCCTCGCCATGCCCGCCCCGGTGGAGCATGAGGGCCAGCGCCTGCCCGCCAGCTACATCAACTATTACGCCGCCAACCGCTGCGTCCTGCTGCCCCAGTTCGGCTGCCCCCAGGATGAGGCCGCCGCGCGCGCGCTCGAGTCCGCCTTTCCCGGCCGCGCCGTGGTGGGTATATCCTGCCGTGATTTGGTATGGGGCTTGGGCGCCTTCCACTGCCTCACCCAGCAGCAGCCGCTGCCGGATCCTCCACGCTGAGGTCGAGCGTGGACACAACGCACGCGCGGGCGGCCGCATTCTATCCGGCTATGACGGTTGCTCCGCTGGCCGGCGGGTTCACCCCCGTGCACGGGAACCTCAACGTTGCGTTGGCCGCCATCTGGATCGGCATCGTGATCGTGCTGGTCACGCTCTGGACGCGCGAGGATCGCCTGCCCCGCTGGGCCGAAGCCCTCTGGCGAATCCCGAACCAGCGGCCCCGGAATCCGCAGGCAGCCCCGCCGTTGCGCCTTCACCGAGAACCGATGACCGACGACTGAGAACTGACGGCCGACTGAGCACCAGCCTCGCGGTTCACCAGCCGCCCGGCGGCCTCGTCGCTGACCGAGAAGTAGGCGCAGTCCGCCTGCCCCGCTGGTCGGAAGTCCTCTGGCGGATCCCGAACCAGCGGCCCCGGAATCCGCAGGCAGCTCCGCCGCCGCGCCTTCACTGAGAACCGATGACCGACGACTGCGAACCCATGACCGACGACTGAGAACTGGCGGCCGACTGAGGACCAGCCTCGCGGCCCACCAGCCGCCCGGCCGCCTCATCGCTGACCGAGAAGCAGGCGCAGCCCGCCTGCCCCGCTGGTCGGAAGTCCTCTGGCGGATCCCGAACCAGCGGCCCCGGAATCCGCGGGCAGCTCCGCCGCCGCGCCTTCACTGAGAACCGATAACCGACGACTGAGAACTGACGGCCGGCTGAGGACCAGCCTCGCGGCTGACCAGGCGCCCGGCGGCCTCGTCGCTGACCGAGAAGTAGGCGCAGTCCGCCGGCCCCGCTGGTCGGAAGTCCTCGCAGATCCCGAACCAGCGACCCCGGAATCCGCAGACAGCTCCGCCTTCACTGAGAACCGATGACCGACGACTGCGAACCAATGACCGACTACTGAGAACCGACGGCCGGCTGAGGACCAGCCTCACGGCTGACCAGCCGCCCGGCGGCCTCGTCGCTGACCGAGAAGTAGGCGCAGTCGGGGTGGTGGAAGACCAGCGCGCTGGTGGACGCCTCCGGCTCCATCATCAGGCCATCGGTCAGCTCGACACCGATCTCGTCCGGCCGCAGCAGCTTCCAGATCCCCAACTGGCCGCTCATGTCCGGACATGCCGGGTAGCCGAACGCATAGCGCTTGCCGCGGTAGCGCGAGGTGTGGCGCTGCTTCATCGTCATGTCCGCCGGATCGGGGAACCCCCAGTCCTCGCGGATGCGCCGGTGCAGCCACTCCGCCAGCGCCTCGGCCGTCTCCAGCGCCAGCACCTGCATCCCATGCGAGTAGACGTAGCGGCCCTCTTCTTTGGCGCGCTCGGCCCGCTCCCGCACCCCCGCCCCCGCCGTCACCACCAGCAGCGCAATATGGTCGCGCCGGCCGCCCTGGGGCGCCAGCACGTAGTCGGCCAGGCAAAGCCCGTCAGCGCGCGGTTGCCGCTGAAACGCGAACGTATGCAGCGGTGACGCGCCGCCGGGCGCGAACACGTGAACCGCGTTGCCCTCGGGCTCGGCCTCGAAAAATTGCCACACCACCTTGGGCCGCAGAAACTCCGCCGTCTCAATTTGGATGGCCTCCATCATGGCGGTGAGTTCGAGCGCCTGCGGATCGCGCTCGGCCAGCGCCTTTTCGATGTTGCCCTTGAATCCCAGATGGTGATGGTAGAGCACCAGCGGATTGAGATAGCTCCAGACTTCGGTGAGCTGCGGCACCGCGCGCACCACCCGCTCGAGTGACGCCGGCCGCGGTATCGGCAGGCCGGCGCGTACTTTCCCGCTGCGCGCAGTGGACGGCATCGCCGGCGCGCTCTCGGCCGCCGCC
>JBOGKJ010000189.1:0-18227 GCA_050745565.1 Terriglobales bacterium | reverse complement strand
ACCAATGTCATCGCGGAGACGATGTTGAGCCCACTGCCGTCAGGGGCGATGACACGCCCGGGGTGGCGGCGAGCGTAGAGCGAAATCACCGATGCTGTAGCCGCGGCGCTGCTGTTTCCATCACTGTATGCCCGTAGCACGCCGCCCAGGCAAAATAAGTGATGCTGTAGCCGCGGCGCTGATGTGGGGCGGGTCGCCGACCGGCGCACTGCGGCAGTTCGGCTAACTTCAGCAACTGTGATCCTGCCGTAGCCTTTCGCGGGAGTCGCGCCGTTTGCACTGCGGGCAAAATCGGCGCGAAGGGCCGCGGAATTCCAACGAGCGGCCCGCTCCCGCAAACGAAGCGGCGCGGCCCCGCGAGGCTCGCGCCGGCTTGGGCTCGCCGGGCCCCGGGCCGGCGCGAGCCCAAGCCGGATGCCCGGCGTAGCCGGGCAGGGGCCCGCGCCCGGCAATTTTGATCCTGCCCTAGCCGCGAGTCAGGCAAGCGCGCTGACGGCCGCGACCGGGAGGCGGGCGAGGGCGGCGAGCGACTCGGCGGCCTGAGGCAGGGCAAACTGCTCGCCGGCGAGGCCGGAGACGAAGCGGCCGCCAAGGATCTCGCCGCGGGCTTCGAGGCGGCGCAGCGCCAGCAGGACGTCGTACCAGCGCAGGGCGGAGTTTTCCGGCTCAATCGTGGCCTTGGCCACCACGCCGTAGCGGCGGAGCCATTGGCGGGCTTGCTGCTCGGCGAGGGCGGCGCGGGTGGATTCGTCAACGAGGGCGTCTGCAGGGCTGGGGCCCGCGCCCACTAACGACGCCACGCGGCACCAGCGGCCCGGAGAGTGGCGCGGGCGGGCGAGACGGGCGCGGCCAGAGCCGGCGCGGCGCTTGGGGTCGAGGAAGGCGCGCAGGTTGTCGAAGCCATCGGCGGTGGCGAGGCCGGCGGCGACGAGTTCCCAGAGGGCGCCCTCGACCTGGCTTTTCACCAGCCCGGGCGCGACCAACTCGTTGAAGAAGCACGCCCCGCGGCGCTCGAGCTGGGTGAGAACGGCTTCGGCAGGCGGGCTGAGGCGGCGGCCCGGTCGGTCGCTCGTCCATCCCGAGGCGGCGAGCAGCCAGTCGGCTTCGCTGCGGCGGAAGAAGGTGATGGGGGAGTTGCGCGTGGGGGCGATGCGGCGATTGCCGCCAGCAGCGGCGCTGGTTGGGCATGTTGGGCATGCCGGGCCCGGCGAGGCTTGTTCTCCTGGGCGTCTTGGCGGCGCCAGGCGGGCCCAGACGAACTCGCCCGCGAGGCAGAGCTGGTCCAGCATGGCCGGCTCGTAATCGGCGATGCGGGCCGGCAGCAGCGTCGCCTCCCAGGCCCCGGCGGCGGCCTCGAAGCCCTGCAGTTGATCCAGCACCGCCGCCAGACCGCGCACGCCGTGCAGGCGCGTGCCGGGTTCGAGGTGCTGCCAGCGGCGCACGAAACGCTCGAAGACGGCAGGCGAAACCGTCGTCACTGACTCGCGGCGGCGGCGCAGCATGCGGCGGTGAATTCGGGCCAGCATCCGGCGCTCGCACCACGCGGTTTCGGACTCACCTGGCAGGAAGCGTCCGCGCAGTACACGGCCCTGGCCTTCAAGCGCCGCCAGCGCCGCCGCCACCGCCTCCGGCGTCAACTGCAGGCGCATGGCGAGCGCCGTCGCGGTGACCGGGCCCAGGATCTCCATCCAGCCACCGACCAGCCGCTCCAGTCCTGCTTCACTGGCCGACAGCGCCGCGCCAGAGAACTCGACCCCGGGCCAGATCGCGCCCGCCAGCCCAGCCGCGGCGCCTTCGCCGCGCAGCAGCAGAATTCGCTCAGCGGCGGCCCAGCCCTGTTGAAACGCCTCGACACGATGGTCGCCCTGCAGCGCATCCAGCCAGGTGCGCCAGCCGGATTGCACTTCGCTGTCCGGCATCCAGCACAGCGACAGCAGCAGGTCGTGAAGCTCGTCGGCGGAGGTGAGGTCAGGGGCGGCTTCGGCCACAACAGCGGCCACGGCCGCCGGGTCGAGCGCGCCGGGCGGCAGCGCGCTGTCGGCCGCGCTGCGCAGGTTCACGGCGCGCGAGCGCCGCTCCTCAAGCGGAGCGTCGTCGAGAAAGCCATAGGGGGCCACGTTCAGGATTTCCTGGGCGAGACCCGAGGGCGCGGCCGTGTCCACGGCGGAGAAAGTGATGGCGCCGGTTTCGAGGCCGCCCAGCACCTCGCGCAGGCCATCGAGGTCGAGGAACTCGTGCAGGCAGTCGCGCATCGCTTCCTGCACGTAGGGATGGTTCGGGATCTCGAGGTCCTCGCCGCCATGGTTGTCCTGGCAGCCGACCTGCATGGGAAAGGCCGCCGCCAGCAGATCCTCGGCGCGCATGCGCTGCAGTTGCGGCGCCAGCTTGCGCCCGCTGACGAAGCGCAGCAGCGCCAGCGCCCGGCCCACCGTCCAGCGCCAACGCGTGCCGAAAACCGGCGACTGCAGTACCGCCTGCTCGAGGATGGCCTCGACACTCGCGGCGCGCAGGAACTGGAAGATGGTCTCGAGCGGGAAGCTGTGCTGCTCGCTGAGCGCCAGCGCCAGGCCGTTCTCGCCCGCCGCCGCCTGCAGCTCGAAGTCGAAGCCGCGGCAGAAGCGCTTGCGCAGTGCCATGCCCCAGGCCTTGTTGATGGCCGACCCGAACGGGGCGTGGATCACCATCTGCATGCCGCCGCCGTCGTCGAAGAAACGCTCCGCCACCAGGTGCCGCTCGGTCGGCAGCGCCCCGAGCACCCTCTGGCTGTCGTGGACATAGACTGCCGCCTGGCGCGCGGCCGCGTCATCGAGGCCGCAGTGGGCGACAAGCCAGGCCGCGGCGGCATTGGGCGTGGGTCCCAGCGCGGCGCCGCCGCTCGTCTCGGTTGCGCTTGGGGCGGAGCGGGCCGCGATGGCCTCGCGCAGCTCACTGACCAGCGCGGAAAGCTCGCGCGTGCGGCCGGGCGCTTCGCCCAGCCAGAAGGGCACGGTGGGCGGCGCGCCGTGGGCGTCCTCGACGCGCACCCGGCCGGTCTCGATGCCCCGGACTTTCCACGAGTGCGTGCCCAGCAGGATGATGTCGCCGGCGTGGCTCTCGATGGCGAAGTCCTCGTCGAGCGTGCCGATGGGCAGGTTTTCGGGCTCGGCCTGCACCACGTACTGCGCGGTCTCGGCAATGGCGCCGCCGCTGGTGATCGCCGCCAGCCGCGCCCCCCGCCGCGGGCGCAGCCGGTGGTGGACGCCGTCCCGGTGCAGCAGCGCTCCGCGGCGGCCGCGGCGGGTGCTGATACCCTCGCTCAACAGCTCGACCAGGGCGTCGAACTCGGCGCGCGGCAGCGCGCGGTAGGGCTGCGCGCGGCAGACGAGTTGGTAGAGTTCGTCCTCACCCCAGCCGTTGGTGTCGTCCGAGGCGGCGACGGTGGCTACCATCTGCTGGGCCAGGATGTCGCGCGGCCACTCGGGCAGGCGCAGGGCGTCAAGCGCGCCCGAGCGCAGACCGCGCACCAGCGCCGCGCATTCCAGCAGGTCATCGCGGGTGAGGGCAAAGAGACGGCCTTCCGGAATCGCTCCTTTCCAGTGCCCGGCGCGGCCGATGCGCTGCCAGGCGGCCGCGAGCTGACGGGTCGAGCCCAACTGGCAGACCAGGTCCACCGTCCCGATGTCCAGGCCCAGCTCGAGCGAGGCGGTGGCCACCATCATCTTCAGCTCGCCGCGCTTGAAGCGCTCCTCGGCGTGCAGGCGCAACGCGCGCGACAGGCTGCCGTGGTGCGCCGCCACCGCGTCCTCGCCCAGGTGCGCGCGCATGCGGTGGGCGACACGCTCGGCCATCCGGCGCGTGGGGACGAACACCAGCGTCGAACGGTGCTCGGCGGCGAGCGCCGCCAGGCGGCGGTAGCGCTCCTCCCACTGCTCGTTGGTGGCGATGGGGCCGAGTTCGGATTCGGGCGCCTCCACCGCCAGCTCCCAGTGGCGGCGGTCGGGAATCGTCACCAGTTCCGGCCGCGGCCGCGCGCCGCCGAGAAAGTCCGCCAGCAGCTCGAGCGGCTTGGCGGTGGCCGAAAGCCCGATGCGCTGCGGGGCAGGGGCCGCCACTAGCGCCTCGAGGCGCTCCAGGCTGAGCGCCAGATGGGCGCCGCGTTTGTTGCCGGCCAGGGCGTGGATTTCATCCACAATCACGGTCTCGATCGCGCCCAGCATCCGGCGGCCGCCCTTCGAGGTCAGCAGGATGTAGAGCGACTCGGGCGTGGTGACCAGAATGTGCGGCGGGCGGCGCAGCATGGCTGCCCGCTCGGCCGCCAGCGTGTCGCCGCTGCGCACGGCGGCGCGGATGGGCGGCAGCAAGTAGCCCGCGTCGGTCGCGCGCCCGGCAATCTCGGCCAGCGGCTGATCAAGATTTTTCTGTACGTCGTTGGCGAGCGCCTTGAGCGGGGAGATGTAGAGGACCTGTGTGGCCTCGGGCAGCCGCCCCTCCAGCGCCTGGCGCAGCAGGCGGTCAATGGCGAACAGGAAGGCAGCCAGCGTCTTGCCGCTGCCGGTGGGGGCGGCAATCAAAACGTCGCGGCCCCCGGCAATGACCGGCCAGCCCGCCAGCTGCGGCTCGCTGGGCTCGCCCAGGCGCTCGCGGAACCAAGCCTGGACGAGAGGGTGGAACATGGTGCGATGGTAGCACACAAAGAAAAAGCGAAGATAGAAAGTGGAAAGTTGAGGGTGAAAGGTGGAAAGCGCCCACGAGACGGCGTCAAAATGTAATCCGAGCTCTGGAGGGGGGTGAAAATCCGTGCGGGCAAGTAGCTACAAGATCGCAGCGGTGTTTGTGCTGCTGGGCGCGCTGGCGATGGCGCAGGCGCCGGCGGCAGTCGCGAAGAAAAAGGATGCGTTCACCAACTACGACCGCGAAATGCTGACCGACATGATGCAGACCGTGCAGCAGACGCTGCTGAAGCATTACTACGACCCGGCGTTTCACGGCGTGGACATCAAGGCGCGCTACAGCACCTACCTGCAGCGGGTAGAGACCGCGCCGAACTTCGGCGTGGGCTTCCGCGAGATCGCGGCCTACCTGGCCGGATTGAACGATAGCCACACTTACTTTGTGCCGCCGTCGCGGTCGTGGGAGTTTTTCTACGGGTTCACGATGCAGTTGATCGGCGATCGGGCTTTCATCGCTGCCGTGCGGCCGTCGAGTGACGCCGCCGCCAAGCTGCACCCGGGGGATGAAATCCTGAGCCTCGACGGCTATAGCGTGAACCGCAAGGATTATGACCCGCTGAGCTACGACCTGTATGAGCTGGAGCCGCGTCCGACGCTGCGGCTGGTGCTGCGCGATCCCGTGGGCCGGGAGCGCACGGTGAGCGTGAACACGAAGTTCGTGCAGCACTCCAAGCTCGATTACGCGGACCAGAACCTGGCGGTGATGATAGCCGAACAGGAGCGGCTGGAAAAGCCGCGCGAGGCGGTGGCCGGCGACGTGTTCATCTGGAAGCTGCCGGACTTCGTGGAACCGGAGGAACAGATTGACGCCATGATGTCCAAGGCGCGGCCCCACCCGGCGGTGGTGCTGGATTTGCGCGGCAATCCGGGCGGCGCGCTGGAAGAGCTGCAATATCTACTGGGCTATTTCCTGCCTGAGGAGACGAAGATCGCCGATGTGGTGGGGCGGAAGCACAAGCGGCCGGAAATGGCCAAGCCGCACGACCACCCCTACGGCGGCAAGCTGGTGGTGCTGGTGGACAGCGGGTCGGCCTCGGCCGCGGAGCTGTTTGCGCGCGTGGTGCAGTTGAACCGCCGCGGTGTGGTGGTGGGCGACCAGACGGCGGGGGCGGTGATGGAGGCGGAGGAGTTCCCCCTGGAGGTGGGCGTAGATATAGCCGCGCTCTACGGCATGTCGGTAACGGTTGACGATCTGGTGATGTCCGATGGGCACAGCCTGGAACACGTCGGCGTCACGCCGGACGTGATGCTGACCCCAACCGCCGCCGATCTCGCCGCCGCCCGCGACCCCGTGCTGGCGCGCGCGGTCGCCCTCGCCGGAGGCGAGCTGACGCCCGAAGCCGCCGGCAAGCTGTTCCCATACCTGTGGCGCAACTACCGGAACTAAAAGACAGCCGCTAGCCGCTAGTTCCTAGTCTCCCGTTCCAGATAATTCCTTACAACGGCGGACCTTGTCGAGGATGACGTCGGCGGAGGCCTTCCAAACGAAAGGTGCCGGGCTTCCGTTCCAGCTGGCGAGCCAGCGATAGATGGCTGCTTCGAGTTCCTTTGCGCTGTGGAAGGTGCCGCGGCGGATCATGCGGGTGGTGATCAGAGCGAAAAACCGTTCGACCTGATTCAGCCAGGAACTGCTGGTTGGGGTGAAGTGGAAATGGAAGCGCCGCCGCTTTTTCGGTTTTAGCCAGCGCTGCACTTCTGCGCTCTTGTGGGTGCAATAGTTGTCCATGATCAGGTGCACGTCCAGATCCACGGGCAACTCCTCTTCCAGGCGATTCAGAAAACGGATGAACTCGCGGCTGCGGTGGCGCGCTTGACAAGCGCCGATCACTTTACCGTTCAGGATATTGAACGCGGCAAAAAGAGTGGTGGTCCCGTTGCGCTTGTAGTCGTGCGTCTGCCTCTCCGGCAGCCCCGGTCGCAGCGGGAGGACAGGGGCGGTCCGGTCGAGCGCCTGAATCTGGCTCTTCTCGTCCACACACAACACCAGTGCGCGGTCGGGTGGATTCAGGTACAGGCCGACGATCTCGCGCACCTTGTCATCGAACCGGGGATCGTTGGAGAGCTTGAAACGCTCCACGCGGTGGGGCTGCACGTCGTGACGCTGCCAGACGCGGTGTACCATCGTGCGCGAAACGCACAGTTGCCGCGCGAGGGTGCGCACGCTCCAGTGGGTACTGCCGTCGCCGGGACGCGTTTTCAAGGTCGTATCCAGGATCCGCTGCTCCATTTCCGGCGTCAGTACCCGGCCAGGCCGCTTGCGCCGGCGCACCCCCGTGACTGCGACCGCTCCCTCCCGGTGGAAGGCCGCGCGGAGGGCGATGATCGTGGGCCGGGATAGCTGCAATCGTTGAGCGATCGCATGATTGGGGAGGCCCTCATGAGCCAGCAACACGACCCGCCCGCGCAGCGCGACTTTCTGGGGCGTGCGCCCATCCCGAACCAGCGCTTCAATGGCCCACCTTTGCTCTTCACTCATCGTTAGGGCGGGCGCTGGGGCGAACATGGGCCGATTCTACGCCGGTCGGCCCTCATTGTCACTATTTATCTGAGACAGGACACTAGTTGCCAGTTGAAGCCTCGGTACTTTGCCCGCACCGCAAAGAACAAATTTCCTCCCAGTGGAGGCGGCGCCAGCCGCCGGCGCTCACTAGCAACTAGCAACTAGCAACTAGCAACTAGCAACTAGCAACTAGCAACTCCCCCCGCCCCTAGTGCCCCAGCCCGGTGGCCAGCACGGCATCCGCATTCGGGGCGACCCGCACCACCGCCAGCCGCCCGTCGGCGGCGAAGGCGTACGCGTGGGCGTTGAGATCGGTGAAATGGGTGAGAGGATAGGGCTTTCCGGCGGGCTGGCCGGCGCCGCCGAGGGGGAACGCCCACACATTGTCCACCGAGCCCTGGCCGGAAATGTAGGTGAGCGCCTTGCCGTCGGTCGTCCATCCCCAGCGGCCTTCCATGGTGGTGCGGTTCCAGCCCACAACAGGCGTCACCTGCGGCTGGGTGCCGTCAACGCGCAGAATCACCGTCTGGTGTTCGCCGTGGGGGCCGCGGGCAAAGACCAGCATGCGGCTTCCGTCGCGCGACGCCGAGCCGCTGCCGGCATAGGCGAACCCGGACCAGAGCTGGCGCGGTGCGCCGCCGGCCAGCGGCACCGCCCACATGGACTGGAAGGCGTTCGCGGCAATTTTCAGGTACGACACCGCGCCACCGCCCCCGATCAGGCTGGGGGTCACCAGGTTTTCGCCAGCGGCCGGCGCGGCCAGCCGGGCAAGGCCGCTGCCGTCCGCTCCAATCCGCCAGATGGCGCCTGTGTTGCCGTCGCCAAAAACGATCTCGCCATCGGGCGCGACCTGCGGGTCGTAGGAGAGGGCGGGGAGCGCGCCCGAGAGCATGCGGGCATCGCTGCCGTCGGGGTGTTCGATCCAGAGTTGGTTCTGCGCCGCCTGCCGGCGGATGCTGACGATATCGCCCTGCGGGGTCCAGGTGGTTGCCCTCACGCCGTTGCCGGGCAACTGGCGGAACTCGCCTCCAGGCCGGGTCTGGACCCATAGGCTCGACTGCGGCGCCCGGTGCACCACGGCCAACTGCCCATTCGCGGCCAGGCTGATCGCAATATAGCCCTGAAGGTCATTGGTGATTTGCGTGGCGCGCCCGCCCGGATAGCTCACCTCCCAAACCTGGGAGGTGCTGGAAGCTGGGGTTAGTTCCCCGGTGAACACCAGGCCGCTGCCGTCTGGCAGCCAGCTCGGATCGGCCGCGGAGAAGTTGTCGATGCCGGGCCCGAGGAAGCGCCCCTCGCCGGTTGCGGCGTTCACGAGATCGATGCGGCTGTCGCCGCTGACGGGTGCCTCGGCAACCGCGATCAAGCGGCCATCCGGCGACCAGGCCGGCGAATGCGAAGGTTGCCCTTGGCTGTTGATCCAGCACTGCGACATGTAGCCGGCGCCGGTGGGGGCGTGGTTGAGCAGGCGCGCTTGCGAGCCGTCGGCGCTGGCAATGACCAGGCCGATGGCGGGCGCGGTGCTGGTCACATAGGCGATCCGGCTGCCATCGGGAGAGAAGCCGGCGCCGCTGCATGCGGGCTTGGCGATGGTGCGGACGGCGCCGCCCAGCACCGCCACCGCATCAAGCGCGCGGCCATCGAGGAAGTAAACCTGGCCGCCGTCGGGAGAAAATGACGGCGACTGGCAGCAACCCGGCGCCGGCGGCATGATCTCGACGTCGCTGCCGCTCGAGATCGAAAGCAGGTGCAGCGAGATGCCCTGGGAGGAGTTGTCCACGTGGGCGAGGAACTTGCCGTCGGGCGAGATGACCGCATCCACCACGTTCCCGTTGAAGGTGAGCTGGCGGAAGGCGAGCCGCGGCGGCGGCGCCGGGCGCCCGTTCCAGTACCGCCACCCGAAGCCGGCGACGACAATAACCACAATCGCCGTGATGATCGCGGGCAGAAGCCAGCTGCGGCGCGCGGCCGGGGGCCCGGTGGCACTGGATGGAGGCGCACTGCCGGCCGGGGCGACCGAGATGGGCGCCGCGCCGGCCGCGGACGAGGCGGGCGCGCTGGAGGGCGGAGCCGACGACGCCCCGGCGACGCGCCGCAGCGCGATGCGCAAGTCGGCGGCGGACTGGAAACGCTGGTCGGGGTCTTTTTCCAGGCATTGGGCGATGATGTCGTCCAACCGGGCGGGAATTTCGGTGCGAATCGAGCTCGGCGGCGGCGGCGTTTGCAGCAGGATCGCGGCGCTGAGGTCGGCGGCGGTGCGGCCCTGGAAGGGGAGCTGGCCGGTGGCCATTTCGTAGAGCACCACGCCCAGGCTGAACAGGTCGCTGCGCGCGTCGGTGGGTTCGCCGCGCGCCTGCTCGGGCGACATGTAGGCGTAGGTGCCAAGCGTCGAGCCCGGCGAGGTGAGCGGGCCGACGGCCACTGGCGATGCCGCCGAGATGGTGGGGGCGTCGGCGGCCACTTCGGCGGCGGCGGCGGCGGCAAACTGCGCCAGCCCGAAGTCGAGCACCTTGACCGTGCCGCGCTGGGTGATAAAGATGTTGCCGGGTTTGAGGTCGCGGTGCAGTATGCCCTTGGCGTGGGCGGCCTGCAGCGCGTCGGCGATTTCGGCGCCCCACTGCAGCACCTGCGCCGGCGCAATCGGCCCGCGTGCCAGCCGGGCGTGGAGGGTTTCGCCCTCGAGCAGTTCCATCACCAGGAAGGGCTGACCCTCGTGCACGCCGGACTCGTGCAGGATGCAGATGTGGGGGTGGTTGAGCGCGGCGATCGCCAGCGCTTCGCGCTGGAAGCGGTCGCGCGCGGTGGCGCCGGCCCCCTCGGGCAGCAGCTTGATCGCCACCTGACGGTTCAGCCGGCGGTCGCGGGCCAGGTAGACCTCGCCCATGCCGCCGGCGCCAAGCTGGCCCAGCAGTTCAAACGGCCCGAGTTCGCGCAGCGCAGCCATGCAAAACAGGTTATCAGTTATTGGTTGTCAGCTATCGGCCCGCGCCGGATGCTGCTGCAGCAGCGCCAGGGTCCGGGGGTCGCAATGGCCGCCGCAGCATTCGGCGAGCGCGCGGGTGAAGGTGGACTCATCGCGCGCGGCCTCGTGGAACAGCGTCATCGAGGAACGGAACTTGAGGTCGTCGGGAATGCCGAAAATTGCCGAGGCGGGATGCCCCTCGCTGCGAGCATCGCAGCCGGGCTGGGCCCCGCGCCCGTCAACGCGCGGGGCGCGCGGCGACGCCGCGCTGGAGCCCGCGCTGTATAAGCACCGCCGCGCCGCCGCAATCACGAGCTCGGTGCATTCAACCAGGCGCGGGCCGAGCAGCGCATGCCGCGCGTAGGCGGCCGCCTCCGCGATCGAGGCGATGGCGTAGCGCTCGGACATGGGGCTCGATCCCAGGCCGCGGAGCTGGGGGAAGATGAACCACATCCAATGCGAGCGCTTTTGGCCCGCGCGCAACTCGGTGAGGACTTGCTCGTAAACCGCCGCCTGAGCTTCAAGGAAACGATCAAAATCAAAGCCCGCGGGCGGCATCACCGCGGCGGCTCCAGCAGCGCGTTCGCGGCGGTGTAGCTGGGCGCGACTTCGGCGATGGCGGTGTAGGTGCCGGGTCCGCGCAGCTCCTCGGCGGCGCGGCCGAACCAGCCCAGCGCGGCGCGATGCGGCCCCGAGCCCAGGCTGATGCGCGCCACTCCGGCCGCGGCCAGCTCCGCCACCGCGGGCGCGCCCGGCCCCGCCAGCACGTTCAGCGGCCCGGGCGAGGTGGCGATCAGCCGGCGAATGATCGCCACCTCGGTGAGGCCGGGAACAAAAATGCAATCTGCCCCGGCGGCCCGATAGGCCGCCACGCGCGGGACGGTCTCGGCCCACGCATCCCAGCCCGCGGGTGGGGCATGCAGAAGGTACGCATCGCAGCGGGCGTTGATCACCAGCGGGACGCCGGCTTGGTCGGCAGTCTGGCGCACCGCCCGCAGGCGTGCACACTGCAGCTCGACCGCGACCAGCGGCGAGCCGCCGGGCGCAGGTGCCGCGGCGTCTTCCAGGTTGCAGCCCACCGCGCCGGCCGCCAACAGCGCGGCCGCGGTCGCGGCCCATGCCTCCGGTGTGGCGCCGTAGCCGGCTTCCATGTCGGCGCTCACCGGGACCTCTACCGCCCCCGCAATGCGTGCCACCGCCGCCAGCATCTCCGCCCGCGGAATGCGCTCGCCATCGGGGTAACCGTGCGCGTTGGCTATGGCCGCGCTCGACGTCGCCACCGCCGGCCAGCCCGCCTGCTCCAGCCAGCGCGCGCTGACCGGGTCCCAAATATTGGCAAAAAGCACCGGGCGCCCCGGCTGATGCAGCCGCCGCAGCGCCGCAGCTTTTGCGGCCAGTGTCATGACTGGTGCTGCTCCCGCAACCAGACACGAAACGCCTCCAGCCGGGGCAGGCTCTCGCGATCCTTCTGCCGGTTGGCGGCCCGCTTGCTGACGATGATGTCGTCCAAACTGCAGACCGGGAATTCGTTCACCTCAACCCGCCGATCCCAGGCATCGCTGAAACGCTCAATGCCGTCCGGCGCGAACACCAGATCCAAGTCGAAGGGTCCGCTCCGGATCTGCACAAAATCCTTACCGCGCACGATTTCCTCCTCTTGCTGCGGGGTCAGGTCGAATCCCAGCGAGGCCAGCGCCGCCACCAAGCGCCGCCCGTTGTCGGGGCTGCGTTCGACGTAAAGGTCGGCATCCTGGGTGGTGTCGGGATAGCCGAGGAGAATGGCGCCAGACTTGCCGAGGAACAGGTAACGGACCTGCTCGCGCCGGCAGGCGTCCCGTATTTCCAGCGCCTGCCGATATTCAAACGCGCCCATATCCGAGCCACGCTGGCAGGTTGTGCTCGCACCACTGCCGGTACTCGGCCATGGTCGCAAACGCACGGAAGGGCGCGTCGTCCAGCACCGGCTTGTAGGTGTGGATGAACGCGTAGCGCATGCGCTGCTCCAGGCTGCGCCGCGCGGCGGCTTCGAAATCGCGCCGCCACTCCTCCGGCATCGCCGCCATGGCTCCATTGTACGCGCCCCGCCCTCCGCCTCACCGGGCCGCGCCGCATTCCTGGGCACCGGCGACGCTCCTGTCGAGGCAACTTGGACGTGTGAAGGCGCCGGTGGCGCGTTCACCGAGCCGAGCGGGCGCGCGTTGCCGCCAATCGAATTCCGGCCGCAGCCCGACCCCCGGGGCCCCCAAGGCGCTTGCGCCGTGGGGTGGGAGCAACGGGAGGGCGTCCTGAGAAGGACGGCCGCGCCACACCCCCTGGGTGCGCTACAATCCGCAAATATGGCCCTGCCATGCGCTCGGCACTTACGCTTGGCGCTGCTCGGGTTCGCGCTGGCGGGCGTAGCGATGGCCGCGCAAGCCGGCCCACGTTTCGAGGTCTCGATTCCGGCTACGGTGCACGCCGGCCCCTTCACCGGACGCATCCTCGTCGTTGCCGCCAAAACCGATACCCTCGACCCGCGTTTGCAGATCCTGAGCCTCGGCGGCGGCCCGCCCATGTTCGGCACCGACGCAAAGCAGTTGGCGCCCGGCGTCAGCGCCACCATCAACAGCCACTCCGATGGCTACCCCGTCGCCAGCCTGGCGCAGCTCGCCCCCGGCGTTTGCTACGTCGAGTCCTTCGCCGTCGCCTACCGCGAGTTCGACCGCGCTGACGGCCATACGGTTTGGCTGCACTCGGACTGGATGGGCAACTTCCCCGGCGTCGCGCCGGGCACGCTTTACAGCACCGTGACGAAAATGCACCTGGACCCGGCCCAGGACTACGACATCCGGCTGCGCCTCGATCACGTGTTGACGCTCAAGGCCATCCGAAATTCGCCGCTGCTCTCAAGCCTCGCGCCGCCCCAACCGACTCCCTGGATCAACGTCGTCAAGCTTCAAAGCGCAAAGCTGACCCGCTTCTGGGGACAGCCGATGTACCTGGGCGCGACCGTGCTGTTGCCTAAAGGCTACGCCCAGCATCCGCATGCCTACTACCCGGTGGTTTACAACCAGGGGCATTTCAACCAGGCCATCCCGTGGGATTTCTCCACCATCGCGCCGGCGCATCCGCGCCCCTACCGCGGTGGCACCGGCACCGGCTACCAGTTCTACCAGGCCTGGAACTCAGACCATTTCCCTCGCTTCATCCTCGTGACCTGGCAGCACCCATGTCCCTATTTTGACGATTCCTACGCCGTAAACTCGGCCAACTGCGGGCCCTTCGGCGATGCGCTGATGCAGGAACTGGTGCCCTACATCGAGTCGCACTTCCGCATCATCCCCCACAGCTTTGCCCGCATTCTTGAAGGCGGCTCGACGGGCGGTTGGGAATCGCTGGCGCTGCAGCTCCAGCATCCGGATTTTTTTGGCGGCGCCTGGGTGTTTTGCCCCGATCCGGTGGACTTCCGCGCCTTTCAGCAGACCGACCTGTACCACGACGCCAACGCCTTCACCTACGCCGCGCCCAGCCCATGGTTCCGCATCGAAAAGCCCTGGGAGCGCACCACCACCGGCCTGGTCCGCACCACCGAGCGCGAGATGAGCCAGAACGAGCGCGTGCTGGCGAGCCACGGCCGTTCGGATTTTCAACTCGATGGTTGGTGGGCCATTTTCGATCCGATGGGCGCCGACGGCTACCCGGTGCCCATGTGGGATATGCAGAGCGGCGTGATCAACCGCACCGCCGCCGACTATGCCCGCGAGCACGGCTACGACCTCAGCTATTACCTGCGGACGCACTGGACCGCGCTCGCGCCGCTACTGCATGGCAAGCTGCATTTCTTCGTCGGCGACATGGACAACTACTACCTCAACCTCGCCGTCTATCGCGTCGAGGATTTTCTGAAGGCCACCAACTACGGCGGTGCGTTCGCCTACGGCCGTCCCATGCAGGGGCACGGCTGGCATCCGGTGGCATGGGCGGACCTGCTGCGCGAAATCGCAGCCAAGGTGCGGCAAAACGCGCCCGCGGGCGCGGATACCGCGGCCTGTAACTATTGATCTTCAAGGAGGCTGACTCATGTCACGCGAACTTACGTTGTGGAAGGCATATGCAACGATCACCACGCTGGCGTTGGCGGCGATTGCGGTGGCGGCGTTTCGCCCGGCCGCGGCGCCGGCGAGCTTCGGCACCATTTCGGTGCAGCGCATCAACGTGGTTGGACCCGATGGCGCTCTGCAGATGGCCATTTCCAACCGTCAGGCGATGCCCGAGGGACGTATGGACGGTAAAACATTCACCAGCCAGGGCCGCCACGACGGCGCCGGGCTCATCTTCTACAACGCGCTCGGCGACGAGGATGGCGGCCTGACGTTCGGCGGCAACAAGACCTCCAAGGGCTACGCCGCCGATGCCGGCCTGATGTTCGACCAGTTCAAGCAGGATCAGACTGTGGGACTGGTCTACAACGACGCCAATGGCCGCCGCACCGCCGGCCTGCGCGTGTGGCAGCGCCCCGACCTTGATCTGGCCACCGAGGTGGAAAGCATCCAGAAAATGCGCGCCCTGCCCGCGGGCGCGGCCAAGGCCGCCGCCGAGGCCAAGTTCCAGCGCGCAGCGGCGGCGGGCAACTACGGCGCGCTGCGGTTGTTCGCCGGGAAAGCGCCCGACGGCACGAGCCAAGTGGTGCTCAACGACGCCGCCGGCCACGCTCGGCTGCGGCTGGAAGTCACGGCCGCGGGCGAGCCCAGCATCGCCTTCCTCGACGCCGCCGGCAAAGTCGTCCGGCGCTTGCCATGACCGACTGGTTCGCCCGCCCCGTGCTGCACGTTTCGAGTGTCGACGCTTCGCTCCGCTTCTACGTGGACCGGCTCGGCTTCACGGTCGCCTGGCGCTATGAGGAGGACGGCCGCACGCGCGTCGCGCAAGCCGATCGCGGCAGTTGCGCCCTCCTCTTCTCCGACCAATGGCCGGAAAAAGTCGGCAAAGGCTTGATCTTCATTTCCCTCAACGTCGAGCCCGTAACCTACGCCAACGCCGTCGCCGCTCTCGATGCCCTTCGCACCGAACTCGAAGCCCGCGGCGCCACGGTGCACGATGGTCAATGGGGTTACCGCCTCCTGGTGGTCGAAGATCCCGACGGCAACCAGTTGTACTTCGCCTACCCCGCCGGCGCTCCAGTTCGGGCTGCTTAGATCAGCGCAGGCGCGGACCGGCGGTCAGCTCGCGGGGCGGGTCGCCGACCCGCCCGCCGGCCGCCGGCACTCGACCAGCGGCAATCCTCTCGCGGCCAGCGGCGGAGTCGCTTGCAAGCAAGCGAAGTCGCATGCCGAGCGCCGGGGTGCCCTGCCAGGTCCCGGCCCGCCGCTGACTAGAAAATTCCGACGTCCTCACCGGCCCTCGGCCGTCTTCGGGGCAGAGGGGAGCCGACCAACGGGAGGCGTGGGGGCGAAGCCCCCGGGTGAAACGGGCGGAGCGCCCCGATCAGCGCAGGCGCGGACCAGCGGTCAGCTCGTGGGGCGGGTCGCCGACCCGCCCGCCGGCCGCCGGCCGGCGGCGCTCGACCAGCGGTAATCCTCGGCCGGTTCGCGCACACGTCGTCCGTGCCGGACTGTGGCGTATCAGCGCCGGCGCTCGAGCTGCCGGTCCATGGCGGCGAACACGAAAGCGGCGTTCGTGGTGCTGGCGGAACAGTAGCGATGCCGCGGCAGGCTGCCCGCGGCTGGCTGCCCGCAGCAGGCTGTCATGAAAACGCCAAGTGATGAATATCGCCCCGCGAGGCTCGCGCCGGCTTGGGCTTGCCGGGCCCCGGGCCGGCGCTCCACAGCCCTTCGAGTGCGGGTCCGGCGCTGCGAGCGTCTCAGCGAGCAGGGGCAGGGGCCCGCGCCCGTCAATGTGATGGACGGGCATGGCGCCAGCATGCCGCCGCGTCGGCCCTTGGGCCCATTCCCGCGCCTGAGATCTGACTGAAGCGGCACCCGCGCTTCCATTTCCACTTCACCCCCACCGCCGCAATCGCATCCGCCGCGCCGTGTTTCCCGCCGCCGCCCACGACATCCTGGCCAAAATGCAACCTGCGCAGCGCACCACCAATAACCAATGTCCAATAACCAATAACCGTCTATCGCGGCCGCAGCCCCGCCTGCAGCGGCCCGATCTCGTCCGCTGAACCCGTGATCAGGTTGCCGGGGAAGCGCCGGTAGCGCAGCATCTGGTCGTAAATGATGTTCTCGTCGTCGAGATTGAGCGCGAGGCCGGCCAGGTACTGCAACCGCAGGTTGCCGTCGCGGTTGATCTGGGCGCCCTTCAGCCAGGGCAGCAGGTCCTGGTGCTGGCCGGCGTAGGTGGCCAGCAGGTCGTCGGCGGACTGGAAACCGACGTCGCGCAGCGACCGCATCGCCGCGCTGTAGGCCGGATCTGTCATGCGCGCCTGCAGCCGGTCTACGTCAATGTGCACGGGCGCGTTCGAACCCAGCAGCACGACGTCGTAGCCGCCCCCGTTGATCTCATTCGCCCAGACGGAGCCGTTCGGGAAGACGGCGAAAAAGGTCGCGATCTCGCTTTTCACCACCGCCGCGCTGCTCTCATACAGCGGCACCCATTGCGTCACCAGGCCGCCGGGGTTGAGGTGGTCGCGCACCATCTGGAAATATTCCTTCGAGTAGAGCGTCGCGCTGCCCTTCACCCAGGGATGGATGGGGTCGGAGGTGATCAGGTCGTAGTGGTCCGGCGTGGTGAGGACGAAGTGGCGGGCGTCGTCGTAGACCATCGTCGTCTTGGGGTTGTTCAGCACGTCGTAATTTTGCGCCCGGAAGTAGCGGGTCGAGGCCGGCGGAATCAGCGGCTCCATCTCGCAGATGGTGATGTGCTGGATGCTGGGATAGAGCGTCATGGTGCCCGCGGTCACGCCCGCGCCGAAGCCCACCACCAGCACCGATTTCATCCCCGGATGCAGCATCGCGGGCAGGTCGCCGAGCATGCGTTGCAGCCGCATGTCGAACGGCTCGGTTGAGGCCTCGACCTTGCCGGAAACATGGAATTGGATGGCGCCGTCGCTCCACTCCGAGACCGCAATCGAGGCGTTGCGCCCCTCCCCGGTGTAGAGAATCTGCGATTGACCGAGCGAGATGGCGATGCGGCGTCCGTAGGCGATCAACTCGCCCGGCACGCCGGGCACGTTCACGGCAAACGCCGCGGCCGCAATCAAGGCAACCGCGGCGAGGGCGGTGCGTTTCCAGCAGAATGGCTCAATGACTTCGCCCAGCACGAACAGGGCGCTGATGGCAGCGACCACGATCAGGATGCGCTCGCAGTTGTGCGTGCCCACCAGCGGCACCAGCTCGAGGCTGAACGCCAGCGCGCCCACAATCGCGCCCAGCGTGTTGGCGGCGTAAACCTGGCCCACCAGTAGCCCGGGCTCGTCGCCGGGCGCGGCCACCGCCGCCAGCGCCAGCGGGAAGCTCGCGCCCCAAAGCACCGCCGCCGGCAAAATCGCCCACAGGCAGCGCACCAGGTCAATCTGGAAAATGTACCAGGGGCTGGTGGACAGCAGCGGGTTGACGGGCCAGTAGGGCAGCGAATCGCCCAGCATCCAGGCGGTCCAGGCCACCGCCGCGGCCAGCAACAGTTGGCAGCTCGCCAGCCCCAGCCGCGGGCGCACGCGCCGGCCCCACCACGCGCCCAGGCCGCTGCCCGAGCCCAGGCCGACCAGGAAGACGGCCAGAATCAGCGAGAAGGTGTACACGGTCGCGCCCAGCAGCAGGCCCATCAGCCGCGTCCAGACCACCTCGGCGCCGAGCGCGGTCAGGCCCGACAGCGCAATCGCGACATAGACCGGCCAGCGCGCCGCGACTTGGCCTGCCCGCTTTGCCGGTTGGGCGTGGGCGTCCGGCGCCCCGGCATCCTGCAGGGCGGCGGCCGTGGGCGTCCGCGCCGCCAGCACGAACCCGAGCGACGCCACCAGGGCATTCACCGCGACCGCCACGAAGGTGGTGGTCTGAATGTCGTAGATGCGCAGGAATAGGAACCCCGCCGCCAGGCACCCCACCACCGCGCCGGCGATGTTGCCGCCATAGAG
>JBOGKJ010000188.1:0-19545 GCA_050745565.1 Terriglobales bacterium | reverse complement strand
AAAATCAGCCCATGGCCTGGGGGGACCTCCGCCGCACCGGCTAAGGCCGAATCAAAGTAGGTGTGGCAAAATGAGCAGCCTTCTGACCGGCGCCACCTCCCGTGGGGCGGGTCGCCGACCCGCGCGCCGGCCGCCGGCCGGCGCCACGCGGCAGTTCGCGTGACTACAGCAACTGTGATTCTGCCGCAGCGTCCCCCAATCGCGCGAGGCAACTTGGACGGGTGAAGGCGCCAGTGGCGCGTTCACCGAGCAGAGCCTGCGCGCGTTGCCGCCAAGTGATTTTCGGCCGCAGCCCGACCAACGGGAGGGCGTCCAGAAAGGGGCGGCAGCGCCGCAAGCAAGTCGGGGCTGATCGGTGGACGGCGCGATGGCCGGTCGCGGGAGTCGCGCCGTTTGCACTGCAGGCAAAATCGGCGCGAAGGGCCGCGGAATTCCAACGGGGTGAAAGCGCCAGTGGCGCGTTCACCGCTCCCGGCAAACGAAGCGGCGCGGCCCGACCTCTAGCGAAAGGCCGCTCGCCGCCCCCTTGGGCTCGCCGGGCCCCGGGCCGGCGCTCCACAGCCCTTCGAGTGCGGGCGCGGCGCTGCGAGCGTCTCAGCGAGCTGGGGCAGGAGCCCGCGCCCGGCAATTGGTTGCCGTTCCGGGATCCTCAGACGGTCCTTCAGTACTTTCAGCCCTCAACCTTCAGCCGGTCACCCTTGCACTTTTCCCTTTGCAATTCAGCCCGAATCAGGTATTCAAATGTCAGCCCATGGATGGTCCCTACTACTCGCGACAGCAACTCGAACGCATCCTGCGCCTGAAGCCGCGCCAACTGGAGCGCTGGCAGCGGCGGGGGCTGTTTCCGCGGCTGCCGCGCTACACCTGGATGGACCTGCTGCGGGCACGGGTGTTGTGCCGGTACGCGGCGGCGGCGATCCGCCCCGGCAAGCTCGCGGCCAGCCTGGAGGCGCTGCGCGCGCACGTGCCAGGGCTCGAAGACCCGTGGAAAGACGCCACGCTGGGCATCGCGGGTGGCCGCGTCGAGGTGCACTTCGACGGTCAGACCATGGATGCGCTCAGCGGGCAACTGCGGCTGCCGTTCGAGCCCCCGCCCGGGCGCCAACTGAAGCCGGCGCCGACGCCGGCGGCACGCCGCCGTCAGGAAGCTGAGCAGTGGTTTGCCATGGCGCTGTCGCTGGAGTCGGAAAAGGAGCTGCGCGAACAGGCGGCCGAAGCCTATCTGCAGTGCCTCAAACTGGATCCGGGCTTCTGCAGCGCCTACGTCAACCTGGGGACACTGCGGTACAACGAAAAGGATTTTGGCTCCGCCGAGCAGTGCTATCGCCGCGCCCTGGCGCTTGATCCCAGCTATGCGCTGGCGCACTTCAACTTGGGCAACGTACTGGATGAAACCGGGCGGCTCGACGATGCCGTCGAGGCCTACCTGCAGGCGGTGCGCCTCGCCCCCGGTTACGCCGACGCCCACTACAACCTGGCCCTGGCCTACCAGCGGCAGGGGCAGCATCGGCGCGCCATCCCGCACTGGCGACGTTACTTGGGCCTGGATCGCGAAAGCCTCTGGGCCAACCACGCCCGCAGTCAACTGAAGCAGACGCTGCGGGCGGACAAGCTGCAACTGGTGGGCGGGGCCGAAACGCGCGCGGCGGCGGCGGCGGCCAGCGCCCGGGTGGCCTCGGCGGGTGGGGCGGGCGAGGCGCGCGGACCTAGCGCACGTCCACCTGAAAGCTGAAAGGCACCGTGACTGGTGGACGGCAGAGCTGGTCGGTGCAGGCCTGGTATCCGAAGGTGCCGTGCAGCGTGTGCGCGCCCGGCGCGCCGGTTGCGAGCGTCACGGGAATTTTCACCACACCCTCGAAGACGGTGAGCGGATCGGAGGCAAAGCTGAATTTGTGCTCGGCGGCGGGCGGAAACGCGACCTGGGTTGCTGTAATGCCGTCGGCCGGGGTGATGGTCAGCGTCGTGGGGATCAGGTAATCGAGCTTAGGGTGGTTGGACTGGATGTGATAGCCGGCGTCAACCCGCACCTGAAACACAGTCGTCACCTGCGCGTGCGCCCGCGCCTGGACTTTGGCCGGCGGCTGTAAATGCGCCACGCCCGCCGCCTGCGCCAAGGCTGCCGCCGCTACCACGGCCGTCGCGCCCGCAACTAGAAGCTTGAAACCAGAAGCCCGAAACCTGTAGCTCACAAGATCCCCCGGATCGCCTTGTCCAGGTCCGGTTTGCCCTCGAGCCCCACCACCCGCTCCACGATCTTGCCGTCACGGTTGATGAACAGCGTCGTGGGCAGGCCAAACGGCACGCCGTAGTTCGGCATCAACGTCTGGTTATCCCAAACGATCTGGTAGTTGAGCGGATTCTTGGCCAGGTAGGAGGTGACGTCGCTGAGCTTGGCGTCTTCCGAAACGCCCACGATGACCAGCCCTTGCGCGCGGTACTGGTCCTGCAACTGCTTCCACCACGGCAGCTCGATCTGGCAGGGCCCGCACCAGGTCGCCCAGAAATCCATCACCACCGGATGGCCCTTGAACTGCGATAGGCTCACCGGCTTGCCGTTGACGTCCTCAAGTGTCCAGCCGGGCGCCGTGCGTCCATCCACGTTGGGAGCTTCCAGGACGGCGTTGGCGGAGCCGTTACCGGAGGCGCTGGCCGCGGCCGGCAGCGTGTTTTTGCGGGTGTAGGCGAGGTAGACCAACCCGCCGATCAGCACCACGCCCACGATGATCCAATTCCACGCCGTCCGGTTGTTTGTGCTCTCAGGCATTGCCATGAACTCCTATATCAACAGTTTATTGAAGAACGGCACCTGCGCCAAATAACCGGAGATGGTGGTGAAGCGGTGGGTTAACAGCAAGAAGCCGATGAGCAGCAACAGCACGCCCGAGATTTGCTCGACGGTGTGCAGGTGGCGCCGAAAGCCCTTGTAAAACAGCGCAAAGCGGTCAATCGCCAGCGTGGTGAGCAGGAACGGCACGGCGAGACCGGCCGAATACACCGCCAGCAGGAAGATGCCGTGCATCACCGTGCCGGTGTTGGCGGCGAGCAGCAAAATCGTCGCCAGCATGGGTCCGATGCACGGCGTCCAGCCAAAGGCGAAGGTGAAACCGACGGCAAAGGCGCCTAGGCCGCCGTTGACGCTGATTCTCTTATGGACGCGCTTGTCGCCATACAAGGCGCCGATCTTGATGACGCCCAGCAGGTGCAGGCCGAACAGGATGACGATCAGCCCACCGATTTGGCTGAACAGGGCCTGGTGGACGCGCAGCGTCTGTCCCACGGAGGTGGCGGTGGCTCCCAGGGCGACGAACACCAGCGAGAAGCCGAGGATGAAGAAGATCGAGTTGCTGATCAGCAGGCTGCGCGCGGCGGTTACGTCGGTGGCGGGGGTGGCGGTGACCACAGCGCCGCCGCCGGCAGTGGCGGCAACGGCCGGCGAGCCGGGCAGCCGGTCGGCCACGGCACCCGATAGCAGCGAAACGTAGCCGGGCACCAGCGGCAGCACGCAGGGAGAGAGAAACGACAGCAGCCCGGCCGCAAAGGCGTAGACGATGCTTACGTTGTCGGCAGCCTGCATGGAATTCAATGAGAGCGTCGAGCCCGGCAAAAGTGACAGTCGTTAAGGGCAGTCTCGGCTGCCGCGCCCGGCACTAGCCACTAGCCACTCTTTTAGATCAGGCCCTGCGCCTTGCCTACCTTCTCCAGGATACCAAGTGCTTCGCTGAGCTCGGCCTCGGTATGGGTGGCGGTGACGATGGTGCGCAGCCGCGCGTGTCCCTCGGGCACGGTGGGGAAGGCCAGGGCGGTGGCCAGCAGACCTTGCTGAAACAGCGCCCGGGAAAACTCCATGGCTTTGCGGCCATCGCCCACCATGACCGGGGTGATCGGGGTTTCGCTCATGCCCGTATCAAAGCCAAGCTTTTTCAGGCCGGACTTGAAGAACTTGGTGTTATCCCAGAGGCGCTGAATCCGCTCCGGTTCGTCTTCCAGCACCTGGAAGGCGGCGATGCAGGTGGCGGCCACCGACGGCGGGTGCGAGGTCGAGAACAGGAACGGTCGCCCGCGCAGGTAGAGGAACTCGATCAGGTCGGCGCTGCCGGCCACGTAGCCGCCGAGCGCGCCAATGGCTTTCGAGAGCGTGCCGACCTGGACATCCACGCGGCCGTGCAGGCCGAAGTGGTCCACGGTGCCGCGGCCGTTTTTGCCCAGCACGCCGGAGGCGTGGGCGTCGTCCACCATCATCACCGCGCCATATTTCTCCGCCAGCTCGCAAAGGCCGGGCAGGGGGGCGATGTCGCCGTCCATGCTGAACACGCCGTCGGTGATGAGCAGCTTGCGGCCGGGCTGCGGCGCCAACTCCTTCAGGATGGCCTCGGCGGCGTTGAGGTCCTTATGGGGGAAGACCTTGATGGTGGCGCGGGAAAGGCGGGCGCCGTCGATGATGCTGGCGTGGTTGAGCGCGTCGCTGACGATGAAGTCGCTGCGGCCCATGATGGCGCCGACGGTGCCGGAGTTGGCCGTGAAGCCGCTCTGGAAGACTACGCTGGCCTCGGTGTGCTTGAAGCGCGCGATCAACTGCTCGAGTTCCATGTGGATGGCCATGGTGCCGGTGATGGTGCGCACCGCGCCGGAGCCCACCCCCAGGCGGCGGGTGGCATCAAGGGCGGCGTCGCGCAGCCGCGGGTGGGTGCACAGCCCGAGGTAATTATTTGAGCTCAGGTTGATAACGCGGCGGCCGTCAAACTCGGCCACGGGGAGCTGCTCGCCCTCGAGCACGCGCAGCTTGAAGCGCAGGCCTTTCTGCTCCAGTTGCTGCAGTTCGTCAGTCAGGTAGTGCAGTTGGGGGCGGGGCATGGTTTCAGTTTCAGGCTTCCAGTTTGGAGTTTCAAGGTTGGAGCGGGCGGCCGCCGCTTACGGGGTCAGCAGCACCTTGGCGGCGCGGCCCTGGCGCAGGCGGTCAAAGCCGGTTTTGAACTCAGCCAACGGCAGTCGGTCGGTGAACAGTGGCTCGAGCGGTAGGCGGTGCTGGCTGACCAGGGAGAGCATCTGGTACCAGGTGGTGAACAGGCGGCGGCCGTTGATGCCCTGGACGGTGAGGCCCTTGAAGATGATGTTGGCGGTGAGGTCGAGCTCGACCGGGCGCGAGGGGATGCCGAGCAGGCTGACGCGGCCGCCGGCGCGGGCCAGCTCGAGCGCGGAATGGATGCCCTGGGGGTGGCCACTGAACTCGAGCACGGCGTCGGCGCCGCCGCCGGGGGTTTGGGCGCGGACGCGCTCGATCGCCGCCGGGCCGGGTTCGAGCACCTCGTCGGCGCCCATCTGGGCAGCCAGGCCGCGGCGAAACGCATTGGGCTCGATGGCGAAAATGGGTCCCGCGCCCGAGGCGCGCGCCACCGCAATCGCCATCAGCCCGATGGGCCCGCAGCCGACCACCACGGCGCTCTGGCCGGCAATGGGGCCGGCGAGCACGGTGTGCACGGCGTTGCCGAGCGGATCGAGGATGGCGCCGTAGTCGGTGGGGACGGCCGGGTCGAGGCGGACCAGGTTGGCGGCGGGGATGCTGACGTACTCGGCGAAGCAGCCGGGTGCGTCCACGCCCAGAATGCGGACCGACTGGCAAATGTACGCTTCGCCCGAGCGGCACTGATAGCAGTGTCCGCAGAACACATGCATGTCGGCCGAGACGTAGTCGCCCACAGCGAAGCCGGCGGTTTCGCCGCCGAGCTCGGCCACGTGCCCGCAGAACTCGTGTCCGAACACCAGCGGCGGGTGCAGGCGGCGTTGTGCCCATGGGTCCCAGTCATAAATGTGCAGGTCGGTGCCGCAGATCGAGGCGGTGTGGACTTTGACCAGCACCTCGCGCGGGCCGATTTTCGGCCGGGGGACAGTTTGCAGTTCGGCGCCCGGAGCGGCCGTCGCCTTCACTAACGCGCGCATCGTCGTGGACATGGGCAAGTAGCAGGATAGCAGACGGGCGCGGCGGGCCCATGGTGAAGTGATGCTACAATCCATCACATGAAGCGCGCCACGGTTCGCGACCTGCGCTACCGCTTTCCGGAAGTCGAGCGCCTGCTGCGCAGCGGCGAGCCGGTCGAAATCACGCGTCGCGGCAAGCTGATTGGCACCCTCATTGCCGCCGATCCCGCGCCCCCGGCCCGCCCGCTTCCGCCCGGGTTCGTGATGGACCGCCTGCGCCGAATCTACGGGGACCAGAAAATGAAGATCAGTGGGGCCGCGTGGATTCGCCGTGAGCGTGACAGCCGGTGAAGGTCTACTGGGATACCAGCGCGTTGGTGTCGCTATACATCGCGGATGCGCATTCGCCCTCGGCGGAGCGGCACCTGACCCGTGACGCCGGCCTGATCCTGCATACACCGCTGCACGCCCTCGAACTCGCCAACGCGATCACGCTGCATGTCTTTCGCGGGGAGATTGCGCCGGCCAGCGCCGCGGCCGCGCGTTCGGCATGGGCCAGCGACCAGCGCCAGGGGATTCTGACGCCGGCGCCCTGGCCGGAGGGCGCCTGCGCCACCGCGGCCCATCTCTCGACCGCCTACTCGGCGCGCTTGGGCGTGCGTGCGCTTGACCTGTTGCACGTTGCCGCCGCCATGGAGCTCCGCTGCGATTGCTTCCTGACGTTTGACCGACGGCAGTTGGCGCTGGCGCGCGCGGCCGGTCTCGACACCCAGCACTGAAGCTGAAGCAACCCGCCGCAGGCATCCCCGGCATCCCAGCACCCCTGGGGGTCAGCAATGGGCAGGAAGGCCATGGGCTTGGCCGCGGCGGGGCTGGGCTTGGCTGCGGGATTGGTTGTGCTGAGCCGCCGCCGCAAGCGGGCCGGCGCGCGCGGGCTGGCCCCGGCGCTGCAGGCGGCGATTACAGTGGACGCGCCGGCGGAGACGATTTATGCGCTCTGGCGCGATCCCCAAACCCAGGCGCGCATCCGCCGCAACTACCGGGTCACGTCGGCCGAGGATGGCCGGAGTTGGCATTGGGAGCGTGAACTGCTGGGCGGGCGCATCATCGAGGGCGACGGCTGGCTCCAGGTGGAAGACCCGCCGCGCCGATTGGAATGGGAGATGCGACTGAAGTCGCGCATGGCGGCCGTCCAGCACGGCACGCTCGAGTTGGAGCCGCACACCGATGGCAGCAGCACCGAGGTTCGGCTGACGGTGCTGAGCCAGCCGCCGATGGCGCTGGGCCCGCTGCGCCGCGGCCTTGACACGATGCTGCGCTCCTCGCTGCGGCGCTTCAAGCAACTGGCCGAAACCGGCGAGATCGCCACCACTCGCGGCCAGGCCTCCGGCACCGTGCAGGAGCCGCGCGCGCATCGTCCCGCCGCCTGAGGATACGACCCATGCAGGCACTCTGCTGGTACGGCGAAAGCGATGTGCGGGTGGAGTCAGTCGCCGCGCCCACGCTACTGCTGCGTTCGGATGCGGTCATCCGCGTCACCCGCACCGCCATCTGCGGTTCCGACTTGCATCTCTACGACGGTTTTATCCCCACCATGCGCCCCGGCGATATCGTTTCAGGCAGGAAGATGCGGATAGGTTGCTGATGCTGGCGAAGAAGTTCCCGTCCGCTTTCCTCGTGGTGGCGGCGCTAAAGGAGCGCCTGGGCGACTCCGAAAAGGGGATTGTCAAGAATTTGGCTTCGAGCTGCGAAACACCTTTGGCGGGCGGCGGCGTGCGTCCGCGGGTGATTGTGCTGACGGGCGCCGAGCTGTTCGATATGTGGGGCATTGAAGATGCCTGGCAAGCGCGTTGGGGGCCCAAGTCGGAGCCGGTCCTGCGCGCCAGCCGAGGGGCAGGGCTCATCGATCTCTCGGAGCTCGCGGCGATCACTCAGCAGCTATTCCTCGCGCCGGAAGCGCCGACCGCGCCCCCACTTCCAAGCGCAAGCGCGAGCGCTAACCCGACAATCACGTTCTCAGATCGCCTATGGTGAGCGGGCCTGTCGAGCGCTGGCGCTAGGGGCGTTGCGGCCCGGGCGCCGCCGGCGCGACGCTGATGCCGGCGAGTTTGTGCTGGGCGAGGGCGGCGTTGAGGGCGGCGACGTCGCGGGACTCGATCTGGCCGAGTTCGGCGCGGTCGGCGGCAAGGCGCTGGAGGATGAGCTGGTTGACGTCGAGCTCCTGTTGGGTTGGGGGGTAGTCGGCGCTGGCGACGTCCTGGTAGAGGAAGTCGAGGGTACCGCCGAGGCCGGGCGCCTGCCGGTCCTCGTCCTCGCCTTGGCCGCTGGTTTCGTTCTTGAAGAGCTTGGCCTCAAGTGCGACCAGTTTGGCATCCACCGTCTGGGCCTGCTGGGTGAGCGGCCGGCCGTTGCCATCCAGGCGGAGCGTGACGCCGAGCGCGCGCAACTGCACGCGCACGGCTTCGGTTTCATCGAGCAGGCGGGCGTATTGGTTGAACTCGCCGTAGATGGCCTGCTCGAGTTTGAACTGGGCGGCAAAGTCGGCGGGCGTGGCCGGCGAGCGCGGGTCCTTGCGCAGCTCGAGCGGCTGGGAATACGTTTGTCCGCCGACGGTCAGTTTCACCGTGTAGGCGCCGGGCGGGTAGCTGAGCGTCATCGGCGAGACGTAGGGGACGTTGCGCCAGCCCGCGGCGTTGAGGGTGACCGAGGGCATGTGGGGCGGCATGGTGTAGAGGCGCAGCGGGGCGGACGCGGTGCCGCGCATGTCCCACCAGACGCGGTGCAGGCCGGCGCCGGTGGGGGCGGCGAGCGTGCGGACGGTTTTGCCGGCGGCGTCCACGATGCTGAGGCGGCCGCGGCCCTCGGCCGCCTGCGGCAGGTAATAAGTGATGTCGGGCCCGGCGGGCGGGTTATTGCCCTCGGTGGCGTCATTGCCGCCGCGGCCGAAGCCGCCGCCGCCGCGGAACTCGTATGCGGGGCGGATGGGGAACAGCGTGGCGGCGGCGCCGGTGGAGGAAGTCGCGAGTTGCTCGAGCGGCGTGATGTCGTCCAGGATCCAGAAGCCGCGGCCGTAGGTGGCGATGTCGAGGTCGTGCTGGCGCTTTTGAACGGTCAGGCCGTAGACGGGCACATGCGGCAGGTTGTTCTGCAAGCTCTGCCAGTGGTCGCCGGCATCGAAGCTGACGAAGACGCCGCCTTCGGTGCCGAGGAACAGCAGCCCCTGATGGTTCGGGTCTTCGATGACCTCGTGGGCGTAGCTGTTGGGTTCAGTGGTCGGCAAGCCATCGGTGATTTTGGTCCAGGTGGCGCCGTAGTCGGTGGTGCGGTAGACGTAGGGGTCGCGGTCGTCCATCTGGTGGGCGTCCACGGTGAGGTAGGCGGTCGAGGCGTCAAAATAGGACGGCTCGATGTTGCTGACGATGCCGTACTCGGGTTTGCCGGGCAGGTTGGCGCTGAGGTTGGTCCAGGTCTTGCCGTCGTCGCGCGTGAGTTGGACGAGGCCGTCGTTGGTGCCGGCCCAGATCAGGCCTTTTTGTTTGGGTGACTCGGCGACGGAGAAGACGGTGTCGAAGTACTGCACGCCGATGTTGTCGCGGGTGAGGCCGCCGGAGTAGCCCTGCTTGCTCTTGTCGTTGCGGGTGAGGTCGGGGCTCATGACCTGCCAGCTCGCGCCGCCGTCATGGGTGACGTGGATGACCTGGCTCGCGGCGTAGACGGTGTTGTGGTCGAAGGGCGAAAACATCAGCGGGAATTCCCACATGAAGCGGTACTTCACCTGATCGGCGGGGGCGCCGAGGGTGTCGTCGGGCCAGATCTCGACGTTGCGGATTTGGCCGGTGCGCAAGTCTTCCCGCGTCACCACGCCGCCGAGGCTGCCGTCGCCCGAGCCCGACGACCAGACGATGTTGTTGTCAGCCGGATCGGGCTGCGCCCAGCCGCTTTCACCGCCGCCGACCGAGGTCCAGGCCGCGCTGGGAATCGGGGCGCCGACTTGCGCGGCGCCGCCGCGGCCGCCGCGCCCGCCAAAGCCGCGCGAGCCGGTTTGGCTGGGGCCCATGTAGCTGCCGCCATCCTGCTTGTTGCCGAACAGGTGATAGGGGACGTCGTTGTCGGTGGCGACGTGGTAGATCTGGGCGATCGGCAGCGGGACGTGGTTCCAGATGGCGCCGCGGTCGTGGCTGATGCTGATGCCGCTGTCGTTGGCGACGGCCATGTTGCTGGCATTGGTGGGGTCAATCCACATGTCGTGGTTGTCGCCGCCGGGCGAGCCCATGCGGGCGAGGTCGCGGCCGGCATCGAGCGAATGCAGGAAGGAGTTGCCGCAGAAGTAAATCTCGTTGGGGTTATCGGAGGAGACCGCCGGGCGGTTGAAGTACTGCGTGCGGCTTTGCAGGCCGGGGTTCGAGTTCATCAGGGTCCAGCTCGCGCCGCTGTTGTCGCTCATCCACAGGACGCCGATTTGGGTGGGTTGGCCGTTTTCGACTGTGCCGTCGCCAGTTTCGATCATGGCGTAGACGCGTTGCGGGTCGGAGGGCGCAATCGCCAGGTTGATCTTGCCCAGCGGCGAATGCGGCAGACCGTGGCCGGTGAGGTGGGTCCAGGTGCGGCCCTCGTCGGTGGACTTGTAGATGCCGCTCGAGGGCCCGCCGGAATCTTCGTTCCAGGTGTGCTGCACGAATTGCCACATGCCGGCGAACAGGATGCGCGGGTTGGAGGGATCCATCGCCAACCCGTTGCAGCCGGTGTTTTCGTCCACGAACAGCGCCTTGGTCCAGGTGGCGCCGCCATCGGCGGAGCGGTAGACGCCGCGCTCGGGCTGGGGGCCATAGGTGGTGCCGAGGGCGCAGGCCAACACCACGTCGGGGTTGGTGGGGTCAATGACGATGCGGGCGATGCGGCCCGTCTGGTCGAGCCCCATGTGCTGCCAGGTGGCGCCGGCGTCGGTGGACTTGTAGACGCCGTCGCCGATGGAGATGTGACTGCGGATAAAGGCCTCGCCGGTGCCGGCCCAGACGACGTTGTGGTCGCTCGATGCCACCGCCAGCGCGCCGATCGAGAGCACCGGCTCATGATCGAAGATCGCCTGCCAGTGCAGGCCGCCGTCAGTGGTTTTAAAGATGCCGCCCGAAGCCGTTCCGGAGTAGTAGGTCATGGGGTCGCCGGGCACGCCGCTGACGGCGTCAGTGCGGTTGCCGGGAGGGCCGACATAGCGCCAGTAAAGCGCCGTGTAGCTGCCGGGCGCCGGCGCGGCCGGCGCCTGCGCCCCCGCCGCTGTCATCATCGCCAACCCCAATCCCGCCGCCGCAACCGCCGTCCACCCCGTCCATTGCCGCATAGTTAGGCCTCCCGGCCCGAAGTATACTGTGGCGATGACCGGTAAACAAGCGTTGGCGATGCTCACGGTAACTGCCCTGGCCGCACTCGGCGGCTTGGCCGGCGCCCAAACGACGAGCCTCGACTGGACGCAGTTTGGCGGCAACCTCGAGCGCACCAGCACTTCGGACGCCGCCACCGGCATCACCGCCGCCAACGTGGGCCAGCTCAGCTACCGGCAGGTCTCGCTGCCGGGGACGGTGGACGGGACGGCGATTTACCTGCACGGGGTGACCGTCAACGGCGCTCGGCATGACACGCTGTTCGTCACCGGCCTGTACGGCAAGACCATGGCTGTGGACGCCAACTCGGGCAAAATTCTGTGGGTGTTCACGCCGCCCGACTACGCCACCATCGCGGGCACGCGCCAGGTGACGAACTCGACCCCGGTGGCCGACCCTGGCCGGCGCTACATCTACTCGGCCTCGCCCGACGGCTATATCCAGAAACTCGATGTCGCCAATGGGCAGGCGCTGTGGCGGACCTCGATCACGCTGCTGCCGCTGCGGGAGAAAATGGATTCGCCGCTGAGCGTGTGGCACGGGCACGTCATCGCGCTGACGGCGGGCTACAACGGCGACCGTCCGCCGTACCAGGGCCATGTGGCGATTCTCGATGCTTCGAGCGGCAAGCTGCTCGATGTGTGGAACTCGCTGTGCAGCAACCGCACTGGGCTGATCCAGCCCGCTTCGTGCCCGGACAGCGACTCGGCCATCTGGGGACGCGCCGGAGCGATCATCGAGCCGGAGAGCGGCAACATCTGGATCGCCACCGGCAATGCGCCCTGGAACGGCACCACCGACTGGGGCGATGCGGTGATCGAGCTGAACCCGGATGCGACCCAAATATTGGCCAACTATACGCCCGCCAACACCGACGAGCTCAACGACCAGGACCTCGACGTGGGCTCGACCTCGCCGGCGCTGCTGGGCGGTGGCCTGCTGGCGCAGGGCGCCAAGGACGCGCTGATCCGCGTACTGAGGACCGCCGACATCACCGGTGCGGAGCCGCATAAGGGCCACGAAGTGCAGACGGTGCCGACGCCGTCGAGCGCGATGTTGTTCACCGCGCTGGCGGTGTGGCATCACGGCGGGCAGACCTGGATGTTTTCGGCCGATGCGGGCGCCACCGAAGCCTTCGAACTGGTGAACGGCAACTTGGTTTCGAAATGGAAGAACGCCAACGGCGGCACCAGCCCGCTGCTGGCCGGCGGCCTGCTCTATGTCTACGGCGGCCGGGAGGGCGGCGTGCATGTCTACCAGCCGACGACCGGCGCGCAAGTGACGGAGCTGGCCTGCGGCTCCGGACACTGGCAGAGCCCGGTGGTCGTGGACGGGCATATTTTCGTGAGCGAAGGCAACGCCAACCGGCGGACCACGACCGGCGTGCTGGATATCTGGAGCGTGCGCGGGAAGGACGCGCCGGCTCCAGCCGTTCGGCATTAGCGGGCCATTAGCCGGCCATTAGCCGTTAGCCGTTAGCCGGCCGTTAGCCATTGGCCGTTAGCCGTTAGCCATTAGCCATTAGCCGTTAGCCGTTAGGCATTAGGGATTAGCCACATTCAGCATTGCCGGGAGATCGCGGGCGCTTCGCCGATTTCCGGTCGGCGGGGCGCGGTGTTAAAGTAGCGCCGTGAGACTAATGCGGCTGCTTTTCGCTTCCGCGCCGGCGCTTGCCCTGGCGCTGGCGTTCTTTCCCAACCCCGCCGGCGCACAGACGGCCCGCCACGACTGGAACCAGTTTGGCGGCAACCTGGAGCGCAGCAGCGCTTCGGACGCTCCCACCGGCATCACCGCCCAGAACGTCGCCAGCCTCAAGCTGCGCCAGGTGCAGTTGCCGGGCACGGTGGATGCGTCGGCGATCTATCTCCACGGGGTTACCGTGAACGGCGCCGTACACGACACGCTCTTTGTCACCACCAGCTACGGCAAGACCGTGGCCGTGGACGCCAACTCCGGCGATATTCTCTGGACTTACACCCCACCGGGCTACAGCGCCTTGGCCGGCACGCGCCAGATCACCAACTCGACGCCGGCGGCCGACCCTGATCGGCGCCACCTCTACGCCGCCTCGCCCGACGGCTATATCCAGAAGCTCGACATCGCCAATGGCCACGCGCTGTGGCGGACCTCGATCACCAAGCTGCCGCTGCGGGAGAAGATGGACTCGCCGCTGAGCGTGTGGCACGGTCACGTCATCGCCGAGACCGCCGGCTATATTGGCGACCGTCCGCCCTACCAGGGCCACGTTGCCATCCTCAATGCCACCAGCGGCAAATTGCTGCAGGTGTGGAACTCGCTGTGCAGCAACCGCAGCGGCGTGCTCGACCCCAGCTCCTGCGACGCCAGCGATTCGGCCATCTGGGGCCGCTCGGGGGCGGTGATTGATCCCGCCAGCGGCGCCATGTGGTTCGGCACCGGCAACGCCCCCTGGAACGGCTCGACCAACTGGGGCGACGCGCTCATCGAACTCAATGCCGGCGCCACGAAAATGCTGGCCAACTACACCCCGGCCAACACCGACGAGCTGAATGACGACGACCTCGATATCGGCTCAACTTCGCCCATCCTGCTCCCGGGCAACCTGGTCGCCATCGGCGGCAAGGACAAGATCATCCGGCTGCTCAGCATCGCGGAAATTTCTGGCGCGGCGCCGCACAAGGGCCACGAGCTTGACACCGTCCCGACGCCTTCGGGCAAGGACCTGTTCAGCTCCCTGGCGGCCTGGCATCACGGCGGCCAGACCTGGGTGTTTTCCGCCGACGGCGGCGCCACCGAGGCTTTCGTGCTGCAGAACACCAAGCTGGTCTCGCAGTGGAAGAACGCCAACGCCGGCACCAGCCCGCTGGTGGCGGGCGGACTGCTCTATGTTTATGGCGGGGTGCGCGCCAACCTCAAGGTTTACGACCCCACCACCGGCAGGCAGATCGCCGACCTGCACTGCGACAGCGGCCATTGGGAAAGTCCCATCGTCGTGGACGGACATATCATCCTGCCGATCGGCACCGCCAACTCGCGCCAGGCCTCGGGCGTGCTCAACATCTGGAGCGTGCAGTAGACGCCACCGGCGGCGTGATCGCAGGCGTGCTTCCGTCGGCGCCGAGGGCGTGGCGCCAGCAGGCGCGCATCCGGGCAGCCCGGCCGAGTGCGGTGCGGTTGTAGACCTGCAGGTCGCCAAGCTGTTGGCCGCAGGCGGTCCAGTCGGCCTTGTAGGCGTCGTCGCCGCCGGACAAGTCCACTTCTTCGATGCCTTCCGCCTGGGCTTCCCGCAAAACCTGATATTGGAGCACCGCGCCTGGCGCAAAGCGGCGGTGCGCGCGGTCATAGCCAATCTTGAGGCTGGCGAGCGTGTTGCCATGGCGTAGGCGGAGGCTGAAGGCGATGGGAGCGCCGTTCAATTCGAGCAGTGTCAGCCGCAATTGGTTGCGTTCGGCGGCGCGCTGCGCCAGCAGGGAATAGAAGCGCCGGGCGAGCGGGTTCTGGGCCATGGCGGAGCCGGCGTCGCCCTTCCAGCCGCTGGCTTCCATGGCCAGGCAGGTCTCGAAGACATCCGCCAGGTCGGCGGATGTGGCCACCTGCCGCAGCCGCACGGATCCAGCGCGCGCCAGCATGCGCTCGCGGCGAGCCAAATTACTCAGCAGGCCGGGCCGGAAGCCGGCAGTCACCTCCTGCCAGGGCCGATGCAGGGGGATCGAGCGCTGCAACCAGCATTGCCCTTCGCACACCTGCAGATCGGCTGCGTCAAAGCCGCGTTTCCACGCCGCCCGCTCTCCGGCCGGAACGGCCTCGAGTTTGAGCGAGTCCCAATCCCGCCGCTCCGCCAGCCATCGTGCCATCCGTTCGGCTGCATCCGGCACGGCGTCGCCCAGAGCATGTCGGCGGCTGGCGCTGCCCAGGAAGGCCAACTGCCGCACGCCGAGCCGCCGTTGCCGATAGAGCGGGCAGCTCACCCACTTTTGGCCCTCGACCACCGCGATCCGCAACTGCCGGCCAGTGCCGTACACCTGCCACCAGGTGCTCAGCCACAGCCAACTCATCCAGAATTCACGCGCCCCGGGATGCGCCTCGAGTTCCAGGCGCTCCCATTCCTCGATGCTGGTGATCCAACCGCGCGTGGAGGCTACGACCGGCTCAAGGACGGGCAATGTCTCGACTGCTGCCAAGCTCATCCCGCCTTGGACGCTGCCGTGGCCGACCACGGTACATGCGGTGGGGCGGAATGCCGCTGCGCCGTTCCCGATTTGCCGCCTCGCGGCGCCCGGTTCCCAGGCTTCCGGATTTGGGTGGGGTCGGCGAGCCAGGCTTATAAAGCGTGCCGCCGCCGCCCAGGGGCGCAGCGTGCGTTCGCTGCTGGTGGATGCGGCCTCACTGGCATTGAAGCCGCCCGCACTGCGTCGCGGAAGACGGGTGAAGTTGCCGCTGATCCAGAGCAAGGATCCGGGAACGCTCAGGCTCGACAATGCCCGGATCTATGAGCTTCTCGATCTTCCCTGACACGAGCGTTTGGGTCGCATTGAGCGTATCCCGGCATGTCCATCACGGGGCGGCGCGGCATTGGTTCGAGCGTCGCAGCGCGGACACCCGGTATCACTTTTGCCGGTTGACCCAGATGGGTTTGCTGCGACTTTTGAGTCAAGACGCCGTTATGGGCGCGAGGGAGGCCTTGGGGCAAGAAGCGGCTTGGGCGACCTACGATCGGTGGCTCGAGGATTTGCGCGTCGATTTTCTGGACGAGCCGGCCGGCCTTGAGGTCTTTTTTCGGCAGTGGCCCCGGTCCCTCCGGCCCGCTCCGCAGCGCTGGAGCGACGACTACCTGTGCGCCTTCGCCGAGGCCGCCGGACTGCGGCTGGCGACGTTCGACCGCGCGCTCCAGCAGCGCCAGCCGGGTGCGATCCTGGTTGGGGGCGCGCCGAACTAGTGTTACAGTAGCGCCGTGAGAGTCCCCCGACTGCTATTCGTCGCGGCTGCGGCGCTGCCGCTGACCCTGCTCGCCCCGCCTGCGATCGCACAGAACGCCCCGGCCGCGCCCTCGGTGATCGCGAGCGTGCCGACGCCGGAGTCGGTGCTGGGCTACAAACCGGGCGCGGACTTCAAGCTGGCGAGCTACACCGACGCCATTGGCTATCTGCGCAAGCTGGCGGCGGCCTCGAACCGCATCAAACTGCTGCCGGTGGGGCGCACCTCGCGCGGATTGGAGATGGACCTGACCGTGATCTCCGATCCCGCCAACCTGGCCCAGCTCGATCATTACCTCGACATCAATCGCCGCCTCACCATGGCGCGCGGACTGACCACCGCGCAGGCGCACGCGCTCGCGGCGCAGGGCAAGATTGTCGTCCACATTGACGGCGGCATGCACTCGACCGAGGTCGCCGGCGGGCAGCACGTGCTCACGCTGGCCTACAACCTGTGCGCCACCCGCAACAACCCCGAAATTGACGCCATCCTGCACAACGTCATTCTGGTGCTGTGGCCGACGCTCAACCCCGACGGCCAGCAGGAAGTGGTCACCTGGTACCGGCACAACCTGGGGACCAGCTTCGAGGTCGCCCCGACGCCGTTCCTGTACCAGAAGTACGTCGGGCACGACAACAACCGCGACGGCTACATGAACAACATGCTGGAGTCGCAGGAGATCACCGCCCAGGAGCTGAAGTGGAATCCGGAAATCTGGTACACCCAGCACCAGACCGCTCCGTTTCCGGCGCGCATCTTCATTCCGCCGTTCGTGGACCCGATTTCGCCCAACATCAACCCCATGCTGATGCGCTGGCTCAACCAGATCGGCATTGCCATGGGCGCCTACCTGGATGAGCACGGGATGCCGGGCGCCATCCATCGCGTCGGCTTCGACAATTGGTACCCCGGTTACCAGGACTTCACCGGCATATTCCGGAACTCGATCGCTTTCTTCACCGAAACCGCGCTGTTCGGCTACGCCACGCCGCACTTCTACACCATGCGCGACTTCCCGGCGAACTACCGCAATCTGAAGCCACAGATTTTCTACAACTCGCCCTGGCAGGGCGGCTGGTGGCGGCTGGGGGACGCGGTGCGCTACATGGTCGGGGCCTCGATGTCGGTGCTGGACACGGCGGCGAAGTATCACCAGCAACTCCTGTTCAACAAATACCAGGCGGGCCACGAGGCGATCGAACAGTACAGCAACAACCCGCCCTACGCCTATGTGATTCCCGCCGACCAGGCGCGGACAGCCGAGGCGGCGCGGCTGGCGAAGGTGCTGCTGGTGAACGGGGTCGAAGTGGACGCGGCCCAGGCGCCGTTTGCCGCCAACGGCCGCAGCTACGCCGCCGGCAGTTGGGTGGTGCTGATGGATCAGCCCTACTCGGCGCTGGTGCGCGAGCTGATGGAGCCCCAGGCGTATCCGGACCTGACCGCCAACGGCACGCCGATCCGTCCTTATGACGTCGCCGGTTGGACGCTGCCGCTGCAGATGGACGTGCACGTGGACGCGGTGCAGCAGCCGGTCACGGCCGCGCAGCGCGCGCAACTGACGCTGCTGACCAGCATCACCGCGCCGCCGGGCGCGGTCAGCGGCAGCGGCGCGGTTTTCGAGCTGGCGCCGGACACCAACCAGCACTTCCACGCCATGAACCTGGCGCTCGACGCCGGCGCCAAGGTCAGCATCGCCCAGGGCTCCGGCGCTGGGGCCGCCGGCACCGCCTACATCAGCGGCCTGAGCCGCGCGCAAATGGATGCGGTGTTGAAGCAGGCGCCGGTGGGCGTGCGCGCGGTCAGCGCCGTCCCGGAGGGGGCGGCGGCGACCAAGAAGCCGCGCGTCGGCCTGTACCGCCCCTGGCAGCCCAACATTGACACGGGCTGGACGCGCTGGATTCTCGAAAACTACGACTTCAAGCCGGTGCTGCTGCGCAATGCCGACATCCAGGCGAGCGACCTGCGCTCGCGCCTGGACGCGATCATATTGCCGGACGGGCGCGCCAACTCGCTGCTCAGCGGCTTTGGCGCCGGCACCATCGAACAGCAATATGTTGGCGGCATTGAGCAGTCCGGCGTCCAGGCGCTGCGGCAGTTCGTGGCCGCGGGCGGGACGCTGATCTGTTTCAATAACGCCTCGCAGTTCGCCATCGAGCAACTCGGGCTGCCGGTGGTGAATGTGCTGGCCAAGGTGCGGGCCAATCAGTTCTCGAGTTCGGGTTCGCTGCTGTGGATGGACATGGTCGAGCCCGAGTCGGCGGGCACCTGGGGGATGCCGCGCATGGCCGCCGGGGTGTTCGAAGCCGGCCCCGCATTCGCCACCGACAAGGACTTCCGCGGCCGTATTCTGGCGATGTATCCCGAGCACGTCAACCCGCTGGCCAGCGGCTTTCTCGAGGGTCCGCAGTATATCCAGGGCAAAGCCGCCGCGCTCGAGGTGGCCTACGGCGCGGGCCGCGTGTACCTATTCGGCTTCAAGCCGCAATGGCGGGCGCAGTCGCACGGCACCTACCCGATGATCTTCAACGCCATCTACGACTCGCCGGCCTCGGCGCACCCCTCGACCTTCCCACCCCCGCGCACGCCGACCTCGATCCCGGTCACCGAGCCGGGCCCGGGGGGCACCGCCGGGGCTGGGGCCGGCGCCACCGCCGGCGGCCGTGGCGGAAGAGGCGGCGGGCGCGGCCCCGGCGGTCTGTAGCCGGGGTTAAGCGCCAAGCTCGCTTAGCCGACGAGTCGCGGGGTCGCGCCTTTCGCACGGTGGGCAAAGCAGGCGCGGAGGGCTGCGAACCTCGAAAGGCAGTGCGAGCGTCTCGAACACGCGCTGGGGTTCGCGGCAGCCGCTGGAGATCAGCACCATCACGACCTTATAGCCGCAGGCGTAGGGAAGGGCCGAGTGCGTGCATCCGTCGCATCTGGACCGGCTGGTGAAGAAAATGCGACTGCATGGCGAAGAAGTCGGGGAGGTCACCATTAGGTGCACGTCCGCGGCGCCGCGACTCTCGCAAATGTTGGGTCAGGACGAGGAGCTCAGGGTCGGCCGCGACGCTGCATGTGTCGGCAGAGATATGGCCGCGGCTAGGGAGCGTGCGCGGCAGAAGGGGCGGAGGGTCCCCCGGCGGGAGATGGCGGGCACGAGATGGGCGGGAGACGGTGGAAGCGCGGCCGCGTGAGTGGTGGCGCGGTCAACGCGGCGCTATGCGTCAAGCAGGAGACGGGAGGCGGCAGGATTCACGCGGCGGCGAGGCGCTGCAGGCGCTGCAGGCGCTTCAGATTGACGGCCAGACAGACCAAGCTCCATTCG
>JBOGKJ010000187.1:0-5698 GCA_050745565.1 Terriglobales bacterium | reverse complement strand
CCTGCCCTGGTGCCATCGTCCTCCAGACAGCGCGTCCTGCTCGCCGTTCGATATCGCCGCCCATTTTTTAGGGCGCGCCGCGCCTGGATGCGAGCTTCGTGACCTGACTGTGAGAAATGCGGACTAGGAGCGGAATCAGATCGCAGGAACCGCGCTGGCTTGGGCTCGCCGGGCCCCGGGCCGGCGCTCCACAGCCCTTCGAGTGCGGGCACGGCGCTGCGAGCGTCTCTGCGAGCAGGGGCAGGGGCCCGCGCCCATCAATGGTGCTCTACCCGCGGCGCTGATGTGTCCATCACTGTATTCCTGTAGCACGCCGCCGAGGCAAAATCACAGATGCTGATGTGGGGCGGGTCGCCGACCCGCGCGCCGGCCGCCGGCCGCCGCCACGCGGCAGTTCGGGTAACCCTAGCAACCGTGATCCTGCCGTAGCCGTAGCCATCAGCCGTCCGCGGGGCTCGCGCCGTTTGCACTGCGGGCAAAATCGGCGCGAAGGGCCGCGGAATTCCAATGGAGTGAAAGCGCCAGTGGCGCTATCACCGCTCCCGGCAAACGAAGCGGCGCGGCCCCCCCCAACGATGCCGCTCGCGCCCGCTTGGGCTCACCGGGCCCCGGGCCGCCGCTCCACCGTCCTTCGAGTGCGGGTCCGGCGCTGCGAGCGTCTCAGCGAGCAGGGGCAGGGGCCCGCGCCCGTCGATAGACCGGATTTCTCATACGCGGCGGCCCGACATTGCCACCCATGCGCGCGAGGCCGGCCCGGCGGCCGGCCTGCGGGTCGGCGACCCGCCCCACCAGGTCGGATCAGAAGGAGAGGACGGTTGCGCGCTGCAGTTGGGCCAGATTCGCTATTACCGCTGGTGGAGGGGCTGCGGGCGCGCCGGCGTAGAACGCCACGATGTTGTTGCGCAGGGCGCTATCGGTGGCTCTGAAGTTTCCGGCATCGAGCTTTGCCAGCCAGAGCGCATAGGTGGTGTCGGCGAGGCCGTACTCACCGGCCTGAGTGGGCTTGCCATCGTCGAGGTCGTCGTTGGGTAACTGGAGCGTACCGGACCGCACGGATTCGAGGAACGCGCGATAGTGATCGAAGCTGGCGTTGATGCTATTGATGTAGAGTTTTTCGGTCTGGGTGGTGGGGTTGTCGAAGGCGAGGGCGCGGAAGGGGCCGACTTTGGGGACCAGACGCAGGAGCCAGCCGAGAATGCGGGCGCCCAACCCCGGCCGCTGATAGTCGTTGCCCCAGGACTTGTTGTAGTCGGAACGCGAAAGACGGTAGAGGAATTTTTGGCGCGAGAACGTTGGATCCTCGTGGACCCAATCTTTCTTGTGGATTTCCAGCGCCACCTGCGTCATCTCCGGAATCACACGGCTGACGCTCCAGCGGAACGTGCCAATGGCCAGGTCTTCGTTGGGCAGCACCTGCTGCAGCGTCAGACCGTAGACCACAGGGAAGACCCGCTCCAACAGCGACTTCGACACCTGGAAACCGACGTAGTCGTGGTATTGCTGCGGGGCATAGCGGTGCAGCGCCACCTGGTCCATGTCAAAGCCAAACTCGACTTTCAGGTGATCGATTTTATCTTCGTCGTAGGTGACGTATTTGCCGTATTTGGCGCGCAGCTTCGGATACTCAATCGCCACCGCCTGATTCACCGAGCCCGGATGGCCCACGGTATCGCCCACGTAGTGGGAGAGCGCGCCCAGGGCAAAGGCGAACTCGTCGGGCGTCTCGCTCTCGCGGAGCATTTCTGCAATGAAATCACCGCTGCGCGCGTAGTGGACCAGATTGCTGAAGAATTGATTGCCAAACGGGTAATAGCCCAAGTCGGGAACCACAGCGCCGCCGTAGGCATACGCGTGAGCCTCGAGGAGCTGGGCCGGGGTGATGTTGGGGAAGCGCGCGCGCAACAAGGGTTTAAGGCGCGCATCCCACAGCATGTCCACGAGCTGCTCGTGCGTGAGCACCGAATAGCCAAACGCGGAAACTGCCAGCATCGGCACCAGGAGCACCAGCAGGCAGATTGTTAGGTAGTGTTTCACCGGCCCCTACGGTCACCCGATTCTGAGCACGTTTCTTCCACGATGGTACACGTATCGCGGGAGTGGCGCCGTTCGCACGGCGGGCAAAGTCGGCCCGAAGGCCCGCGGAATTCCAACCGGCTGAAATCACCACTGGCAAAACTAGCCGCCTTCCGACCGCCACCACCTGCGGGGCGCTGACCCGCGCGCCGGCCGCCGCCCGGCGCCACCCGAATGGATGAGAAATCCGGCCCAATGGCTGGCGGCTAATGGCTAATGGCTACGCCCAATGGCTGACGGCTAACGGCTAATGCGCAACGGGCATCTATTTGGTGGTGCGGCCTCATCGGAAGCGTTAAGGTCAGATCCAACCGGAGGTTCAGGATGCAGTATTGGAAGCACTCGTCCACGCTGCTGGTCGGGGGAATGTTGGCGTTTGCGGTCCCGATCATGGCGCAGGCGCCCGGACAGCAACAGCAGCCGCAAGGACAGAATCGGCCGGCGGCGGGCACCCCGTCGCACTCGGCGGCGAGCGCCAATCAGCGCGCGGCCGATCTGTTGAACACCATCAACAAGGGTGAGATCAATGTCGCGCAGATGATGCAGGGGCACACCCAGAACCAGCAGGTGAAAGATTTCGCCGACACCCTGGTGAACGACCACAAGGATGCGCAGAACAAGCTGGAGTCGGCGGCGAGTTCGGCCAACATCAGCCTGAAAGAGAATCCGGCGATGCAGAAATCAGACCAGAAGCTGCAGGACCGGCTATCGAATGAAAAGGGCGCCATGGCCGACCAGGCGTTTGTCAGCTCGCAGGTGCGCGACCATCGCGCCGCCATCCGGCAATTGCAGCGGCTGGAGCCGCGGGTCACCGATCCGCAACTGAAGGACGTGGTGCGGTCCACGATTCCTGTGCTGCAGAAGCATCTGGACGATGCGCAGAAGCTGCAGACCCAATTGAAAGCGGGCAAGGGCGGCGGCGGCAAATAGAGTTGAAGGTTGTACGTTGAGGGTTGAAAGAGGGCGCCGGCCCTGGGTCGGCGCTTTTTTTTTGGGCGTGAGGGTATGCTGAAGGGTATGTCATGGGGCAACCTGGGGCGGGATTTGCGTGGGGCGGTGCGGCTGCTGGGGCGAAGGCCGGGGTTCACGATTGTGGCGGTGTTGTCGCTGACACTGGGGATTGGCGTCAACACCACGGTGTTTACGCTGATCAACGCGGTGTTTCTGCGGCCGGTGCCGGTCGAGCAGCCGTCGCGGGCGGTGTTCATTTACCAGCGGGACGAGCGCAACGCGGGGAATGGGTACCTGCCGACGTCGTACATCAATCTGCGGGATTATCAGCAGGATAACAACGTGTTTTCGGCGATGTCGGTGGACATTTTCGCCGGGGTGTCGTGGATGCAGAACGGGCGGCCGGAGCCGGTGCCGACGGAGCTGGTGAACGCCAACTTCTTCCCGCTGCTGGGGGTGAAGATGGCAACCGGGAGGGGTTTTCTACCGGTGGAGGATTCGACCCCGGGCGGGCATGCGGTGGCGGTGGTGAGTTACGGATTTGCGCAGCGCTCGCTGGGCGGGGCGGCGGCGGCGGCGGGGAAGCAGTTGAACCTGAATGGGATCGAGTACACGGTGGTCGGGGTGGCGCCGGCGACGTTTCAGCACGTAGGGCCATTGGCGAACCAGCAGGACATTTATATTCCGGTGGCGATGCACGACCAGGTGCTGACTGGAACTGTCAAGGATTGGTTCAACCAGCGACGGCCGGCGTTTGCGCTGGGGGTGGCGCGGCTGAAACCGGGGGCGAGCGTTGCGCAGGCGCAGAAGGCGATGAGCGCGCTGGCGGCGCACCTGGCGCAGGAGTTTCCCACCGACGACGCCGGGCGCGATGCAGTGCTGGTGCCGCTGAGCCAGAGCAACGTGCCGGTGAACCAGCGCAGCCTGTTTCTGCTGGCGGGGGCGCTGATCGGGGCGATTGCGGGGTTGGTGCTGCTGATCGCCTGTGCGAATGTGGCCAACCTGCTGCTGGTGCGGACGGCGGAGCGGCGGCGGGAGTTTGCGCTGCGGATGGCGCTGGGGGCGAGGCGGGGGCAACTGGTGCAGCAGTTGCTGGCCGAGAGCCTGGTGCTGGCGTTGGTGGCGGCGGCGTGTGCGGTGGGGTTTGCCTACCTGGCCAAGGATGCGCTGTGGGCGCTGCGGCCGGCGGGATTCGGCAATGACATCACGCTGAAGATCAGCGCGCCGGTTCTGGGATTCACGCTGCTGGCGGCGGTGGTGGCGACGGTGCTGTTCGGGCTGCTGCCGGCGCTGCGGGCGACGCGGACCGGGCCGCTTGCGGCCCTGGGTGGACGCAGCGAGGCGCCGGCGGGCGGGCTGCACTGGTACAGTCTGCGCGGGCTGCTGGTGGCGGCACAGGTGGCGTTTTCGCTGGTGGCGCTCATCGTGGCCGGAATGTTCCTGCACAGCCTGGTCAACGCGCAGGCGGCGCCGACCGGCTTCGGCACGGCGCACCTGGCGGCGCTGACCCCGCCATTGCAGGCAGCGCGGTATCCGCAGGCACGCGAGGACCAGTTCTATAAGGACGCCGTGGCGCGGCTTCTGGCGCTGCCGCAGGTGGCCGGGGCGGCGGTGACCGATACCTTGCCGTTCCAGGGCGGAACGGAGCGAACCACGTTTCCGGCGGGCGTGGACACCAGCGATACGCGCAACGGAAAGCTGACGCCCGTATCCGGGGTGGGGCCCGGATACTTCAATGCCATGGGCATTCCGATTTTGCGCGGGCGCGACTTCAGCGCCGCCGACGGCCCTTCGGCGCCGATGGTGGCCATTATTAACCAGGCGCTGGCGGAGCGGCTGTGGCCGGGGCAGAACCCGCTGGGCAAGGGGCTGCGGTTTCTGCAGGAAACCTGGGATGTGACCGTGGTCGGCGAGGTGCCGACGGTGACCTATCTGTCGCTGGGAGAGACGCCGCAGGCGCAAGTGTACTTCCCGCTGGAGCAGCATTTTGCGCCGGCGGCCATCGTGGTGCGGACCAAGGGCGATCCGGCGGCGGCGCTGGTGAGCCTGGGGGCGGTGGTGGGGGGGCTCGATCCATCACTGGGCCCGATTCCGGCGACCCTGGAGCAGCAGGAACTCGAGCAGACGCTGGCGCCGGCGCGGATGGGAGCGGAGCTGCTGGCCGGGTTCGGGCTGCTCGCGCTATTGCTGGCCGCGATCGGGACGTTTGGCGTGATGGCTTATTCGGTGACGCAGCGGAGGCGGGAACTGGGCATCCGGATGGCGCTGGGCGCGACCGGCGGGGATTTGATCCGGCTGGTGTTTGCCAGCGGCCTGGCGATGGTGGCGGCGGGCGTGGGGCTGGGCATTGTGCTGGCGGCGCTGCTGGGGCGGACGCTGGGGAGTCTGTTGTACGGCGTCAACGGGTTTGACCTCACCAGCATCGGGCTGGCGACGCTGGTGCTGGCCGTGGCGGCGGCGCTGGCGTGCTGGCTGCCCGCGCGGCGCGCAACGCGCGTGGACCCCGCCGCCGTTCTCGCCGACTAGCGTCGGCGGGAACGGCGGCACTGGCTAGTCCGCATTTCTCACCAACCCAGCCGCTGCCACGCGCGGCATAGCGCGCCCGTCTAGAAAAATGGGCGGCGCAGCACCTGCCCTGGTGCCATCGTCCTCCAGACAGCGCGTCCTGCTCGCC
>JBOGKJ010000186.1:0-35018 GCA_050745565.1 Terriglobales bacterium | reverse complement strand
GCCGCCGCCAGCGCCTGCGCCGCCGGGGGCTCGCCGTGCACCAGGTATATCTGGCAGGCCTTGCCGCCTCCCGCCGCCCAGGCGACCAGCTCGTCGTGGCCGGCGTGGGCGGAAAAGCCCCCGATGGTGTGCACCGCCGCCCGCACAGTCACCGGCTCGCCCAGGATGGACACGCTTTTTGCCCCGTCAATGATCAGCCGCGCCGGCGTGCCCTGGGCCGCGTAGCCCACGAACACCACCGCGTTGCGGGCGTCTCCCAGATGGTGGAGCAGGTGATGCAGAATCCGCCCGCCCGTGGCCATGCCCGAACCCGCCATGATGATCGCGCCCCGGGCGCTGTTGATCCCGACCGACTGCTGCCGCGTCCGCGTCATCTGCAGCCCCGGCAACGCGAACGGATCTTTGCCGGCGGCCAATTCGCGTGCCAGCGCCGGCTTCACGCTCTCGCGGTGACGCTCGAAAATCTCCGTGGCTGAAATCGCCATCGGCGAATCGAGATAGACGGGCGTGGCCGGCGCCAGCTCGCCGGCCTCGAGCATGTCGCGCAGGTAGCACAGCAAGTCCTGCGCCCGCTCCAGCGCGAACGTCGGAATCACCACGTTCCCGCCCCCTGCCAGCGTCGCCCGGATCGCCGCCCGGAACTCGGCAATCGAATCGGCGTGCGAACGGTGGTTGCGGTCGCCGTAGGTGGACTCCATCACGATCACGTCGGCGGCCGGCGCCGGCGCCGGCGGATTCAGGATCGGCTTGTCGGCCGCCGTCGCCGCCTGCCCCGGCCCCAGGTCGCCGCTGAACACCAGCCGCTGCCGCGAGCCACCCTCCATCGCTTCGATGATGATCGAGGCCGAGCCCAAAATGTGCCCGGCATCCTGGCAGCTTACGCTCAGCCCTGGCGCCAACTCGACCGTCGCGCCATACTGGAGCCCGCCCTGAAACTGTTGGGCCGCCACGGCCACTTCCTCCGGGCCATAAAGCGGCTCGGTGTGGTGGCGCTCGGCCTCCTCCTGCTGCAGCCCGGCCGCGTCCTGCAGCACCAGCGCCGCCAGCTCGCGCGTGGCCGCCGTGCTGAAAATCTGGCCGCGAAACCCGCGCTTCACCAGCAGCGGTATCCGGCCGCAGTGGTCCAGGTGCGCGTGCGTCAGCAGCAGGCAGTCCACCGCGGCCGGGTCGAAGCCAAAGTCGTCGGCATTTTCCTCTGCCAGCCGCCGACTCCCCTGGAACATGCCGCAGTCAATCAGGATGTGGCGGCCGCAGGCCTCCAACAGGTGACAGGAACCGGTGACGTCGCCGGCAGCGCCGTGAAAGGAAAGATGCATGTTAGCCATTAGCCCTCAGCCGTTGGCCGTTAGCAAGAAAAAAGCGCGGGGCCGGTGTGGCCCCACGCTCGACTACTGGCGATCACAAACGGCGATTACAGCAACCCGCCGCCGCCGCCCCGAGGCCTACGCATCATAAGCTTGGGCCACTTGGCCACCTGGTCGGGCGTGCACGCGGCCTTGGCATCGGTCTCGGCCTTGGTCATGGCGTCCCGCGCCCCTTGCATGTCGCCGTTCTGGCGAGCAGTGGCGGCGTCGGTGTAGGCCTTTTCGTAAATGGTCTCGATCGTGGTCTTCTCGTCGGCGGTCAGCGTGACGGCCTTGTCAATCTGGGTCACCCGACGCTTGGCGCTTTGGGCCGGCGTCATGCGCTGGCGGCCTTGCGCCGCCACGGTTGCGGTTGAGGGATAGGCCGTAACAGCAGGAGCGGCCCCCCAGGCGAGCATCGTACCCAGCGCCAACGTCGCCGAGCCGATGAGAATACGGGAACAGTTCATCAATCCTCCCTGGCGAGACGTTGAAGGCCACGCCATTAAACAGTATACGAAATAGATCACCGCAGTGTTACGTTCCCGCCAGCAATATGATCATTCGATCAGAGCCATACGGCGGCGATCAGCCCTGCCGTCAGCGCCACTTCCGCCACCGTCATCCAGCGCCCGCCGCCCTCGAACCAGTTCATGACGTGGGCGATGCGGCGGTGGAAATTGCGCCCAATCAACAGATACAGGCCCACCCACAGCAGGCTCGAGACCAGCGAAACGCCCAAAAAGCGCTCCAGCGGGGCTCCCTGCAGGCCGTAGACGACATAGGCGGCGCTGCGCAATGGCGGCAGAAAGTTGGCGCCCAGCACCATCTGCGAGGTCAGATGGAAGTGCAGGCCGTGGACGCCCATCCATTCCACCAGCACACCCCTTCCCAGGCGGCTGAGCCCGAACAGGATGAGGTTGTTGACCAGCATGCCGGCCACGCCGCACACCATCAGGCGCCCGAGGCCGTAGATCTCTGAGGCGGTGGAGGCGGCCAGGGCGATCATGGCCTCTCCCGGCACCGCAAGCCAGGCTTCAACACTCAAGGCGACGACGAGACCAACGAAAGGATGCTTCCGGATGTAGCGCAGCAAGACTGAATTCCCCTGCCCAACTAGCTTGCATCCAGCGTGCCACAAAAACTTCCATGCCGCGGGCGTGATTACTGCGAACATAGCCCGCGACGCCGGTAATTTCTACCGAGCACGCCGAGTAGTTGCTACAATTGAAGTGCGAAACTCCAAAACTCGGGAGGTGCCTATGGCGGGTCGTTCTGGTCCGACATTTCAAAAGCGGCAGAAGGAAAAGCAGCGTCAGGAGCGGCAGCGGGAGAAGGTTGAGCGCCGTTCCGTCCGCAAGCAGGAAAAGGCCTCCGGCATCCCCAGTTCCAACAACGAAATCGACTTCAGCTTCAATCCCTACGAGGGGCTGGAAGAGTGGAACGAGGAAGCGCTCAATAAGACGGTGGAAGACCTGCTGCCACCGGCGAACACGGACGCCTCGAGCAGCTAAAGGGTCGACGCGAGGCCGCGCCAACGTTCAGGGCAGCAGCCTTCCGGCCGGCGCCACCCCCGTGGGGCGGGTCGCCGACCCGCGCGCCGGCCGGCGCCACGCCGCAGTTCGGGTGACTACAGCAACTGTGATTCTGCCGTAGACGCTGCGCGGGAGTCGCGCCGTTTGCACTGCGGGCAAAATCGGCGCGGAGGGCCGCGGAATTCCAACGCGGTTAAAGCGCCAGTGGCGCTTTCACCGCTCCCGTTAAACGAAGCGGCGCGGCCCCCCTCCAACGATGCCGCTCGCGCCCGCTTTGGGCTCACCGGGCCCCGGGCCGGCGCGAGCCCAAGCGGGATGCCAGGCGCTGCGAGCGTCTCAGCGAGCAGGGGCAGGGGCCCGCGCCCGTCAATGCTACTTCACCTTGCCCTGGGCGATGGCGGCTATCAATTGCCGCGCCTGTGGCAGGCTGTAGCCGCAGGAGGGGTCCTGCACCCGGCAGGTGGCCAGCGACCATTCGCAGCCGCAGGTGCAGGCTTGGCTGTTCAATTTCTCGAGCGCCAGGGCGCGCTGCGCCGGCGTCAGCTTTTTGAGCAGCTCGGCGATGCCGGGGATGTCAATGGTGCCTACCTTGCCGTTGGGTGAGAGCTGGTCAATGCGCGCCACCTTGATCGTGGTCGGCATGCCCAGCAGCGCCCGCACCTCGGTGTCGAACACCGCATAGGGGTTGGCGCCGTGGTTGATCTGGTCCACCTGGCCACGGGGATCGATCACCCAGGTCACCGGAATGGTCGGCATGCCGTGGAAACTGTTCTGGATGCCCGCGCTCGCCATCGCCACCGGATAGTTGATGCCCATCTGTTTGGCCTTGAGCGCCACCGTCGCCCCCGGCAGCTCGTCCACCGACATCCCGATCACCTGCAGCTTGCCGGCGTATTGCCGCTGCAGCCGCTCGAATTCGGGTATCTCCTCACGGCAGGGCCCGCACCAAGTCGCCCAGAAATTCAGCAGCACCACCTTGCCCCGCAGTGAGGCCAGGTCAATGTGCTCGCCGTGCAGACCGGTGGTGACCAGGACCGGCGCCGCCTGGGGGTTTTTAAACAGGTAAACCTCGTTGACTGCGTCCGGCTGCTGCGCCACGAGCCCGGCAACCGACAGCAGGCCGGCGAGCGCCACCAACAGCACAATGGACCCTGGACGAGGCATATAGGCTATGGTAGCCCAAGCCACGGGGGCGCTTGACAGCCGCCGGAAAGAGCGCAGACTGTAATCAAGTGGAGGGGGCATGCACTGTCGGCAATGGCTTCCTGGGATTGCAGCTGTAGCGCTGGTTGCGGGCCTGCGCGCTGACAACTCCATTCGTATCGTCCGGCTCAGTTTGGTCACCGGCGCGGTGCAAATGAACTTGCCCGACGGCCAAGGCTGGCGCCCGGCCTTGCTCAACGCACCGCTGGCGGCTGGGGAACAACTGCGCACCCTGGGCTCGGGCCGCGCCGAAATCCAATTCGAGCATGGCTCCACGCTGCGGCTGATTCCGGATTCCACCGTCACCCTCACCCGGCTGGAGCGCAGCGACAGCGGCACGCCGGAAACCACGGTGAAGCTGGACCAGGGCGTGGTCTTCGCCACGCTGCGCAAAGGCGATGACGAGGCTTTCCGTCTGCTGGTCACCGACGCAGCCGGCCGCCAGATCGAGGCCACGCCTGACGGCCCAGTGGCGCTGCGGCTGGCAGCCAGCGACGTGCAGGTATATACCGGCAAGGCTCGCCTCACCCGCGCCGGCGGCGTGGTGTCGTTGGACAAGCAGCAGCAGGTCGCGCTCAGCGGCGCTGCGCTGGTGCCGATGCGCATTGCCTCGCCAGCCGACCCCTGGACACGCTGGAGCCTCAACCGCGACAGCTACTACGAGGTCGCCTTCAAGCACGGGGTCGAGCCCGGCAGCCTTACGCCAGCGGTCAACTGGTCCGGCCAACTGCCGCCGATGCCAACTTACACCGGCACCGGGCTGGCCTATCTCGCCAACTCGAGCTGTACCTGGACGCAGATCAGCGGCGACTACCAGGGCTGGTGCTGGACCGCCGACCGCGGCTGGTTCCGGCCCGATGCCGCGCCCACTCCCAACCCGGCGGCCTCGGCCGGCGCCTCCGATACCCATCAAACGCAGGGCCAGTTGATTTCAACCGCGCGACCGGTGAATAGCTGGGGCAACCTCAACTTCTACGGCGGCATGCTGGGCGGCCCGATGATTGGCGGCGGGTTTGGCGGACCGATCTACAGCGGCACCTTCTGCGATCCATTTTCCGGCATGGGCGACCTTGGCCTGGACGCCGGTTTTGGCTGCGGCGCCTGGCAGAACGGCTACGCGGGCGGGAATAACGGCGTGCTGATCGTTTACCTCACCGCGCCGCCCGTGCGCCGGCCGCATCGGCCGCCGGTTGGCTCCGGTGGCTTGCGCCGCGTCATCGGCTCCGGGAACACGCCGCGCCGCGCCGCCGCCGTCACCCAACTGCATCCGCCACCGGCCTCATCCGCCGCCAACGCCCGCTTCGCCCGCCGCGGTTTTGGCGGGATGCGGGCGCCGCTCAGCCGCGTCGGACTTGAAACCGGGACCCGCTTCGGCGGCCCCGGCGTACCCGCGCGCTCCAGCTTCAGTGCGCCGCGCATGTCCGCCTTCCGCGGCAGCAGCAGCGGCGGCTTCAGCTCGGCATTCTCAGGCGGAGCCCGCCTGGGTTCGATCAGCAGCGGGGGTTCGGCCGGTTCCCATATGGGCGCACCCGCCAGCACCGGCAGCGGCGGCGGACCGGTCTCCAAAGCCTCCGCTCCCGTGGTGCATTAGCGAGTAGCGAAGAGCGATTAGCTGCGGGCGCGGCAGTCGGCGGCGACCTTGGCGGTCAAGCCGTTGAGCATGCGGCGCAGTTCCGTGATGGCCGCCTGCAGCGATTCAAATCCGCCGTCGGCTAGCATTCCGAGGTAGTGCGCGAGCAGCAGTTGGCACTCCAATTCGCTTGCCGAGCCCGTCGCCAGGGACAAGAACCGCGCCATCTCACCATCTCCGCTCCTGCCACAGCCTTCAGCAATATTGGAAGGCACCGACACCGCCGCCCGGCGCATCTGGCTGGTGAGGCCAAAACGCGCGCTGACAGGAAACGCCGCCGTGGCGCGGTAGACCTCCAGGGCAACCCGGTAGCTCTTCTGCCACGTGGTCAACCGCCGAAAGTCTTTCATCGCTAACTGCTAACTGCTAACTGCTAACTGCTAACTGCTAATTGCTTAAAAATGAAACACGATCCCCAGCGCTGGTTCCGGCATGTGGTTCCATTTGTGGATGCCGATGAGCGAGAAGTCCGGCACGCGGTAGATCAGGCCGCGGTAGGCGACGCGAATGCTCCACTGCTTGCTGAGGGCCAGGTCCAGGCCGCCGCCGTAGACCAAGGTGAAGCGCGATTGACCGGCGGTTCCCGGCGGGTTGCTGCTGCCGATGGGCAAGTAATGGAGCACGCCCAGCCCGCCCAGCAAAAACGGCCGGATCGGCCCTTCCGACGGATAGGTCCAGGCATAGTCGAAGGTAAACTCGCTGGCGCGCGACTTGATGGACAAGTTGCCATAGGTTTGCGTCGGCTGCGCCAGCGCGTAGCGGAACTCGATGGCGTTGAAGTCGGTGACGTGATATCGCAACGCCAGTTGCGCGCCCGGCACGTTGGTGGTGCTGATGCCCACTGAGTTGGCGCTGGTGGCCTTGGCGGCCTGATAGGAGCCGCCCAGGAACAGCTCGAAGTTGCCGCCATAGGGCGAGTTCTGCGTCGTCCCCGGAGGCGGCAGATTGGGCGCCACCGGCGGGTTCGCCTGCGCCGCCGCCGCCACCGCCAGCCCCAGCATGCACGTCACAATCCAGCCAGTTTTCATCATTCCTCCCTGCTATCCACTGTCAACCGTGCGCGGCCCGCTGTCAACCCGCGAGGCTCGCGCCGGCTTGGGCTCGCCGGGCCCCGGGTCGGCGCGAGCCCAAGCGGGATGCCCGGCGTAGCCGGGCAGGGGCCCGCGCCCGACAATGGATAGCGACGCTCGCCGGGCTCAGGGCGTTTCGCTTTTATACTGGTGCACAGGTGCTAACCGTCGCCGCCATCGAGTTCCTCAACGCCGCGCCGCTGATGTGGGGGCTCGCCAACGATGTCCGGTTCCGGCTGGACTACACCCTGCCCTCGGCCTGCGCCGACGCCTTGGCCGCCGGCGCCGCCGACCTGGGCGTCATTCCGGCCATCGAGCTGGCGCGGCAGCCGGCGCTGGTAGGGCTGGGCGCCATCGGCGTGGCCAGCGGCGCCGAAGCCGGGGCCGAGGTGCGCAGCATTCTGCTCGTCAGCCGCGCTGGACCGGAGCGTATTCGCCACCTGGCATTGGACGCGGCCAGCCGCACCTCGGCCGCCATGGCGCAACTGCTGCTGCGCGGCCGCTACGGCGCCGAGGTCGCGACCGTGGCCGCCAGCGCCGCCGACTGGCGGGTCTCGCTCGCCAGCGCCGATGGCTGCCTGCTGATCGGCGACCCGGCGCTGCAGTTGCGCCAGAGTGGCGAGGCGGCGGCAGCGGGCTTCGACGTGCGCGACCTTGCGGTCGAGTGGCGCGCCTGGACCGGGCTGCCGTTCGTGTTTGCGCTGTGGGGCATCCGGCGCCCGGTGTGGGCGGCCGAGCAGCGCTGGCTGCACCCCCGGCTGCTGGCCGCGCTCGACGAGGGGCTCAGTCAGCGTGAAGCCCTGGTCGCACACTGGGCGCCGCGGCTGCAGTTGCCGCCCGATGTGGTTCGCCACTATCTCACCGCCAATGTCGCCTACCGCCTTACGCCGGCGCATATCGCCGGCCTCCGCCGTTTTCTCTCGCTCTGCGCCGAGTGCGGGCTGGCGCCCGCCGGCGCCGATGCGCTCGAGCTGGTCGAGGAGGTAACGGCATGATCGCCCACCTGCGGGGCCGGCTGCTGAGCCGCCACCCGGCCGCGGTCGTGATCGAGGCCGCTGGCGTCGGCTATGAATTGCAGGTCACGGTCGCGACCTATGGGCGGCTTCCCGAGCCCGGCGCCGATGTCGCGCTCCACGTCCATACCCAGGTGCGCGAGGATGCCATCCAGTTGTTTGGATTCGCCACCGCGGCCGAGAAACTTCTGTTCGAGACCCTGATCGGCGTCAACGGCGTCGGCCCCAAGCTGGCGCTGGCCATTCTTTCCGGGCTGCCGCCCGCCGAGCTTGCCGCCGCGCTGCGCGGCGCCGATTATGCGCGCCTGACCTCGATTCCCGGCATCGGCAAGAAAACCGCCGAAAGGCTGGTGTTCGAGCTGCGCGACAAGCTCGCGGCAGGCGAGGCCGCCGCCGCCATGCCGGTGCTCGCGCCGGGCCCGGCCGAAGATGTCGCCAGCGCGCTCGTCAACCTCGGCTATCCCGCCGCGCTGGCGCAAAAGGCCGTCCAGCGCATGCTCGAGCGCACCCCGGAGGCGGACTTTGATGCCTTGTTCGCCGCCTGCATGAAGACCATCAGCTGAGCCCGCCCGCCCGCGCATTGTGCAACCCACGCAGCAATCAGGACGGATTCGACTGCCGCCACCACGCGACTGCCGGCGACTTTCGCGTGGGCTCGGTCACCCACGGAGACAAGGTGTTTTGCGGCAACACGGCCCGCCGGCCGCGCCGCTGCCCACCTCACGCCAGTGCGATCTGGTCGTGCTGGAAGCGCTCCTTGACGCGCCGCCGCAGCTCACGCAGCACCGCCCACTGCTCGCCCGCCGCGGTCTTCACCTGTAGCTTCACCCCGAACGAGGCCGCGCCCAGGCTCTCCACCGCCAGCACCTCGGGCGCGGCCAGCAGCTTGTCGCGGAACCCCGGGTCGGTGGCCAGGGCGCGCCCGATTTCGGCCAGAATGGCGCGCACCTGCGCCGGGTTTTCCTTCCAGGCGATGGTGAGGTCGAGCACGGCGCAGGCGAAGTCCTTGGTGAGGTTGATGTACTCGGTGATGGATCCGTTCTGGAAGACGTAGAGGCTGCCGTCGCCGCCGCGCAGCGTCAGGATGCGCAGCCGGATGCTCTCCACCTTGCCGGTCTTGCCGTTGATTGTGATCACGTCGCCGATGCGGATCTGGTTCTCGAGGATCAGGAACACGCCGGCGATCAGGTCCTTCACCAGCGTCTGGGCGCCGAAGCCGAGCGCCACGCCGGCCACGCCGGCGCCGGTCAGCACCGGCGTGATGTCAATGTTGACTTCGCGCAACGCCATCAGCCCCGCCATGCCCAGGATGGCGATCGTGGCCAGCGCCCGCAGCAGCCGGCCCAGGGTGGCGATGCGCTTCTGCCGTTCCACCGCGTCGTGGGGCGCGGTTTCGGGCGCAGCCAGCATACCCTGCAGGTGGCCGATGAAAAAGTCGGTGATCCGCACCAGCACGAAGGCCAGCACGAAGATGAAGAGAATGTGCAGCCCCGGCCCCAGCACCCAGTCCGTGACGCGCTGGCCGGAAAGCTGCGCGCGTCCGGGCATCCATGTCCGCAACGCAATCAACCCGACGATGACCGCCGCGAAGACTTCCAGCGTGCGGCGCAGCACCCGCATGATCTGGTGCGCCGCCCGCCAGCGCCGCAGCCAGCGCGACAGCGCCCAGAGGGTCAGCCACAAGGCCACCAGCACGCCAGCGACGATTGCGGCCGGCGGCCACCAGGCGCCGGCGGGCAGAGCCAGCGGCCTCAGCAGAATTGCGGGCGGAGCCACTCTGCCGATTATAGAGGGCGGGCGGCGGCGCCGCTGATCGCCGGGGGACGCCTTTTGCACGGCGGGCAAAACAGGCACGACGGGCAGCGAAAGTCCGAAGGGCGGCTCCAGGTGGACGCGGCAGTGCCACGTCCACCGGCGCGAGCCTCGCGGGGCTGGGCCGCGGCTCATGGGGCTCGGCCCGCTTCCGGCAACCGAAGCGGCGCGGGCTTGGGCTCGCCGGGCCCCGGGCCAGCGCGAGTCCAAGCGGGATGCCCGGCCCACCGGCGCAATCCGGGTGCGGGGACGACGGTGCGAGCGCCTCAGCGAGTACGCGCTGGAGCCCGCGCCAGCAAATAGTGGTCATGATAATATGACCTATATGCGACGCATGGCCGCTTCCTGCCGCTGAACGCCGAGATCGCCGCCCAGGCGGCGCAGTTCGGCCCCGCCTTTCCCCGCGATCCGGCCGACCGCATTATCGCCGCCACCGCCCTCGCCCATGGCCTGACGCTCGTGACCGCCGATCAGAAAATCCGCAGCAGCGGCCTCGTGCCCACGCTCTGGTAGCCGCCCCCCAGCTACACGATCAATCCCAGCCGCCGCAGCAGCCGCGACTGGCGCAGCCGCCGGTCCCGCGTCAGCAGCGGGACGTGGTGCGCCAGCGAGGTTGCGGCGATGAGCTCATCCGCCGGATCGGCGTGAAAGTCCAGTCGCCGTAGCGCCAAGCCTACCTCGACGCTGATCGGCCAGATCGTCACAGAGTCCACCATCCCCGCCAGCCGGTCGTCGTCCAAGCCATAGGGGATCCGCTCCGTGCGATACAGGATCTCGACTTCCCAGAGCACAATCGCCGAGATCCCCTGCCGCCGCTCGCGCGTCAGCGCTGCCCGCTCGGCGGGGTGCAAGCTATTTTCTGCGGTGGCGAGCAGAATGTGGGTGTCGAGATTCAGCATCCCATCGCACACCGGTCGAGAACAGATCGTCGTGCGGGTCGGTTTTTATGTCGGGTATCGTCCCCAACCACGCCAGCACCCCGGGCTTCACCGGAGAGACCCGAGCCACCGGCTGACCTCGTTTAGTGAGGGTCAATCCTTCGGCGGGCAGATCCTCCACCAGCCGCAGGCAGCGGCGGCGGAACTCGGAGATCGCCATCGTGACCATGCCTCAATTGTACAGGATCGTGTACATTGGGGGCGCGCGGCGGGCTGTGCCATCATGAAAAGGTCCGCAGGAGTGCATGCATGTCCAGCCGTTGGCTCTCCCTCGCCGCCGTGATGCCCGTCTTCCTGGGCGCGGGCTTGGCCGCCGCCCAGGCGCCGATTACGCTGACCGTGGACGCCTCGCAGGCCCCACTCAAAATGATCTACACCCACGAGGTGCTGCCGGTCCAGCCCGGCGAGTTGACGCTGTACTACCCCAAGTGGATCCCGGGCGAACACGAGCCCGATGGCCCCATCGGCGACCTCACCGGCCTCGTGTTCACCGCTGGCGGCAAACCCCTCCCCTGGCGGCGCGATCTCAAGGATGTGTTCACGTTTCATGTCACCGTCCCCGCGGGCGTGAACAAGCTCGACGTCGCCTTCGACTACATCGAGGCCTCCTCGGGCGAGTACACCTCGGGCGGATCGGCCACCGCCAAGCTGGTGGACATCAATTGGAACCAGAATTTGTTGTATCCGGCCAACGTCCCCGACAGCCAGATCGTGTTCGACGCCACTCTGGTGGTCCCGCCCAACTGGCAGTACGGCACCGCCCTTCCGGTGGCGCACGGCCACGGCAACCGCATCCAGTTCAAGCCGGCGGAGATGGAGTTGCTGGTGGATTCGCCTGTGATCGCCGGCGAATACTACCGCAGCATTGACCTGACTCCGCCCGGCGAAAAGATCCATCACGAAATCGACATGGTGGCGGACAGTCCCGAGGCGCTGGCCATGCCGCCACAAGTGCAGCAAGGCCTCAAGAACCTGGTGGCCGAAACCGGCGCGCTGTTTGGTTCGCGCCACTACCGCGATTACCACTTCCTGCTCACGCTCAGCGACCATGTGGCCCACTTCGGCCTCGAACACCACGAGTGCGACGACAGCCGGCTGCCGGAGCGCATTCTGCTGGGCCCGAATGCCGCGCAGGTCGTGGGCGAGCTGCTGCCGCATGAATTTATCCACTCCTGGAACGGCAAGTTCCGGCGGCCGGCGGACCTCGCCTCGGTACCGTATGAGGCGCCCATGCAGGACAACCTGCTTTGGGTCTATGAGGGCTTCACCGATTTTCTCGGCAACTTCCTGGCCACGCGCAGCGGCCTCTGGACGCACGGCGAGTACCAGCAGTTCTTGGCCAATACCGCCGCGGAACTCGGCCCCGGCCGCCCCGGCCGCACCTGGCGGCCACTGCTGGACACCGCCGTGGCGCTGCCCGGCATGTTCGAAAACGGCGATTCCAGTTGGATCAACTGGCGTCGCGACACCGACTACTACGATGAAGGCGACCTCATCTGGCTCTGGGTGGCGAACATCATCCACACCCAGAGCCACGGCACGAAGTCGCTGAAGGATTTCTGCCATCTCTTCTATGGCGGCCCCAACGACGGCCCGCAATTGAAGCCCTATACCTTCGACGATCTGGTCGCCGCGCTCAACCAGGTTGTCCCCTACGACTGGGCCGGCTTCTTCCGCCAGCGCCTGGATTCGACCTCGCCCACGCCGCCGCTGGGCGGCATTGAGATGAGCGGCTGGAAGTACGTGCTTGATGGCCAGGGCGTACGCGGCGCCGGCGACTTGAGCTACTCGCTGGGTCTCACCGTGGGCGCCAACGGCGCCGTGGTGGATTCCGTCGTGGGCTCGCCCGCCTACAAGGCCGGTATCGTGCCGGGCATGCGCATGGTGGGGGTGAACGGGCGCGTCTACACCCGGGCGCTGCTGGACGATGCCGTGATCACCAGCGCCCAGCGCTCCAGCCCCATCGCCCTGATGGTCATCAACGACGACTACTACAAGACTGCGCTGGTGGACTATCACGGCGGCCCGGTGGCGCCGCGGCTCGAGCGCAACCCCGGCCAGCCCGACTACCTCGATCAATTCCTGCAGCCGCTGGCCGGCGGCGCCCAGGGGGCGCCCGTGCTCAATCCATGAAGGCCTCCATCGCGCCCCAAACCATGCTCGACAAGCTCTGGCAGCTCCACCTGGTGGCGTCGCCGGGGGGCGAGGCCGAGTTGCTCTACATTGACCTGCATCTGCTGCATGAGGTCACCTCGCCGCAGGCCTTTGCCGGCCTGCGCGCCGCCGGGCGCGCCGTGCGCCGGCCCGACCGCACGCTGGCCACCATGGATCATGACGTGCCGACCGACGATCCGCGGCTGCCGGTGCTCGATCAGGAGGCGCGGGCGCAACTGGAGGCGCTCACGCGCAACTGCCGCGACTTTGGCGTGCCGCTCTACGATCTGGACAGCCCCGAGCAAGGCATTGTGCATGTCATCGCACCGGAGTTGGGCCGCACGCAGCCGGGCATGACCATCGTGTGCGGCGACAGCCATACCTCCACCCACGGCGCCTTCGGCGCGCTGGCGTTTGGCATCGGCACCAGCGAGGTGGAGCAGGTGCTCGCGACGCAGTGCCTGTGGCAGCAGCGGCCGCGCGCGCTGCGGCTCGAGTTCCGCGGCGAGCGCGGCCGCGGCGTCGCCGCCAAGGACCTGATTCTGCATGCGATCGGAGTGTTGGGCGTAGCCGGCGCCACCGGCCACGTAATCGAGTACTGCGGAGCCGCCATCGCCCGCCTCACGATCGAAGAGCGCATGACGGTGTGCAACATGTCGATCGAAGCCGGAGCGCGTGCGGGCATGATCGCGCCCGACGCTGCGACGGTCGCCTATTTGCGCGGCCGCCGCGACGCCCCGCAGGGCCCCGCCTTCGCGCGCGCCGCGCGCGACTGGCTCACGCTCGCCAGCGACCCCGGCGCCCGGTACGATCGCGAGGTGGTGATTGATGCCGCCTCCGTGGCCCCGCAAGTGAGCTGGGGCACCACCCCGGCCATGGTCGCGCCCATCACCGGCGCGGTGCCCGATCCGCGGGAGCTGCCGGAGCGCGAGCGCGCCGCCGCCCAGCGCGCGCTCGACTACATGGGCCTGCGGCCGGGCACGCCGCTCGGCGACATCGCCGTGGAGCGGGTCTTCATCGGCAGTTGCACCAACGCCCGGCTCGAGGACCTCGAAGCCGCCGCCGCCGTGGCCCGCGGCCGGCGCGTCGCCGCCGGGGTGCGCGCCATGGTCGTGCCCGGCTCGCAATCGGTGCGCCGCGCCGCCGAAGCCCGCGGCCTCGACCGCGTGTTCCGCGAGGCCGGCTTCGAATGGCGCCAGCCCGGCTGCAGCATGTGCCTAGGCATGAACCCGGATGTGCTCCGCCCCGGCGAGCGCTGCGCCTCCACCAGCAACCGCAACTTTGAGGGCCGCCAGGGCGCCGGCGGCCGCACCCACCTGCTCAGCCCCGCCATGGCCGCTGCCGCCGCCTGCCGCGGCCACCTCACCGACGTCCGGGAGCTGCTATGAATCCGTTCAGGACCCTGACATCCACCGTCGCCCCGCTCGACCGCGCCGCCGTGGACACCGACCAGATCATCCCCAAACAGTTCCTCAAAACCACCTCCCGCACCGGCCTCGGCGCCGGCCTGTTTTTCGATTGGCGCCGCCAGCCTGATTTCGTCCTCAACCAGCCCCAGTACCGCGGCGCGCAGATTCTCGCCGCCGGCAGGGAGTTCGGCTGCGGCAGCTCGCGCGAGCACGCCGTCTGGGCCCTGCTCGATTACGGCTTCCGCTGCGTCATCGCACCTTCGTTTGGCGACATCTTCTACAACAACTGCTCCAAGAACGGCCTGCTGGCCCTGCGCCTCGACGCTCCCGAGCTGCTTGCCGAACATCCCGCCCCGCTCACCGCTGCCGTGAACCTGGAAGGGCAACAGGTGGACTTCGCCGGCCGCTCCACGCGCTTTGAAATTGACCCCTTTCGCAAGCGCTGCCTGCTCGAAGGCCTGGACGAAATCGCTCTCACCCTTGCCCATGCCCCCGCCATCGCCGCCTATGAGGAAGCGCACCGGTGAAGATGGGGCTGGAAGGCCGGGTGGCCATCGTCGCCGCCTCCAGCACCGGGCTGGGCCGCGCCGTGGCCGAAGGCCTGGCCGCCGAAGGCGCCGCCCTGGCGCTGTGCTCGCGCAACCTGGAGCGCATTGACGCCACCGCCGCCGCCCTCCATCAGCGCTTCGGCGTCCGCACCTGGGTCCGCGCCCTCGACGTAACCGACCCCGACGGCGTTGCCGCCTTCGTCGCCGCCGCCGCGGTTGAGTTCGGCCGCCTCGACATCTGCGTCACCAATGCCGGCGGCCCGCCCTCGAAAGCTTTCGCCACCACCACGGTTGAAGAGTGGCGGAAGGCGCTCGAGCTGAATTTCCTGAGCCATGTCACCTTCGCCAAAAACGTGTTGCCCCACATGCAGCGGGCGCGCTGGGGGCGGCTGCTCATGATCACCTCGGTCGCCGTCAAGCAGCCCATTGACGGCCTGGTGCTCTCCAACGCCGCCCGCGGCGCCGTGCCCGGCCTCGTCCGCTCGCTTGCCAACGAGTACGGCCCCCACGGCGTCACCGTCAACAACATCTGCCCCGGCTACACCCTCACCGATCGCCTCACCGAGCTGGCGCGGGTTCAGGCGCTCGCCCAGGGCGGCAGCCCCGAAGCCGCCTACGACGCCTGGGCCGCCCAGACCGCGCTGCGCCGCCTCGCTCAACCCGGCGAGCTCGCCGACGCGGTCGTGTTCCTAGCCTCCGAGCGCGCCGCCTACATCACCGGGCAGTCGCTGCTGGTGGACGGCGGCTTCTACAAGGGCAGCAGCTAGCGCCAGCGCCGGTTGCCATTGACCCGCCTATTTCGCCGTGGCGCATCGCCGGCGTCGGCAGAAAAGCGTGACGCCGAAGCGCGGGCTATGGCGTCAACAAGACTGTCGAATGTCAATGCGAACGGAACGCTCAGCCGCCCCCGGGGGCGGCAAAAGTGTTGGATGCGGTCCGACTCAAAAGAGCTGTTCAGGTGGCGTTGCCCGCCATCACCGGCCACCTTTTGCCGCCAACACGGCCCGCACGGTGCCCACCTTGGTCAGGGTTTGCCCATCCACGGTGAGCGTGACTTGGTAGTTGCCAATGGCCAGGGGCGGTTCCGGCGGGCGGTGCCCACGGCCGCGGGCGAAGCGGCCGCGGCCGCCGTCGAGGTTGACCAGAATTTTGTTCAGCCCCGCCCGCGCCGGTCCTTGCAGGCTGCGCACGGTCTTACCATCGGGCCCCATCACGGTCAGATGGGCGGGCGCGTCGGCGGCAGATTTCAGGTAGTAGTACACCGTCCAGGCATCGGGCTGGTCGGGAACCTGCAAATATTTGTCGCCATAGAGCTCGTAGTTCATGCCCTGGGTGCTGAACTGGTAGCGGGCGTGGGGCTGGATGTCGAACAGGTGCACGTTTTGCTGCAGCGTGGCCAGCGACATCTGCTGCAGCGGCGAGATATCGCCCACCCAAAGCGCCCGGCCGTAGGTCGCGAGGACCAGGTCGTTTTCGCGCGGATGAATCAACAGGTCCTGCACTGGAATAGTGGGCAGGTTGGATTGCAGACGCGACCAGTGGGCGCCATCGTCGAGCGAGACATACACCCCGAGGTCGTTGCCCACGAACAACAGGTGCGAGTTTCTGCGGTCTTGCACGATCACGTTGATGGGCGCCTGCGGGAGGCCTGCCGAGAGCGCGGTCCAGGTCTGGCCGTAATCGGTGGTTTTGTAAAGATAGGGGTGGAAGTCGTCATTGTGGAAACCGCTCTTGGCCACGAACGCGGTGCCGGCATTGTGGGGCGAGGCGAAGACGCGGCTCACCCAACGGTCGGCGGGGGCGCCCGAGGCGGTCAGCCGGGGGGTGAGGTCGGTCCAGGTGGCGCCGCCGTTGCGCGTGAGTTGGACTTTGCCATCGTCGGTGCCGACCCAGATTTCATCCTCGCTTAGCGGCGAGGGCGACAGGGTGGAAATGGTGCAATAGGGGGTGCTGGGGAATCCGATCTTGCTCTTGTCATTCGTGGTGAGATCGGGGCTGATGACCTCCCAATGATCGCCGCGGTCGCGGGAGCGGAACAACACCTGGGCGCCGGCGTACAGCGTCTTAGGGTCTTCGGGCGAGAGCGCGATGGGCGCGATCCAGTTGTAGCGCAGACGCTCGGGATAAAGCGACTGCGGCGGCCGGATGTCGGTGCGCACGCCGGTGCGCTCGTCCATGCGTCCCAACTGGTTCAACTCGCGGGTGTTGTAGACCCAGCGGCTATCGGTCGGATCCACCACGTTGTACATGCCGTCGCCGGGACCCACCGTGACCCAATCCTCCAGCGTGATCACGCCCCATCGGCCATTGACCGGCCCTTTCCAGGAGTCGTGGTCCTGGAAGCCGGCGTAGACGTGGTAAGGGTCGTCCATATCCACGCCCACGGCGTAGGCCTCGCCGGCCTTGATGTTGGGGAAGAAGTCGGAGGTGTGGCCGCCGTCATATGAGATCTGCAGCCCGCCATCGCTGCCCAGCAGGATGCGCCGCGGATCGGCGGGATCGAACCACATGGTGCGGAAATCGCCGAAGGCGCGGCCGAAGAACCCGCGCGGCCAGACCGTACGGTCGTTCCAGGTGGCGCCGCCGTCTTCGGAAATGTACATGTTGTCGCTGTTGACGATCACCCGCTGCGGGTCGCCCGGATCCACCCGCACCTGGTTAAACGAGTAGGGCGCTTTGCCGCCCGCCACATTGACCGCGCTGGTCAGGCGCCAGCTCTCGCCGCGATCGTCGCTGCGGTAAAGCTGGTTGCCGATGACGGCCGGCGGCCGCGGGCGGCCGCCCAACCCGCGGCCGCCCTGCCCCGCCCGTGCGCCGGCCCCCGTCCTCGCCGCAGCTGGCCGGGGGTTGAGGTTCTCGATCAGGGCATAGACGATGTTGGGGTTTTTCTGGTAGAGGTCGAGCCCGATGCGCCCCAGCGTGCCTGTGGGCAGGCCGCCAGTCAGCTTGCGCCAGTGCTCGCCACCGTCGTCACTGCGGTAGACGGCGCTGGCCGGGCCGCCCTCGATCAGGCGCCAGGGCAGGCGCTGCTTGTCGTAGAGAGCGGCATACAGCGTCGCCGGCGCATGTTGATTCATCACCAAATCCACCGCGCCCGTCTCGTCGTTGACGTAGAGCACCTTCTTCCAGCTTTTGCCGCCATCCCGGGTGCGGAACACGCCGCGCTCCGCATTGGCGGAAAACAGATGCCCCAGCGCAGCGACGTAAACCACGTTGGGGTCCTGGGGATCAATCACGATGCGGGCGATATGCTCGCTGTCGGCCAGGCCCATGGCCTGCCAGGTCTTGCCGCCATCGGTGGTCTTGAACACCCCTTTGCCGGAATACGAACTGCGGGCGCTGGCGTTGTCGCCGGTTCCCACCCAGACCGTGTTGGGATCGCTGCGGGCGATGGCGACGGCGCCGATGGATTGCACCCCCATGCTGTCGAAGACTGGATCCCAGGTGACACCGCCGTTGGTGGTTTTCCAGACCCCGCCACTGCGTTCGCCCACCCAGATGGTGTAGAGGTGGTCGTGCGCGGGCGCAACGGGCACGGCGATGCTGGTGAGCCAGGAACCGTCGCGAAAGGGGCCAATATTGCGCAACGGGAGCGCGTCCAGCACGCGATCGAGCATTGAGCCGGGCCGCACGCGCGCCGCCGTTTGCGGCCAGGCAGCGAGCGACAGCGCGGCCAGCGCGAGCAGGACTGGGAGCGGGGAGCGACGCAGCGAGAGGCACGGGCGCATGCCCGAGATTATAAACCCGCATTACCATTTTGACCCGCGCAACAACTCGGCGGCCTTAGAACGTCAATGTCTATGAGGGTGCGGCACTGGCTCAGTGGTCGCCGTGAGAGGATTCCCGCCGAGCGAATGCCGGCATTGTGCAAAAGTCTGAGGGATTACACGCCAATCGATCATTGGCTGGCGCAAGCAGCACTCGACGTTCGCGTTGACGAATCCAGCAAGGCACACGCGCAGCTGTTAACAAGCAACTCAATTCGATGGGTCAGCGGAAAAGCCGCCTACGACGCCTGGGCCGCCCAGACGGCGCTGCGCCGCCTCGCCCAACCCGGCGAGCTCGCCGACGCGGTCGTGTTCCTGGCCTCCGAACGCGCTGCCTACACTTCCGGCCAGTCGCTGCTGGTCGACGGCGGCTTCTACAAAGGCTCAGCGTAGACTTGCGACATCGGTCTGCGTAAAATCAGCGCCCACGAACAATAGCGGCTCGCCCGAGGTTTTCGACAGCGCGTACGCCATGCAGTCCCCGAAGTTCAGCCCCGCCGGGTGCCGGCCCTTGCCGTACCGCCGCCACGCAGTCCGCGCCACCTCGGCTTGCTCCGCGCTGAACCCCACCGTCTCCGCCCGAATCGCGTGCAGCAGCAGGTCCAGGTCGCGCCCGCCCGCCGCGCCCCGCCGGGCTTCAATTACAATCGCAGCCTCCAGGTAATTCCCGGCCGATACGAGCCGTGTCGGATCCGCTTCCATCAGTTGGGCAATCTCGGCGGCTTCGGGCTGCTGCAGCAATACCGCTATCAGGGCGGAGCTATCAATCACCATGATCTATCGCGGAACTCCATGCTCGTCGTATCCGAGGATTTCCTCTGCCGGACGCGTGTCCAGTTCTGGCAACTGCGCGCAGTGGCGTCCGATTTCCATCAATGCCTCGCTCAGCCGCTGGGGCTGGCTTCGCCCTTCAACTCGCCGCAGCCGCTCCCGCAGCGCGGTCACGATCGCCTGCGTCAGACTCTCACCCGTCAGTGCGGCAATGCGCCGCACCAGCCGATCCGCCTCCCCCGACTTAATGCTCAGCGCCATTGTCATATTGTATACTCATTTATAGAATCTATATGGCAGCACCAATGGCCCTGAGGCACGCCGCCCGACCCGCAGCCTCCCCGCAGCCGCGTCTTCAAGCTAATTGCTAACCGCTAATTGCTAACCGCTGCCCGCATTGCGCCAGCAATGCGGGCTAAAACACCACCATGCGGGCGGTGAACTGGATCTGGCGTGGCGCGCCGAAGCCGGTGGTCGAGGGGGCAAATAGCGGCAGGCCGGCGCCGAAGACAGGCTCTGCGGCGGTGCCGTAGAAGCTCAGCGCGTTGGCATCGAAGGTGCGGTTGGCGTGGTTGGTGATGTTGAAGACATCGAGGAACAGGTCGAGGTGGTGGCCGTGGCCGGGCAGGGTGACGTCCTTGACGAAGCGAATATCGAGGTCCACCATGCCCGGCTGGCGCAGCGAGTTGCGGGCGGCAACCTGGCCGTTGATGATGGCGCGGTCGTTCAAATCGTTGCCGTCGTTCTGGGTGTCGAAGCCGATGACGGGGGTGTAGGGCAGGCCGGAGTGCACGATGAAGATCGGGTTCACCTTGAAGCCGTAGGGCAGGCGGTCGGTGCCACTGATATTGAAACTGCTGCGGATGTCCTGGTTGGAATAAGCGGCGTCGGTGGCCAGATCGAAGGGGTTGAGGGTGGTGAAGGGGCCGAACGGGGACTGCTGGCTGGCGTCGTCGCGGGCGCGCGCCAGGGTGTAGTTGGCGGTGAGGCCGAGCGAATACGGTCCCTTGAAGTCGAGCGTGCTGAGCCAGCCATCGTAGGTGGAATGCGCATTGCTCTCGTTGGTGAGCAATTGGCCGACGCCGGCGAGCGGCCGCGAGGAGGGGAAAATGGGCATGCCGTCGGCATCGAGCGTGGGCGCGAACAGGTTGGTATCCAACATCTGCTGCAGATCCCAGGTGCTGTCGTGGTTGTAGCCGGTGGTCAGGGTGAATCGCTTGCCGAGCTGTTGCTCGAAGCTGGCCGCGGTCTGGAACGAGCGTGGGTTGCGAAACCCGGGATCAATGCCGATGGCCAGCGCGGCCGGCGTGGTGAGGCCGCTGGGGGCGGCGGCAAGGCCATTGCCGCCGGCGGCCAGCGCCAGCAACTGCGGGTCGTAGTCACTGTCGGCGATGGTGGCGTTGAGGCCGTTGTCGGTGAACACGCGCTGGAACAGCGTGGCCGGCGTCGGTGCGTCGTAGAGCCCGGCCGACAGCCGCACCACGGTGGATGAGTGTGGATTCCACGCCAACCCCAGCCGCGGCTGCCACTGCCGCAGGTCGTTCGGTGTCAAGCTGGTGCCGGGGATGGCGCTGTTGGGCTGGGGCGGCTGCGGGTTCCACTGCCCATCCCAGCGTAGGCCGGCGGTCAGCGTGAGCGCCTCGCCCAGCGGCACGCGGTCGTTGATCCAAAAATTGGCGCGCCGTTCCGTCGCCTGGTAGAGCAGGGAACCGGTCCCGGCGCCGAACGTCTGCTGGAATCGGCGCACGTCGCCCGCCAGGTAGTCGCCTAGTGAATCGTAGTCGTAGCGGCCGTTCAGGTTCGCCTGCTGGAACTCGGTGGCGGGGTCATAGTCGAAGCCGCCGCCGAAGTGCACCATCTGCCCGTGCCAGTTCCAGGCGATATCCTCGCTGATGCCGCGCTGATCGCTGACGTAGCGATGGGGGCCGAGCGCGTTGCCGCCGAGCGTGCCAAAGCCGTTGATGACGACCTCGGGCGCCGTGCTCACCGGCATAAAGTCGCGCCGGTCGCCGGCCCACTGCGCCAGCACCTGGTTGACCAGTCCGCCCCAGGCGCTGGTGAGGTTGGCGCGCACCCAGTCGCTTTGACCGCTGAGGGAGAGGCCGTTGCTGGCGGTGGCGTAGGTTTCGGTCGAGTCCGGGTTCACCTGGCTGTAGCGGACGCGGTTGAAGTTGCCTTCCAGGTTCAGCGAGTTGTGCGAATCGAGCGCCGCGTCCAGTCGCAGCGAAAGCGCCAGCGGATGGTCGTGTCCGACGGTCTGGCTCTGCTGCGCGGCGAGCGCGGCGGGCAAGGCCGGCGCCGCCGCAGCCTGGGGCTGGAACTGGGTCCAGTAGGGGATGCTGATCAGATCCTGCTCGAAGCCGCCGTAGTAGAAGACGCGGTTTTTCACCACGTCGCCGCCCGTCGAAGCGCCAAACTCGTTCTGGGTGTCGCTGAGCGCGTGCCCGAAGGCGTCCGTGCCGGTCCAGGCGGCGGGTCGGCCGATGTAAAACCACTCGCCGTGCAAGCCATTGGAGCCCTGCTTGGTGGCAACATTCAGGAAGCCGCCGTTGGTGTCGCCCACTTCGGCGGTGGCGCCGGCATGCACCAGTTGAAATTCCTGCACCACGGTCTGGGGAAAGAACAAGCCGCCGTCCTTGCCGCCGCGGCGGCCGCCCTCGAGCGGGTCGGTGAAGCTCTCGCCGTCCACCTCCACCTGGGTGGCGTCGGCGCGCTGCCCCACCACTTGCAGGCCGCTCGAGGTGGCATGCGCACCCGCGGCGAGCGCACCAAACTCGGTGAAATCGCGGTCCCGGTTGGGCAAATAGGTGACGGTGAGGCCGGCCACGGCGTTGGCGACCTTGGGGCTGTTTTTGTCCACCGCGGGTGCGGCCGTCTGCCCCTCAACCCGGGCGGCGCTCGCGGTCACGGTGACCTGCTGGCCCGCCGCCGTCAGCCCCAGCACCAGTTGTACCTGCACGCTCCCGCCCACGCCCAGCGTCACCGCCTGCGGGCGCGGTAGCCGCAGGCCGTGCGTTTCCGCCGTTACCCGGTAGCTGCCGGGCGCGAGGTCGGCCACGCTGAAGCGCCCCAGGGCATCCGTTTGAGCGGTGCGGGTCTGGTTCAGCTTGGTGTTGGTGACGGTGACCGTGGCGCCCGGCACCATGGCATGCTGCGGGTCCATGACCCTGCCCGAGATGGTGCCCGTCGCCGCCTGGCCGAAGGCGGCGGCGGCCAGCAGGCTCAGGGTGGTCAGCAACGCGGCCAGGCGGGCGGAGAAAGCGGGCTTCGGACGCATGCCTTAAACTACTGGGTTTCAGGCTACGATGCGACTAGTAGTTTGGCGGCGCGACCGCTCGCAAAAGTCGCGCCGATTGCACTGCGGGCAAAGTCGGAGCGAAGGGCCGCGGAACTCCGACGGAGTGAAAGCGCCAGTGGCGCTTTCACCGCTCCCGGCAAACGAAGCGGCGCGGCCCCGCGAGGCTCGCGCCCGCGCCAGTCAATTGGTGTGAGCATGTCATTCGAAGAACAGTACTTTGAAGATCCGAACTTCCCGCCCGGTTTGAAGGGTGGCGACGAAGTTTCCGGCTACGGCTACTACCCGGAGTACTTTCCGGTTGTCGAGGCCCAGTTGTCGAGCCTGGTGGAGGCCATCGGCGCGCGCTCGCTGCTCGACGTGGGTTGCGGCAAGGGCGCACTGGCCGCCTATGCCCGGCGCGACCTGGGGCTCGCGGTCACCGGCGTGGATGGCAGCCGCTACGGGGTCGCGTGCGCGCGTTTCCAGACCGGCGGTGAGATGACGGCACGCGCCGATGGCCGCCGCCTGCCGTTCCGCCGCGCCGCCTTCGATGTGGTGTGGTGCAACGGCGTGCTGCAATACCTTGAAGGCGCCGGTGCGCGGCAGGCGCTTGCCGAACTGTGCCGCACCGCCCGCCGCGCCGCCTTCGTCAGCAACATCGCAGCGGCGCAGCGGCGCACCGAGTGGGGCCGCATTGATCAACTCACCCGGCTCTACCTCACCCCGCGGCAGTGGGCGGCCCTGGCCGAGGCTGCCAGCCTGCCGACGGGGTGGCGCCCTGTGGCGCTGCCATTTGAGGGCGAATCGGCGGTGCTGCTGTTCGACGCCCGCCGGCACCCGGCGCTGGCGCTGCGCTGGCTGCCCGCCGCCATCGAGCGGCTGCGCCGCCTGGGCGCGCTGCGCCGCACCCCGCCCGCGCTCGAGAGCTGCTTGCGCACCGAGCGCGCGCGGGTAAGTCGCTGACCCCTGCTCGCGAGGACCCACGCCAACAAACGCCTCATCAATGCGATCTCAGTAGGTGCGGAAGGTGACAGTGACTACGACCAAAAGGTCCACCCGGGGACAGGCGGGCGACAGCGGCGGGAAGCGCCACTGGTAGAGCGCCCGTTCCGCCTCCTCATCCAGGCCGCTGCCGATGGGGTCTGGAATCACCACGCTGGCGACATGCCCGTCCGGCACAATGGTCAGGTGCGCCTGCAACGAGCCCATTGCGCGCGCGCCGCGGGCGGCGTCGGTATATCCCGGCTCGGGATGATACACGGGGCACGGTTTCTGCAGGCAGCGATGCGGGCCAATGCCGCCGGAGTCGGGGCTGGGGTGCCCACGGTGGCGGGATGCGACGATGTCGCCAGTTGCTCCGCCGCGTGCCGCTCGTTGGCGAGACTGAAGCAGTCGGGACTGGCGTCGGAGGCGCCACACCTCTGATTGTGTTGCGCCCGCCAGATGCTCTGTGCGGGCTCCGCGCCCGCGTCTGGGTTTATCAGCAACGCCGCCTCCAAATCCAACTCCGAGGCCACGCGCTCGGTCCAGCGGCAGCGCGCCACACGCACGGCGGCCGCTCCGCCCATCGCGGCGCAGGCGCCGGCCGTATGCGGTAGGATCCGTCGCTCGCCACTGCCGATTACGTACTGTGTCAGCACTGCGGGCATTTTGCAGTTGGGCTGGCGGCAGCCGGGCGGTCCGCCGCGTGCCTTGGCCTGCCAGGCGGCCAGCGCGGAGAGGAAGTCAGACGGCAGTTGGGAGTCGTTCGCGACCGGCCCCATTTGCCGAGAGAAGATCAGGAGTTGTTGGTCGCACCCGCCCACCGGCTCCAGGCAGACATAGATGGCGCCGATGGCCTGAGCCTGAGCCAAGTCCACCCAGAAGAAGGTTTGAGAGGCGCCGCCGTCGCGGCGGTAGCCGGCGAAATCCAGATAGCGATTGTCGCGCAGCTCGACCCGCCGGGTGGAGTTGTGCATCTGCGTATCCAGACAGCGGCGAGGGTGCGGTCACGCCCCATGTTCATGCCCCAGTTGGGCACGCTTAGCTGCAGCATCGGCCTGAACAGCGGGTCCTTGGCGACGTCGCGCGCCCGCCGGCCCGCATAGCGCTGCAGCCAGGCGAATATGGAGTGATTCTGGGTCTGGGCCGCCGCCATGACGGCCAGCGTCGCCACTAAAAGCAGCCGGAACCAGCGCATGGGCTGAGTATAGCGGCGCTATATCGGACGCGCCAGCAGCGGCGTGATGTCGTCGGCCTGGCGCAGCGGATGGCGGGAGTCGCGCAGTTTGCACTGCGGGCAAAATCGGCGCGAAGGGTCGCGGAATTTCCCAGCAAACGCAGCGGCGCGGCCCCCCTCCAGGGCCGAATCAACGTAGGTGTGGCAAAACGAGCAGACTTCCGACGGGTGCCACCTCCCTGCGAGTCGCCGACCCGCGCGCCGGCCGCCGGCCGGCGCCACGCTCAAGTTCGGCTGACCACAGCAACCGTGATTCTGCCGTAGCGAGAGGCCGCTCGCGCCCCCTTGGGCTCGCCGGGCCCCGGGCCGGCGCTCCACAGCCCTTCGAGTGCGGGCCCGGCGCTGCGAGCGTCTCAGCGAGCAGGGGCAGGGGCCCGCGCCCGTCAATTTCGTCCCGTCAACGAATGTGCCGGCCGAGGCGGAAATTGAGCGTGACTATCGCCGAGGTGTCCACTTGGGCACAGGCGGCCGGCAGGGGCCGGAAGCGCCACTGATCGAGCGCCTGTTCCGCCTTTTCATCCAGACCGTGGCCGATGGGATTTGGAATCACGACGCTGGCGACATGGCCGTCCGGGGTAATGGACAGGCGCGCCAGCACCGAGCCCTGGATATGCGCGCGGCGGGCGGCGTCGGGATACTCCGGATCGGGCTCATACACGGGAACACGGTTCATGCAGGCGGGGGAGCGGGTCAAAATTGGCGGAGCCAGGGCTGGCCGGGGGGCGGGCACGGCGGCGGGCGGGGGCGACATCGCCAGTAACGCCGCCGCGCGCCGCTCGTTGGCGAGACTGAAGCAGTCGGGGCTGGCGCCGGACGCGCCGCACTCCTGGCCGCGTTGGGCCAGCCAGGTGCCCTCTTCCTGTTCCGCTGCCAGGTACGGCTCGCCCGCCCGGGTCCCGGAGGTCTGCTGCAACGCCGCCGCTAAATCCAATTCGGAGGCCACGCGCTCGGCCGAACGGCAGCGCACCAGGGCTTCGGTAGCGGAGGCGGCGCAGCCGCCGGCCTCATGCAAGAGGAGATTGCGGCGTCCGCCGCCAATGAAGTACTGGGTCAAAGCCGCGGGAATCTGGCAGTTCGGCAGCCTGCAACCCGGCGGTCCGGAGCGCGCCTGGTTCTGCCAGTCGGCGAGCGCCGATACGAAGCTGGGGGGCAGTTGGGAGACGCTTGTGACTGGATTGATCTGCTGGGAAAACACCAGGAGTTGTTGGTTGCACCCGCCCGCCGGCCCCAGGCAGACATAGATGGCGCCGATGGCCTGAGCCTGAGCCAAGTCCACCCAGAAGAAGGTTTGAGAGACGCCGCCGTCACGGCGGTAGCCGGCGAAATCCAGATAGCGGTTGTCGCGCAGCTCGACCCGCCGGGTGGAGTTATGCATCTGCATATCCACGACGGCGGCGAGGGTGCGGTCGAGCCCCATGAACATGCCCCAGTTGGGCACGCTTAGCTGCAGCATCGGCCGGAACAGCGGGTCGTTGGCGACGTCGCGCGCGCGCCGGCCCGCATAGGTTTGCAGCCAGGCGAACATGGAGTGATCCTGGGTCTGGGCCGCCGCCATGACGGCCAGCGTCGCCACTAAAAGTAGCCGGAACCAGCGCATGGGGAGAGTATAGCGGCGCTATATCGGACGCGCCAGCAGCAGCGTTATGTCGTCGGCCTGTTCACCGGCACCATCGGTGCCGGTGGCGGTCCATTCCGCCACGGCGCTGAGCACGTTGCTGATGATGTCGGAAAGCGGGCGTTGGCGGTTGGCCTCCAGAATCTGCAGCAGGCGCGCTTCGCCGAACTCCACGCCGTACTCGTTTTCCGGCTCCGTGACCCCGTCGCTCCAGGCGGCGAGCAGGTCGCCGGGCTCGAGCGCGATCACGCTGTCCTCAAAGCTGGCTTCCTCGAACAATCCCACCACCATGCCGCCGCGGTCCAGCCGCCGCCGGCCATGCGCGCCCAGCACCACGGGCGGCAGGTGCCCGGCGTTGGTATAGCGCAGTTCGCGGCGCTGCCGGTCGTAGATGGCATAGAACAGGGTGGCGTACTTCTCCGGCGGCGTCGAAAAATAGAGTTGGCGGTTCAGCCGTGCGATCAGGCGCGCCGGATCGCCGTCGCCATTGCCGTCGCCATTGCCGTCGGCATGGCCGGCCGCGCCGCCGCCGCCGGCCGCCGCCGGGAGCGCCAGCTCGGCGGCGCCGGGCTGATAGGCGCGCACCGCAGCCACAATGGTGGCCATCAACAGCGCCGCCGAGATGCCCTTGCCGCTGATGTCACCCAGCGCCAGGCACACGCGGTCCGGGCTCAGTTGCTGGAAATCGTAGTAGTCGCCGCTCACCACCCGCGCCGGCAGGCACCGGCCCTGAATCTCGAGGCCGGCCGCCACCGGCGGCAACCGCGGAAACAACTGCGTCTGCACCTCGTGGGCGATCGAGAGCTCGCCTTCCAACTGCTGCTTTTGCCGCTGCTCCACCAGCAGGCGCTGAATCGAGCCGGTCATGTTGTTGAAGCTGATCGCCAGCGCGGCGAGCTGGTCGCGCGTCCGCACCGAGATGCGGTGGTCAAAGTCGCCGCGGTTGACGTGTTCGGTGCCGACGTAGAGGTCGTTGACGGTGCCGGTGATGGTCCGGGTGAGGCGGACGCCGGCAAAGAAAGCAAACGTCTCGATGATCAAAAATCCAACCGCGATCACGCCCAGCAACAGCAGCGGCCAGCGCGTCACCTGCAACGGGGCGTCGGAGCTGCTCTGAAAACTGGCAAACAATTGGTCGTTAAGCAGCGACGGCCGCGTGTTGATGGTGGCCAGCACGGTGCGCCCCTTGCCGGTGGCCCATTCGGTCACCGGGATGAACGCCAAACTGGTGATGTGGATGTCGAACAGACTGCTGGCGGCCGGCAGCGGCCGCGTGCTGGCCAGCGCGGGCGGCGCCTGGCCGGCCGCCGCGGCTCCGCTCGAATCGAGATCGACATAGCCGGACCGTCCCAGCGAGACCTGCCCCTCGGCCTTGGCCAGCGAGTCCAGATTGGTGCGCCCGAGGCGGTAGAGCGTCAGGACGCGCTCGGGTTTGGCCCCGCTTGTTGAACCGTAGCTGGCCACGGCATAGCCGGTGCGGGTGGCAATCAGCCCGACAAAGCCCTCGCCGCGCGGATCGGACTTCACCAGCCAGGGACTGAGTGGCCCAAACCGCCGCGAGGCGCTGGTTTCGGGCTGCCCATTGGCGTCAAAAAAATAGGTCCGTACGCCGCCGAACCCCCGCGGAAAGTAATAGCTGGCGTAATAAGCGCTGAGCCCGGCGGCATCGTCGGCGCGGCTGGGATTGCGCTCCAGCTCGCGCACGGTCAGCGTGTTCACCGCCCCCACATTCTTCGTTCGAAGATTCAGGTCGGTGACCAACAGAAAGGCCGCATACTGCCCGTAAAACATATAGGCGCCAATGGCCAGCATGCCGGCGATCAGCAGCACCGGCACCACGCCCATGAAGACATAGGCGAGGATCAGGCGGTTGCGCAGCAGCCACAACGTCTCGGCGGCGAACAGATAGACGATGCGCACCAGCAAAAAAAACAGCGCGATCGTGAAGGCGACGCGGAAGAGGCCGAACCAAGGCCAGGCCGGGCGCCCGAACAGCAGGGGGAGGGCCGCGATCAGCCATACGATGCCGAGTCCGGCGGCGATCTTCAGCAGCGCCGAATGTCGGAGTTGGACGAGCAGCCTTGCAGTGCGCGCCCGCGCGTGAGCGGCGGTCGCCAGCGGCGGCGCGGAATTGGGCTCCTGCGGCGGCATGCCGATGCCTATAAGCTTACCAATTAGTCGCTGGCAAGCAACCGTTGAAGCCTGAACCCGCCTGCCAATCAATTCGGCGCCGGTTCCTCCACCTTGACGACATGGACGAAGTGCAGCATCTGCTTGTCCGCCACCAGCTTCAGCCCCAGTTCCTTCTCCACCGCTTCGCGAAAGGACTCCAGCCCGTCCATGTGGAAGCCTCGCCCAACCCGCTCCATGCTTCCCATCGCTTGCCATACCAACAGCGCATAGCGCCCCGTGATGCCGGTCTTGTCAACCACGGGCCGGCCCAGCGTTTTGTAATTCGCGGGGCGATTGAAGGCTTGCACCAGATCGTTCATCGTACAGCCGGAAAACGAGCTCAACGCCATCCGTGGCGCTCCAGCAGCTTTCATGTCAGCCGAGCTAATTCCGGAATCGCAGTCCTTGCCGGGCTGCAGGGGCCGCAGCTTGGGCCCGCCCGGCGCCGCCACCAGCGCCCATACCGGCGCCTCCTTGGTGCTTTCCTCAACCTGCAGTTGGAAACGCTCCGCCAGCAGGCGCCGCAGCATCAGCAGCATCTGATCGGGCGGCGTAGGCGCGGCAGTTGTGGCGGAGATGGTGTAAAACTGCTTGGCCTCCTCAGGCAAGCCCGTGAGTTGATAGTCGCTGAGGCCGTACGCCTGTAAAATGATGAACCGCAACGGCGCGCCCGGAATCGAGAAGTGCTCCGGATCCATCTTCGGTTTGCCCCAGGCCCAACCTCGTGCCGGCACCTGGAATGGCCGCACGCTGGCCGTGTCAAATGCCGGCAGTGGGGCCGGCGCCTCCTGCCCGAACATGCCTGGCCCGGATGCCAGCATCGCCAGCATCCACAGCAGCAAGAATCGGACACGCCCCATGGTGCACCCCCGGCAAACGCGCTCAGCGCGATTGTAGCGCCGCCCACGCCACGGCGCAGTAAAGCCCTTCCTGACCTAATGGCCGCCCATACCGCGGCCGAAGCTGCCAGGAATGGCGGAGACCGCCTTTTGCAGCGAGCGCTGCACCTGGCTGTGGCGGTGCCCGTAGATGAAGTAAATCACCAGGCCGATGGCTAGCCAAATGAGGAACGCGACCTTGGTAACCGTCGTTAGCTCCCAGATCAGTCCGATCGAGATCAGCACCCCTAGGATGGGCACCACCGGCACCCAGGGGGTGCGGAAGGGGCGCTTCAAGTCGGGCTCGCGCCTGCGCATCGCCCACACGCTGGCGCAGACGATGGCGAACGCAGTCAGGGTGCCGATGTTGGTCAGGTCGGCCAACTGCTCCACCGGGAAAAACGCCGCCACGATGGCCACGACCACGCCCACGACGATGGTGGAAACATAGGGGGTGCGGAACTTCTTGTGGATCTTGCTGGCCCACTGGAACAGCAGCCCGTCGCTCGACATGGTGTAAAACACGCGCGACTGGCCCAGCAACATCACCAGCATGGTGGAGGTCAGCCCGCAAATGGCGCCGACTTTCACCAGCACGCTTCCCCACACCACGCCGGTGGCGTCCACGCCCAGTGCGACCGGATCGGGAACATTCAGCGTGTTCCACGGCACGATGCCGGTGAGCAGGCCGCCCACCAGGATGTAAAGGATGGTGCAGACCACGAGCGAACCGAGGATGCCAACCGGCATGTCCTTCTGGGGGTTGCTGGACTCCTGGGCGGCGGTGGAGACGGCGTCAAAGCCAATGTAGGCAAAGAAAATGAACGCCGCCCCCTTAAACACCCCCGACCATCCGAACGGCATGAACGGCTTCCAATTCTGGACGGCATGATGCCAGCCCACGCCCTTGAGGAAGATGATAGCGATCCCCACGAACACCAGGAGCACCGAAACCTTGATGACCACAATGGCGGTGTTGATGTTGGCCGACTCCGAGATCCCGATGACGAGGATGGCGGTAACCAGTAGAATGCCAAAAAACGCCAGTATGTTGAAATGGGCCACCGCGTGGGGCAGGGAAGCGGCGGCGGCCTGGGCGGCGGCGGTCATCGAGCTCAGCGGCTTCCAGATGCCGTCGCTGAAGACGACTTGCGTGCCGGGCGCCGCCGCCAGGCTGGGCGGCAGATTGATGCCCAGGTTGTGCAGCAGGCTGTTGATGTAACCGGACCAGCCCACCGCGACGGTCGCGGCCCCAAACGCATACTCCATGATCAGGGCCCAGCCAATGATCCAGGCCACGATTTCACCCAGCGCGGTGTAGCCGTAACTGTAGGCGCTGCCCGCAATCGGGATGGCGGCGGCAAATTCGGAGTAGCAGATACCCGCGAACGCACTGGCGATGGCCGCGACCACAAAGCTCAGCACCACGGCCGGGCCCGCCTTGAGCGCCGCCGCCGGCCCCACCAGCACGAAGATACCGGTGCCGATGATGGCGCCAATGCCCAGCGTGACCAGATTGAACGGCCCCAGCGTGCGCTTCAGGCCGCTCTTTTCCCCTTCGGTCTCCGCCAGCATGGCGTGGACGTCTTTGCGCGCTAAAAGATTTAGGCTCATAACTGTTGCGGGGACGGAGCCGCAGGCGCCGCCCACTTCCTCCAAATGAAGAACACTGGCACTCCCAGCAACACCAGCAGCAGCCCGCTGCCGGAATACTGCGGGAACACCCACAGCACCACGACGTCAAAGAACGCCGCCAGCAGCATATACACTGCCGGCAGCACCGGGTAGGCGATGACCTTATACGGTCGTGGCATCGCGGGCCGCTTCGCCCGCAGGATGAACAGCCCGGCAATCGTCAGTATATAGAACAGAAACTCGGCGAACATCACGTAGTTCAGCAGTTGCGTGTAGGTGCCCGACAGGCACAGCAGGCACGCCCATATCCCCTGGAACCACAACCCCCGCCCCGGCACCCGGTTCTTGTTCAGGTGCGCCACGCGCTGGAAAAATAAGCCATCCTTGGCCATGGCGTAGTAAACGCGCGCCCCGGCCAGGATCAGGCCGTTGGTGCAGCCAAAGGTCGAGATCAGAATGGCGACGGCGATCAGCACCGCCCCGGAATGCCCGTAGATGACCCCCAGCATCGCCGACGCCACCCGGTCCTCGGGCGCATGGGCGATGGCGTTGAACGGCAACACCGTCAGATATGCGAGGTTCGCGAGCAGGTAAATCGCGGTGACGAAGATCGTCCCCAGCGCCAGCGCCAGCGGCAGGTTCCGTCCCGGCTCCTTGATCTCGCCCGCCGCGAACGTCACGTTATTCCAGGAGTCGCTGCTGAACAGCGAGCCCACCTGGGCGGCGAACACGGCCACGATTGCAGCCGTCGAAACCGTGCCCAGGCCAATTCCGCCGGTCAGGTTATAGGTGCCATGGCCGAACAAACCACCCCAGAATTCGCTCCAGAAGTGGGCGAAATTAGCCGCGATCGCGTCCGCATGGCGCGCCACCACCAGCCCCAGTAGGATCAGCCCCACCAGCGCCGCAATCTTGGCGAAGGTGAACACATTCTGCACCCAGGCCCCGGCCTTCACCCCGCGGCCGTTGAGCCAGGTCAGGAACACGATCACCGCAATCGCCACCACTTCCTCGGAGTTCAGCCCCAACTGTACCGGCCCGATCGCGCCCCAGTGGAACAGCCAGTGGGACTCGGAAACCGCATTGGGGTAGAGCACGCCCAGGTACTTGGCAAACGCCATGCACACGGCCGCGATCGTGCCCGTCTGGATCACCACAAACGAAGTCCAGCCGTAGAGGAATCCGAACAGCGGCCCCAGCGACTCGCGCAGAAACACATACTGGCCGCCGGCTTGCGGCATGGCGGCGGCGAGCTCGCCGTAGCAGAGTGCGCCCATCATGGTCATGATGCCGGTGATCACCCACACCAGCATCAGCGCTCCGGGTGTGTTGACGGTGCGGGCAATCTGCGGCGATACCACGAAGATCCCGCTGCCGATCATGATCCCCATCACGATCATGGTGGCGCTGGTCAGTCCCAGCGTCTTGGCCGTGCCGGGGCCGGCCGTGGCGCTCACCGGGGATTTGGAACTGGCGCTGTCGGTGGCCATGGGGATTGGACGTAAACCGATCCGGGGCGGTACACATGTCCGTCGTTCTTCGGGACTATGGCAGGATTCCGACTACAAGGCAAGTAGGAACTCCCGCGCTGCCCGCACCGGATCGGGCGTGGCCCACAAGCCGGAAATGATCGCCACTGCATCTGCGCCCGCGCTCCGAACCTCGCCGCAGTTTTCGAGGCTGATGCCGCCGATCGCCACCAGCGGCCCAGCCCAGCGCTTCCTGGCGGCGCGCACCAGCGCGCAGCCCACTACCGGATCGGGGTTGACCTTCGTGGTGGTAGCGAATACCGGCCCCACCGCCAGGTAGTCCGGTCGCTCCGCCGCCGCCTCTTCGAGTTGCGCCAGGTTGTGGGTTGAAAGGCCGATCAGGCCGCAGCCCAACCCACGCGCCGCCGCCGCGGGCAGATCGTCCTGCCCCAGATGCACGCCCGCCGCCCGCGCCGCCAGCGCAACGTCGGCCCGGTCGTTGATGATCAGTTTCGGAACCACGGCAAGGAGCTGTTCCGCCACCCGCAAAAACTCGCCCCCACTGAGCTGCTTCGCCCGCAGTTGCTGCATCTCCAACCCCAGTGCGGCGAATCCGCGGGCGCACCGCACCAGGTCATGCCCATGCGCCTCGGCCGCCTCAGCATCCAATATTGGGTACAGTCTTTGCATCCGAATCCGCGCCGCGCCCTAAGCTAACGGCTAAAGGCTAACGGCTTATGCCTTCTTGCTTCTTGCCGGCGCATACCGCTCCATGAACGCGGTCGAGAGCCGGCCGGCGATGAAGTCTTCTTCGGCGAGAATTTTGCGGTGCAGCGGGATGGACGTGTACACTCCCTCGACGACGAACATGCTCAGCGCCCGCTGCATCCGCACGATGGCCTCGGTGCGGTCGTGGCCGTGGGTGATGAGCTTGGCGATCAGCGAGTCGTAGTAGGGCGGAATGACTCCCTCGGTGTAGACGGCTGAATCCACGCGCACGCCGATGCCGCCCGGGAAGTTGAGGCCGGTGATCTTGCCCGCCGACGGCGTGAACGTCTCCGGATGCTCGGCGTTGATGCGACACTCGAGCGCATGGCCGTGCGGGAGCAAGCCTGAGGCGCCGGCTGGCAGTTCCGGGAAAATCTGTTCCAGCCGCTCGCCCATGGCCACCCGGATTTGCGCCTTCACCAGGTCCACGCCGGTGACCAGTTCCGTCACCGGATGCTCCACCTGCAGCCGGGTGTTCATCTCGATGAAGTAGAGGCTGCCATCCGCGTCCATCAGGAACTCGATGGTGCCGGCGTTGGTGTAGCCGACTTCGGTCATCGCCTTGGCTACCAGCGTGCCCATGCGCTGACGCAGCTCGGGGGTGACGGCGGTGGAGGGCGATTCCTCGATCAGTTTCTGGTGGCGGCGCTGGATGCTGCATTCGCGTTCGCTCAAATGGATGACGCGGCCGTGTTCGTCGCCCAGGAGCTGGAACTCGATATGCCGCGGCCGCTCCACCAACTTCTCCAGGTAGAGGTCGCCGCACCCGAAAGCGTTGGCGGCCTCGGTTTGCGCAGCCGAGAACAGTTGCGGCATCTCCTCGGCGCTGCGCACCATGCGCATGCCGCGGCCGCCGCCGCCGGCTGAGGCCTTGACCATGACCGGATAGCCGACGCGCCGGCCCACCTCGACGGCTTCGGCTTCGTCGCCCAGCACGCCGTCGGAACCGGGCAGCACCGGCAGTCCGGCGGCTTTGGCGGCGGCGCGGGCGCGCTGCTTTTCGCCCATCAGGCGGATGGTTTCCGGCCTGGGCCCGATGAATTTGAGATGGCTGGCGGCGCAGACTTCAGCGAAATTCGCGTTCTCGGAGAGGAAGCCGTAGCCGGGGTGGATGGCGTCGGCATTGGTGATTTCAGCCGCGCTCACCACCGCCGGCACGTTCAGGTAGCTCTCCCCTGGCCGCGGCGGGCCGATGCAGATGGCCTCGTCGGCAAAGCGCACATGCAGCGCGTGCCTGTCGGCCTCCGAATACACCGCCACCGTCTTGATGCCCATCTCCTTGCAGGCGCACAAAACCCGCACGGCAATCTCGCCCCGGTTGGCGATCAGGATTTTTTTGATGGCAGCCATAGCGGCGGGCTAGTATAGTGCCCCCGAAATACCGATACGTTCCCACTCGTCCCGTATGCGACTTTTCCCCAAGAAAAGTCGCATTCCCCTTGTCAGTATATCCACCGTTTCCTCGGGGGCACTACGCTAGTTGCGGGGCCGGATCAGCAGCAGCGGCTGGCCGAACTCAACCGGCTGGCCGTTGGTGACCAGTTTCTTAACCACCACGCCGGCGATCTCGGCCTCGATCTCGTTCATCAACTTCATGGCCTCGATAATGCAGAGCACCTGTCCGGCCTTCACCGTGTCGCCGGCACGGACGAACTCGGCCGCGCCCGGCGACGGCGACTCGAAATAGGTTCCGACGATGGGCGAAGTCACCGGCACCAAGCCGGCCTCGGCATCCGCCGCGGCGGGGGCCGCCGCCGCCGGCGCGCCCGCAGACACCGCCGCGGCCGCGGTGG
>JBOGKJ010000185.1:0-2916 GCA_050745565.1 Terriglobales bacterium | reverse complement strand
GTACAACCCACCGCCGCCGTCGCGGCGACTGCGAGCACACTCATGGCCAAGTATGTAGCAACCAGCATGCGTACTTACAAGGATAAACGTAAGCCGGGGGAATTCGTTACAAAGTTTTGCGGATTTTTGTGCAGTCGCGACCGATGACAGAGGTTCGGGCTATGTAGCGCCGTGACCCATTGGGTGGCCAGGATGGACTTTGCCGGGCGCGGGCCCCTGCCCCTGCTCGCTGAGACGCTCGCAGCGCCGCGCCCGCACTCGAGGGCGGCGCCGGCCCGGGCCCGGCGAGGCCAAGGGGGCGCGAGCGGCCTCTCGCTACGGCAGAATCACGGTTGCTGTGGTCACCCGAACTGATGCCTGGCGCCGGGCGGCGGCCGGCGCGCGGGTCGGCGACCCGCTCCACGGGAGGTGGCGCCGGTCGGCAGGCTGCTCGTTTTGCCACACCGACGTTGATGCGCTTTCACCCGTTGGAATTCCGCGGCCCTTCACGGCGATTTTGCCCGCCGTGCAAACGGCGGGACTCCCGCGAAAGGGGCTCAACGCGGGTGGACTACGGGCTTGGTAGTTTTTTTGGCGGGCGCGGGGGGGGAGGATTTGGTGGCGGCACCGAGCGCATCGCCCTCGAGCGGGGGGGTGCCGGGCGGGGTGGGCACGGTGAGAGCCGCGGGCGTGTCGCTGACGATGCCGGCGGCGGGCTGTGCGAGGCCGGGCAACCGCGACTGGCGCACGTCGGCGGCGGTCAGCCCGGTTTGCGGCGAGGCGGGCGGAGCCGGCACAGCGGCGGTGATGATGAGCACCTGCGCCAGGCGGCCAAAGTCCGCCGCCAGCCGCAGCCGCGCCGATTTGAATACGCCATCGGTGCCGGGCAGCACGGCACTCACGGTGCCGATTTTGAGGCCTGCCGGGTATACCTGGTCCTCGCCTGAGGTCACCACTGCCATGCCCGCCGCCAGCGGTTCGTCGGTGAGCACGTTCTGCAGTTGAGCTTGTCCGGCTCCCAGTCCGCGCACGATGCCGTGCACGCCGGTGGCTGTCACCACGGCACCCAGGCCCGCGTCGGCATCGGTGACGAGCAGCACCTGGGCGGTATGCCCATCCACCTGCGAGAGCTTGCCAACCACTCCTTGGGGGGTGATGACCGCCATGTTGCGTTCCAGTCCGTCGGCACGCCCGCGATTCACGTACACGGCCTGAGCCTCCGCCTCGGCGCCCCCGGCCACCACTTCGGCCGCCAGGGTCTTGAGCCTGAAGGCGCGTTGGAAGCCCAGCAGGGCCGCCAGTTGGGGCAGTTCCCGCGTCTGCTGCTGCAGTTGCTGGTTGCGCAACTGCAGCTCGCCCACCTGCTGCTGGAGTTCGAGATTCTGCCGCCGCACGCCGGCGAGCCCAATGTAGTTGTGGTAGAGGCCGGCGATGCCCCCGGCAACATGGTCGGCCGCCTGCTCCAACGGCAGGACGAGATCGCCGCTCCACAGCCGCACGAGCGTAACGCCGCCGGCTTGGGGCTGCCGCACCTGGAAGCCGATCAGCACCAACTGCGCCAGCACCAGCACCGACAGAATGGTGCGGTTGCGGTTGCGATGCAGGTATCGGTCCATAGCCGGCGCTCCGGCGCCTATTGATCAATTGAAATTTTGCGCAGCAGCTTGAAGTCGCTCAACATTTTACCGGTCCCCAGCACGACGCTGGCCAGCGGATCGTCGGCGATGGAAACCGGCAGCCCGGTTTCCTCACGAATGCGTTTGTCCAGGTTTTTAAGCAGCGCCCCGCCGCCGGTCAGGACAATACCCTTGTCGCTGATGTCGGCGCTCAGCTCCGGCGGGGTGCGCTCGAGCGCCACCCGGATGGCGTTGATGATCGTGCTGACACTCTCGCTCAGCGCCTCGCGGATCTCGGCATCATTAATGACCAGCGTCTTGGGTACGCCCTCGATCAGGTTGCGGCCCTTGATCTCGTAGGTCTCGTCGCAGTCGAGCGGATAGGCGGAGCCGATGTTGATCTTGACCTGCTCGGCGGTGCGCTCGCCCACCAGCAGGTTGTACTTGCGTTTGAGGTAGTTGGTGATGGCGTCGTCCATTTCGTTGCCGGCCACGCGCACCGAGCGGGAGTAGACGATGCCGCTGAGGGAGATGACGGCGATGTCAGTGGTGCCGCCGCCGATATCCACCACCATGTTGCCGCTGGGTTCGGTGATGGGCAGGCCGGCGCCGATGGCGGCCACCATGGCCTGCTCCACCAGGAAGACTTCGCTGGCCTTGGCGCGGTAGGCCGAATCCATGACGGCGCGCTTTTCCACCTGGGTGATTTCCGAAGGCACGCCGATGACGATGCGGGGATGCACCAGCATCTTGCGGTTGTGGGCCTTCTGGATGAAGTAGTTGAGCATTTTTTCGGTGACCTTGAAGTCGGCGATAACGCCGTCCTTCATGGGCCGAATGGCCACGATGTTGCCGGGCGTGCGGCCCAGCATCTCCTTGGCCTCTTTCCCCACCGCCTCGACTTCGCCATTGACCTTGTTAATGGCGACGATGGAGGGCTCGTTGACGACGATGCCCTTGCCCCGGGCAAACACCAGGGTGTTGGCGGTGCCCAGATCAATGGCGAGGTCGCTGGAGAAGACGCTAAAAAGGGTGCGAATGCTCATTAGTTTTTACTGGCCGTAGCGCGGCGCGCCCTCCCGTCGTGCGCGAGCCTGGTGGGTGAGTCTCACGATACCATAGCGTAGGGCCGTTTTCCCCGCCCCGACGCTATAGATTAGGTTCTCCCCTTGTACCTCGTATTAGAACAACGGCTGCGCCGCGCCGTACTTGAGCACCTGCGCCAGCGCTACGGGTTCACGCCCCCGGGGCTGGCGGTGGAGGTGCCGCCGAAGCCGGAGATGGGCGACCTGGCGCTGCCGGTGTGCTTCGAGCTGGCCAA
>JBOGKJ010000184.1:0-2286 GCA_050745565.1 Terriglobales bacterium | reverse complement strand
GAAAGCGCCAGTGGCGCTTTCACCCCTCCCGGCAAACGAAGCGGTGCGGCGCCGCTTCCAGCCAAACGCCGCTCGCGCCCCCTTGGGCCCACCCGGCCCCGGGCCGGCGCTCCACAGCCCTTCGAGTGCGGGCGCGGCGCTGCGAGCGTCTCAGCGAGCAGGGGCAGGGGCCCGCGCCCGTCAATCGTCAGACGCAGACTATCCGACCCGCGCTCGATCAGCCGGACACCGAGACCCTGCTCCAGCGCCGCAACCCGGCGCGACAGCGTGGCCTTCACCCGGCCGGAAACTCGGCCGGCGCAGCCGAAGCCACCATGCCCGGCCGCCAGATTGAAATCACACAGGCCTTGCAGATCCATAGGCTGTTCCTGATATGAGACGGCACGTTCCGATCACGCCGCTTGCATACCAGAAACGGGACAGCTATTGTGGGCCTCATCGCGGAAGAATCTCCGCAACCCGCAAGAGGAGCACCCGACATGAGCATCCTCGTTACCGGTAGCACCGGCACCATCGGCACCCAGGTCCTGACCCACCTGCAGGGTCACGGGCTTGACGTGCGGGCGCTCACCCGCTCGCCCGGCAAGGCGCCGCTTCCCGCGGGAGTGACGCCGGTCGGTGGCGATCTCGCCGACACGGATGCAGTGCGCGCTGCTCTCGACGGCGTCAGCACTCTGTTCCTGCTCGTCCCCAACGTTGCCGACGAGCTGACGCAGGCCATGCTGACCCTGGCCGTCGCGCGCGACGCTGGCGTCAAGGGCATCGTCTATCTCTCTGTGTTCAAGGCCGAGACCTATGCCGACGTGCCGCACTTCGCCGGTAAGTACACGGTCGAGCGCATGATTGCAGCGCTGGATCTCCCCGCGACCATCCTGCGCCCCGCCTATTTCATCCAGAACGACCTGCGCCTGAAGGACGCGCTGCTGAAGTTCGGCGTCTACGGCATGCCGATCGGCTCAAAGGGTGTTTCGATGGTCGATACGCGCGACATCGGTGAGGCGGCGGCAATCGAGCTGGTGCGCCGTGAGCGCAGCGCTGGGCGGCTCGGCCGCGAGACCTATGCGCTGGCCGGTCCGGACGGTCTGAGCGGCGAAGCCCTCGCGGCAATCTGGAGCGAGGCGCTCGGCCGCACCATCCGGTATGGTGGCGATGATCTCGCTGCCATGGAGCAGCGCCTCAAGACCGTCATGCCCGCCTGGTTCGCGCTCGACATGCGCTTGATGATGGGCCGCTACCAGACAGACGGCGCAGTCGCGACTGCGAACGATATCGCCCGCCTCACCGCGCTGCTCGGCCACGCGCCCCGCTCCTACCGCGATTTTGCCCAGGACGCCTCCGCTCCGTGGACCAAAGCTTGACCGCTGGCGGGAGTCGCGTGCGACTCGGCCTCAGTGCAGCCGCGCATCTGGCTGAGGTGGCGGCGGGTGTGGAAGGCCAGCAGGCGGAGGTTCTGCAGCAGGTTCACATCCCCGAAGGCGGGATGGGTGCGGACGTACTGTTTCAGCTCCAGCCCCGGACGCGCCAGGAGGCCCAGCGTCGCCTGGCGGGCGGCGGCGAACTCGGTCAGCAGCCTTTCTGGCTCGGGAGTAAGGCTGGGATGCAGCGGCGCGGGCGCGACCACCGGCTTTTCCACCACCTCGGCCCTGGCCAGGATTGCGTCCTTATGCAGCGTCTTGGCGGCCCAGTCGGGGTCGGGGCCAGCCTGGATCATCGCCTCCAGCACCGGGACCGAGCGCTTCTCGATGATGACCAGGTGATCGAGGATCTGGGCCACCGTCCAGCGTCCGGCACCGTCGGAACGATTCCAGTCGGTGGCTGGGAGACGGCGGCAAAAATCCAGCAGCTCGTCCCGCGACCTTTCCAGCAGGGAAGCGGTTTCGGCAAGCTCGGCCCGGGTCGGCGCAGCGGCGGAAGTCATAGCCCAGTATGCCAGTCACCGGGGGTGCGCGGTTTGCACCGCGGACAAAGCCGGCGTGAAGAGGCTGCGAAATTCCCCAGGGCGCGAACCGCGGGAGTCGCGCCGTTTGCACGGCGGGCGAAGTCGGCGCGAAGTGCCGCGGAATTCCAACGGGGTGAAAGCGACAGTGGCGATTTCACCGCTCCCGGCAAACGAAGCGGTGCGGCCCGACCTCCAGCCAAAAGCCGCTCGCGCCGGCTTGGGCTCGCCGGGCCCCGGGCCGGCGCTCCACAGCCCTTGGAGTGCAAGCGCGGCGCTGCGAGCGTCTCAGCCGAGCGCGGCCAGGGGCCCGCGCCCGTCAATGTCGGCCATTTCGATCAGCAATGTCT
>JBOGKJ010000183.1:0-3582 GCA_050745565.1 Terriglobales bacterium | reverse complement strand
GCCGCTGGCAGCGCTGGCTGCTGCGCGCGGCGGACGCCGCCGGGGCCGGCCTCGGATTGAAGCCCGGCGCCAGCCTGCCGCCGCCCGGCGCGGTCGAGCGCCTGCTGCTCATCCGCCGCCGCCACTTTGGCGACCTGGTGCTGATGACGCCGGCGTTGCGGCGCGCGCGCGAACTGTTTCGCGACGCCGAGATTACGCTCGCCGTGAACCGCGAGTACCACGATTTCCTGCATTCCACCGGCCTCCCTGCCGAGTTGAACCTGCGCCTGTGGGCGCCGCCCCCGGGCCTGCCCGTATGCGCCCGGCCCCGCTTCGACCTGGCGCTCGACTTTCACGCTGAACTCGCCACCCTGCTGCTCGGCCGCCGCATGGCGCGCTGGCTGGTCGGCTCCGGGTTGCGCGGCGGCCGCTGCCTGCTCGATATGGAACTCAGCCCAATCGCGGGGCTCGACGCCGCCACCGGCAACCTGCGGCTGGTGGAGGCGGCCGCGTCGGCGGCGCCGGCGCGCGCGGAGCCGCCCCGGCTGCCGTGCGCCCCCGTTTGGCTCCGTGCCGCCACCGGGCTGTTGCGGCCGGTGGCGCCCGCCTACGTCGTCATTCATCCCGGCTGCGGCCGCCGCGCCAAACTCTGGCCCCTGGGCCGCTGGGCGTTGGTGGCGCAGCATGCCCTGCTGCACGGCTGGGATGTGGTGTTCACCGGCGGGGCGGGCGAACGGCCGCGCTGCGCGCTGCTGGCAGCCACCATTGCCGCCCGCCGCGGCGGCCGGGACCGGGTGCACAACCTGGCTGGGCAAACCGATTGGGGACAACTGGCGGGCATTGTGGCGTCGGCTGCGGCGGTGGCGGCGCCGGATACCGGCATCATCCATCTTGCCCAGGCGCTGGGCACGCCCACGGTCGCGTTGTTCGGGCCCAACGACCCCAGCGTCTGGGGCTACGCCGAGCCCTGCCATCGCAGCCTGGTGCGCCGCCTCCCCTGCAGCTTCTGCGGCTATGCCCAGTGCCCGCTGGCGGAAACCGCCGGCGAGCGCTGCGCCCCCTGCCTGCTGGCGATCACCGCCGGCGAGGTCATTCGCGCGCTGGAGGCGGTGGCCCGCTGTCGGCCAGGCCCAGCGCCTGCAGTTCATCCAGCACTTGCCGCGCGTGCCCACTCGGCTTGACCCGCTCCAGCACGCGCCGCACCTCGCCGCCGCCGTCGAGCAGCACCGTCATGCGCGCCACGCCGTTGAACAGGCGGCCATACAGGCTCTTTTGCTGCCAGGCGCCGAAGGCATCCGCCAGCCGGTGCTCGGTGTCGGCGAGCAGCGGAAACGGCAGCCGCTCTTTTTCCTGGAAGCGTTTCTGCGCCGCCGGCTTGTCGCCGGAGGCGCCCACGACCGCGATCCCCAACTGCTGAAACTGCGGATAGGCGTCGCGAAACTCGCGCGCTTCGGTGGTTCAACCGGGCGTGCCGGCGCGGGGAAAGAAAAACAGCACCAGCGGATGTCCGCGAAACTCCGCCAGCCGCCGCGGCGCTCCGTCCTGGTCGGGCACGGCGAAATCCAGCGCGGGCGTAAGTGGGGCGGGCGGCGAAGCCGCGTGGGGGTCCGCGCCACGCAATCGTTTTCCCATGCCGCTATTCTAGCTGCAACAGCCGGTCCACGCCGCGGGCGAAGTCCGCCTCCGGCGGCAACAGGCTGACCACCAGGTGCGCCTCCGCGGTGAAGCCGTAGAAGTGGCCGGGATGGGTGAGGACGCCGGCGCGCTCCACCGCCAGCTCCGCCCACGCCTCGTCGCTGCGCACCCGCGGCAGCCGCAGCACTGCGTTCCAGCCGCCTTCCACCCGCAGCCGCGTTACGCCCGCCGCCGCGCGCGCCGCCAGCCCCCGGTCGAGCGACGCAAGGTTTTGCCGCAGCCGAGCGCGAATCTGCTCCTGCACCATGCCGCGCGAGGCCAGCACCGCCGCCGCCGCGTGCTGAATGGGCGCGCCCGCGGATAAAAACAGGTCATTCAGCACCTCCAGCCTCGCCAGCGCCGCCCGGCGCGCGGGCTTGGGGCCAAACACGCCGATCCAGGCCAGCTTCATCTGCGGCAGCGCCGCCAGCTTCGACAATCCGTTCAGGACGAACGTCAGCGCCGGCACGCGCTCCAGCTCCAGCGCCACCGCCGGCTGCTCCAGCGGGTAATCGAAAAACACTTCGTCCACCACCACCGCCCAGCCGCGCCCGGCGGCGAGCGCCTGCACCCGCTCCCAGGCTGCGGCCGAAAGGTACGCCCCGGTCGGGTTGTTGGGATGCACCAGCAACACTGCCTTGGTCGCCGCTTCGGCCGCGGCCAGCGCCTCGAAGTCCAGCTCCCAGCGGCCGGCATACTCCATCGGCGCCGCCTGCAGCCGCAGGTCGTGCGCGGTGGCCAGCATCTCGAACAGCGGATAGCTCGGCGTCGGCATCACCACCGCATCGCCGGGGTCGCCCAGCAGCCGGAACAGCAGCGCGTAGGCTTCGCTGGTGCTCGCCGTCAGCACCAGCCGCTCCGGGCTCAGCTCGAGGCCGCGCCCGGCGTAGTAGGCGGCGATCGCGCGCCGCGCCACGGCGAGCCCCTGCGGCGCTGGCTCGTAGACCATGGCGGCGGGCTGCGCCAGGGCCGCGCGCAACGCCGCCTCCGGATAGTGGAAGCCGCACACGGTCGGGTTCGATTGCGTCAGGTCGAGCAGCGTGCCCGCCGCCCGCCGCGCGAGCGCCAACTCATGCAGCCGGTTCGGCGCCAGTGGCCACCCCGTTCGCCGCGAAAGCAACGGCTCCCGCCTCGCCCCCTGTTCCTCGCCCTCCACCTTCCACCTTTCGCTTTCCACTTCTTCGCTACGAGGCAACTTGGACGCGCCCTGAGCCGAGCGGGCGCGCGTTGCCGCCAAGCGAATTCCGGCCGCAGCCCGACCATCGGGAGGGCGTCCGGAGAAGGGCGGCTGTGCCGCTCCCGCCGCTCGTACACTAAAAGGTACCGCATGGCCGTCAATCCGCCTCTGCTGACCCGACCCGCGCGCATGCCACGCCTGCGCCGCGCAGTGTGGCTGGCGATGGCCGCCATGACCATGTTTTTTCTGGCGCTGACCTACGCCTACCTCCAGCGCCACGGCCTCACCACCGGCTGGCTCACGCCCCAGCTGGCGACCATCCTGAGCGCCAACACCGCCATCCTGCTGGCCAGCAGCGTCGCCCTCCAGCGCGCCCGTGAGTTCCTGCGCGCCCGCGCCATCGCCGGCGTGCTGCGTTGGATGGGCACCGCCTTCGGCCTCGGCCTCGCGTTTCTCGGCGGCCAGGCGCTCGCCTGGCGCACCCTGCTCGACGCCGGCGTCTACATCGCGCGCCGTCCCAACAGCGCCTTCTTTTACCTGGTCACCGCCGCCCACGCCGTCCACCTCTCGCTCGCGTTGGCGCTGCTCGGCTGGGTGCTGACGCGCGCCTGGCGCGGCCTGCTCGTCCCCGACCGCCCGCTGCTGCTCGACGTTACCGCCATCGTCTGGCACTGCCTCGACATCACTTGGGTGTATCTCTACTGCGTGCTGCTGCTCTACCGTTGACGGGCGCGGGCCCCTGCCCCTGCTCG
>JBOGKJ010000182.1:0-22477 GCA_050745565.1 Terriglobales bacterium | reverse complement strand
CTGGCCAGCTGTCGTCGCGGCACCCCGCTGCGCCTCGCGATCTCACCCGCCGATGCCGCCCCAAAGCTAATTGCTAATCGCTAATGCTGCCCGCATTGCATGAGAAATGCGGGCCTTAGCCCGCCATCAGGGGCGCGAGGCAGAAACACGCCAGAAAAATCGCCAGCGCCAGCAACGCCAGCGCCAGCCGCATCCACCCCAGCTCGCCCGCGGCACCCCCGGCCGCTTCCCGCCCCGCCCCCGCCGGCACGTAGGGATGGCGCACTCGCATCAGCGCGATGAAGGCCGCGAACACGTACCATCCCGCCCAGCTCCGCCATCCCGCCCACACCAGAAACGCCAGCACGCACCATGAGGCCGCCCTGTGCAAACGCGGAGAAATGGCGTAGAGCACGTGCCCGCCGTCCAGTTGCGCCGCCGGCAGCAGGTTCAGCATCGTCAGCAGCAACCCCATCCACGCCGCCCGTGCCACCGGCGACAGTGCGATGCGGCTCGCGGGCACGCCCGGATGCAGCCACCCCGCCGCCCATTGCCCCAACCTGGGCCAGCCGAACTCGATCCATTGCCGGTGCCACGCCGCCGCCTGCGCAAGGCTCAGCACCCGCGAGTGCGCCACGCCGATCCACAGCAGCGGCAGCGTCACCGCCATGCCCGCCAGCGGACCGGCAATGCCGACGTCAAACAGCTCCCGGCGGTCGTGAAAGCTGGCCTTGATCCGGATGAACGCCCCCATGGTGCCGATCAGCGTCGGCGCCGGCAAAAACATCGGCCAGGTGGCTTCCAGCCGGTAATGTCGGCAGGCCAAAAAATGGCCCAGCTCATGCGCCAGCAGGATGCCCATCAGCGCCAGGCTGAATGGCCACCCCAGCGCCATCAACCCGGGATGGTGCCCGACCCAGGGAAACGGGAACAGGTCCGCATTGTTGAGGTAGGAAGGCTGGTGCAGCGCGAAGTTGTATTGCAGCCGCGCCCCCACGACCATGGTCGTGACCAGCGTCGCCGCCAGCAGCAGCAGTGCCACCCGCCAGCGTGGCAGCGGCAGCGGCTCGCGCTCCAACCGCGGTATGTACCAGAAGTTCTGAACCCGCCAGAACTGCGCCGCGCTCTCTTCCTCCACTGCCCGGCGCCGCGCTAATCCAGCGCGTTCATCTCCTTGCCGGGACGGAAGCGGACCGACTTGCCGGGAGCGATGCTGACTTCGGCGCCGGTGCGCGGGTTGCGCCCGACTCCGGTCTTGCGCGGCCGCACGCTGAACACCCCAAAGCCGCGTAGCTCGATGCGGTCGCCTACTTCCAGGGCGGCCTTCATGCGCCCAAACACGGCTTCCACCGCGGCTTCCGCCTGCGCCTTGCTGAGCCCGGTCCGGCCGACCACTGCATTGATGACGTCCAGCTTAATCATGTCCTCCGCCATTATAGCGGCTCAGCCGCCGTCAACTCCGCATCCTTTGCCGCCCCTGCGCGCGGGAGCCGGCGACGCTCGCCACCGGCGGCGCCGGCTGCCGCCGCCCCTGCCCGCGCTGTGCCAGTTGCAGGCCCCGCCCGGGCGCGTCCTGGAGCACCCGCCGCGCCAATTGCCACGGTATCGAAAGCAGCCCGATGAAAATCCCCAGCAGGAACAGACCGATCGCCAAGTGGGACTGGTAGCGCATCAGATCGCTGTGCAGCATCGCGATGAGCGATTCCAGCGCGATGCCGAAATACGCCAGCACCGTCACCCAGATCACCGCCCCGGCCAGGTTTGCCAGCGAAAACCGTCGCCGTCGGATGTGCAACAGCCCGGCCGCAAACGGAATCATCAGCCGGAAACCCCACAGAAAACGGGAAAACAGCAGCGCTGAAAATCCCGTTCGGCTGCCGTGCAGCCAGTGTGACACCCGCTGCCGGTGCCGGCTATTGGCCAGCAGCGTGCGCATCCGCCCGAGCGCGCCCAGCTCATATATGAGTTCATTCCCGGCTATGGTCACTCCCAGCGCCAGCCCCAGCACCCAGCGCAGGCTGAAAAATTGCTGCCCCGGCTGGCTGGCCAGGATCATGGCCGCCACCAGCGTGGCATCGCCTTCGAGCACCAGGCCCACCACCAGGAATACGTAGCCGTAATGTAAAAGGAAGTGTTGCACCGAGACGTCGTCGAGTCCGGAAGTGCCTACGGAATTCGGTAAAAGCCTACCTTAATTTTACAGAATTGCATAGCGCGCCGCTGCCACCCGCCTGGGCGGACCTTGCCAACCTTTGTCAGCCTCTGCCTGTACTTGCCTTAGAATATAGCCTTCTCCGTCTATGCGGGGGGGGAAGAGGTACCTATGTCGCGAAGCGTTAACAAGGTCATCCTGCTGGGGCACTTGGGCAAGGACCCGGAACTGAAGTACACGCCCTCGGGCCAGGCCGTCGCCAAATTCAGCCTGGCCACCAGCGAGCGCTGGAAGGACAAGAACAACGGCGAGCTGCAGGAGCGCACCGAATGGCACAATATCGTCTGCTGGGCCAAGCTGGCGGAAACCGCAGGCCAGTATCTTTCCAAGGGCTCGGCGGTGTACGTCGAGGGCCGTCTGCAGACCCGGACCTGGGAGGACAAGGAGGGCAAGCGGCATTACATGACTGAGGTCGTCGTCAGCGAGCTGGTAATGACCGGCGGCCGCGGGGAAGGGAAAGGCAAGGCCGTCCAGGCCGCCAGTGCCCCGGCTGGCCGCGCCGAGGAGCCTGAGCCCCGCTACGCTGGCCCCAGCCCCGAGATCACCGACGATGACATCCCCTTCTAGGGCCCTGAGTCAGAGGAAAGCTTCTGCCTTTCGGGCAACTGCGTGCGACTTTTCTTGGGGACACGTCGCCTCCGGGATGGTTGGCGGCAGCTTTGCATTTCTGGCTCAGAACGCTAGGCGGGTACCCCGCTGATGCCCCGCGGCATGCGTTTTACCAACCTCCGGCGCCCCGGGATGAAAACCGCGCTGGCCGATGTCGAGGTGGAGGGGGTGCGCCTCGATCTGCACCGCAAGCTGCGCCTGGTGGGGCTTACCTACGGCATTGAGCCCACCACGGCGACGCTGGGCTGGGCCGCGGTCGAAGATCTGAGCGTCATTCGCGCGGGACAGGCGGTTGCGGTCAACGGCCTGGCCCTCCACTTTACCGGCCTCAGCCGTTTCGAGGTTTCCCTGCAGGAGGAGCCCCCGGGCCAATTGGACTATTTCGAGCTGCGCCAGGACCCGGAGATGACCCTGGTGTTCTTCTTCGAGGGCGGCACCCTGCGCATCTCCGCCGACGAATGCCGCGCCGAGCTGGTGACGGAATCGGCAGACGAAGAAGCTCCCGACCCCGGCACTGAGCCGGGCTCAGGCGGCGGCTTGGTTCAGTAATTCCGGGCCGGGTATTTGCCTTAGGGCCGCAACTTCGCTGGCGGAGTGGCGCCTATCCGCCGATATACTGCAAACAGTGTACAGAGTTCCCCGTATTGGCATGGGCTTGATGCTGGCCCTGGCCACCACCCTGAGCCTGGCGGCGCAGCAGCCGCCCGCGTCCGAGGCGGTAGTGTTCCGCCCGGCCGACATCGGCGAAGGCCTCTTCTATGCCATGCCCGGCGACGCCGCCGTGGCCAGCTTTACCGCCCATGCCGACGCCATCGGTGTGATTGCCCCGCAAAGCTTCGCCCTGGACCGCCATGGGCTGCTGCGCGGCTCGGTGCCCTCCGGTTTGATGGCGGTGGCGCAGCGGAATGCCGTGCCTCTGATGCCGCTGGTGATTAACGCCGGCTTTTCCCGCACCAACGCCATCCGGCTCCTCCACAACGCCAGCGCCCGCGACCGCGCCGTCGGCGCGCTGGTGGATACGGCTCGCTCGCTCAATTTGGCCGGTTGGCAGCTCGACTTTGAGAACCTACCTTCCACGCAGCGCCGTGCCTTCTCCGAGTTCGTGGCCGAGGTGGCCGGCGCCCTGCACCGGCACGGCAAGCTGCTGAGCGTTGCGGTCGCCGCCCGCACATCAGAGGAGCACGGCAAAGGCTTCCGCACCTTCTCCGGCGTTTATGACTACGCCGCGCTCGGCGCCAGCGCCGATTTCCTGAGCGTCATGGCCTACCCGGAGTACACCGACACTCCCGGCCCGCTGGCCAGCGTGCCTTGGGTGGAGCAGGTGCTGAACTACGTGCTGCGCGAGGTGCCGCCCTCGAAAGTCTCCCTCGGACTGCCCACCTACCAGACTGACTGGTGGCAGCGCCGGTATCGCCGCAGCGTCCGCGAGCGTGTCGAGGGCAAGGTGCATCGCGTCTTTCACATCGTCTACCGCCTCGTGCACCGCAGCGGCCCGGTGGTCGAGGGCCCACTCGAGTGGGACCCGGTCGCACAGAGCTCTTACCGCATCGTCGGCACCGGCCACCATCGCAAGGTCACCTGGGTCGAGGACGAGCGCAGCTTCGCCGCCAAGCTGAAACTGGTGGGCCAGTATCACCTGCGCGGTTTCTCCGTCTGGCGCATCGGCTTGGAAGATCCGCAGCTCTGGACCCGCCTGCCCCCCGCCCCCCGCCGCGCCGTCGCCACCCTCGCGCCCGGCGCCACCCCGGCGCTAATCACGGCTCACAACTAGCGGGCGCCGCTGACGCGGATGCGCAGCACGATGGGGGTGCCCTCGAACCCGAACGCCTCGCGCAAGCGGTTCTCCACGAAGCGCAGCCAGGCAAAGTGCGGCTTGCGCGCGCGATCCACGAACAGTACGAACTCGGGTGGCGCCACCCCGACCTGCGACAGGTAATACACCTTCAGCCGCTGCCCGGCCGGCACCGGTACCCGCGCAAAATCCACGGTCGCCAGAAACCGGTTCAGCGCCGCCGTTGGGATGCGCTTCCGCCGCTCCCGCGCCACCCGCGCCATGGTGACGTAGAGCTTCGGGATGCCCTGTCCCTCCTGCGCCGACAGGAACACGATCGGGGCGTAGGGCAAAAACTTCATCCGCTCCCGCACTCGCTCGCTGTAGCTGGCCGGCGTGCGCCCCAGGCTGGCGGCCAGGTCCCACTTGTTCACCACGATGATGCAGGCGCGCCGCGCTTCGGCCGCATAGCCGGCGATGGTGGCGTCGAGCGCCAGCACGCCGCTCTCGGCGGCTTCGGCCCCGTCCAGCAGGATCAGCGCGAGCTCGGACAGCTCGAGGTGCTTGCGTGCCATCACCACGCTCATTTTTTCGGCCATCAGCTTGGTGGCGCCCTTGCGCCGGATCCCGGCCGTGTCCACAAAGCGGTAGCGCAGGCGTCCATGCTCGACCACGGCGTCCACCGCGTCGCGCGTGGTTCCCGCCACTGGACTCACGATCGCCCGCTCCTGGCCCGCCAGCCGGTTCAGCAGCGTGCTCTTGCCCACGTTCGGCCGCCCGATGATGGCCACCCGGGTCTCGGCCCCCGCCGGGGCGCCATCTTCCAGTTCCGGCGCCTCTGCGGGCGGCAGCCGCTCCAACGCCGCATCGAGCAGCGCTTCCAGCCCCTGGCCGTGCTCGGCGCTGATCGGGAACAGGGGCTCAATCCCCAATTCGTAATACGGCGCCAGGGCCTGCTCCTGCCGCGCGCCCTCGATCTTGTTGACCGCCAGCAACAGCGTCTTGCCGGTCCGGCGCAGTCGGCGCGCCAACTCCAGGTCGCTCGCGGTCAGCGGCGTGCGACCGTCCACCACCATCACCAGCACCTCCGCCCGCCCGATGGCGGTTTGCGCCTGGCGGTAAATCGCCGCCGGTATCTCCTCCTCGTTGCCGGGCAGCATTCCTCCCGTGTCCACCAGCCCGAACTCGCGCCCGCGCCACTCCGCCCGTCCCTCAATGCGGTCGCGTGTGATGCCAGGTTCGTCGCCGACAATGGACCGCCGCGTACGCGTCAGCCGGTTGAACAGTGTGGATTTGCCGACATTCGGCCGGCCCAGGATGGCCACCAGAGGCGGCGCCGTCAATGCCCAACGGCCTTCGCGAAGTATCCCTTGCGCGTCCGGGCGGTGATGCCTTTCATGTCTATCCTGATTTCGACCGTGTGGAACGCCCCATTGGGCAGGAAGTTGTTGGGACTGTAGGCCACCACATACTGGTGCCGCAGGTCGGTCGTGATCGCCTGAAACGCGCTGCCAAGGTCTCGCGCCTGAATCGGGAAGTAGCTGCGCCCGCCCGTCTGCTCGGCAAAACGCTCCAACACCTGGTCGGATTCCGGATCCGAGCCGGTCGGCTCGGTGCCGATGGTGTAGATCACCGCCCCTACGTCCTCGGCCATGGCCAGGGCCTCGTCGCGGCTGTAGCGACTCTGGTCGTCGGCGCCGTCGCTGATGATCACGATGACATTGCGTACTTCCCCCGCCCCTGGCGTGCCGGCCCCAAAGTCATTGTGGGCGGTGTAGTAAAGCGCGTCATAAAGCGCGGTTCCGCCTGACGGGTTCAGGCTGCTGACGGCATGCGCCAACTCCTCATAGTTGTCGGTGAACGGCTGCGCCACGTGCAGCGAGGTGTCGAAGCCCGCCACCATGGCCTGGTCCCGCCCTGGCTTCAGCACCGATTGCAAAAAATCGGTCGCCGCGCGCTGCTCGAAGGCCCAGCGCCCGCTGATGCTGTTGCTGATGTCCAGCAGCAGCGCGATTCGGAGCGGCAGGTTGCCTTCAGCGTCAAAACGCTGAATCTGCTGTAGTTGGTTGTCGTCGTAGATCTGGATCTGCGACCTCTGCAACCCGGCATAGAAGTGGTGATGCTTGTCCAGCGCCAAAAACACCAGCGGCACGGTGTTGACGTTCGTGACGATCGTCGGCGTGCCCTGTTTTTGCTTTTTGGGTACCTGCTGTGCGCTCGCGGCGCAAATCAGTGCCAGCCCCAGCGCAGCAGCCACCTTGAACCCGCTGTTCCCCATAAAATCCTGCTTTGATTATATCGCTGCCGCCCGCCCAGCCAGCCGCCGCAGCTCGCCCAGCAGGCGCTCGATATCCTCGGGCAGCGGCGCGGCAAACTCCAGCGCCGCGCCCGTCCGCGGATGTTCGAACCCCAGCCGGGCTGCGTGCAGAATCGGCCGCGGCGGCCGCAGTCCTTCCGCGCCGCCGCCCAGCGCCAGCACCGCCGCCGCCCCGTACAACCGATCGCCCACCACCGGATGTCCCAGCGCCGCCATGTGCGCCCGGATTTGGTGCGTGCGCCCGGTATGCAACTGCAGCGCCACCCAACTGAAAGCCAGTGGCCGGCGCCGCGGCCCGGCGGCGGCCGCCTCCAACCGCTCCCGCACCTGATAGCCGGTGTGCGCCGCGCGCGCCCCCGCCATCTCCCGCGCCCCCGCCCGCATCCGCAGCCGGTTGCGCCGGTCCCGTCCGATCGCCAGCCGAATGTCGCCCCGGGCCGGCCGCAGCTCGCCTTCCACCAGCGCCCAGTAGGTCTTGCGCACAGTCCGCGCCTGAAACTGTGCCGCCAACCCCCGCTGCGCCAGGTCGGTGCGGGCCACCACCATCACCCCGCTCGTTTCCCGATCCAGCCGATGCACGATCCCCGGCCGCCCCGCCACACCCGCCAGCGCCAGCTCCCCGTAGCGGTGCAGCAGGGCGTGCACCAGCGTCCCCGTCGCCCGTCCCGCCCCCGGGTGCACCACCAGCCCCGCCGGCTTATTAATCACCGCCAGGTCGCCGTCTTCGTAAACCACCTCGAGCGCTATGGGTTCGGGCGTCAGCGCCGACGGCACGCTGGGCGGTTCGAATTCCGAGACCAGCCCCACCGCGTCGCCCGCCGCCAGCCGCATGCCCGGCCGGGTGACGGGCTGGCCCTGAACGCTCACCCCGCCGCCGCGGATCAACGCCTGCAGCCGCGTGCGGCTCCAGGCCGGCAGCGCCCGCGCGAGAAACTGGTCCAGCCGCCCGGCGGCGTCATCCGCCACCAGCCGCAGCCCCGCCATCAGGCTGCCGCCACTCCGCTCACCGGCGCCGCCGTTCGAGCGCGTACGGCCCAGATCACCACCGCGAGGGCGATCATGCACAGGCTGGTCAGCTGCGCGTCCGTCAGCAGGCCGTGAAACAACATTGCCTGCGGCTCATAGGCACGCAGAAAATCCACCAGGAACCGGTAGAGGCCGTAGGTCAGCAGATACACCGCCGTCATCTGCCCGATGAAGGCGCGGTGCTTCGCCAGCCGCCACAGCGCCAGGAAAATAAGTCCGCCCGCCGCCGCCCCCATCAGTTGCGTCGGATACAGCGGCACCCCCAGTGGCACCCCGACGGTGGCATGCGCATAGGCATTGTGGAAAGTGATGCTGAACGGACCCAGGGCGGGCTTGCCCCAGCAGCAGCCCGCCGAATAGCACCCCAGCCGCCCGATGCCGTGTCCCAGCGCTACCCCCGGCACGATCGCGTCCCCCACCGCCAACCAGTTCATCCGCTGCCGCCGGATGTACAGCGTCATCACCACCAGCGCTGCGATCAGCCCGCCGTAAAAAATACCCGCCGACTGCAGAAAGCCCATGCTCAGCAGGCTCCCCGGATCATGTACGTAGTAGCGCCAGTCCTGGATCACCAGAAACAGCTTCGCGCCCACGATCGCCGCCAGCGCCAGATAGATGGCCAGGTTGAACACCTTCTCCCCATCCAGCCCAAAGCCGCGTGCGAAGTGCCGCGCCACGTAAATGCCCACCAGAAACCCGGCCGCCACCAGCAGACCGTAGGTATGCAGGGTGTAGCTGCCAATGTGCAACAATATCGGAAACATCAGTCCTCAGTCCGCCGATGAAATGCCGGCTTGCGGCGCCGGCACAGGCGCGGCTTCTGCGCGCCGTTCGTGTAGTATCTCCCATACCAGCAGCGCCGCCCCCGCCACAATGGCGCTGTCGGCCAGATTGAACACGGGCCAACTGTGCCCGCCCAGATAGAACAACAGGAAATCCACCACTTTGCCGTGCAGCACGCGGTCCAGCAGGTTGCCGCACGCCCCGCCCACGATCAGCGCCATGGCGTAGCCGGTGCGCTCGGTCTGCCGGCTGCGCCACAGCAACGCCAGCACCACCAGCAGCGCCGCGCTCGAGGCCGCAATCAGCGCATCCCGGAATCCCGGTGAGGCGTACTGGAAAAACCCGAACGCCACTCCGGGATTCTCGGCGTGAATGATGCGGAACAGGCCCGGTATCACGCTGTGGTCAAAATCCTCCGGCAGCCGGTCAATGATGCCCTTCGAGATCTGGTCGGCCACGAACACCGCCAACCCCGCTGCCACATAACGCCATACCGCTGGACGCCGCTCGCTCATGCTTCCTCGCTCACCTTGCCGCCGCCGCGCCGATCGTGTTCAACGCTTCCGCGCACCGGTCACACAACTCCGGATAGCCTTCCATGCTGCCCACAGCCAGGGAATAGTTCCAGCAGCGCGCGCATTTGGCCCCCAGCGCCGGCAGCACTTCCACCGCCGCCCCACCCGGCTCCTGCTCCCGGACTTCCACCTGCGAAACAATGTACAACCCCGCCAGTTTCCCCGCCTCCCGCCGCAGCAGCGCCGCGTCCGGCTCCGCCGCGCGCAGCACCAGCTTCGCCTCCAGCCCCGCCCCAATGCGCTTCTGCGCCCGCGCCGCCTCCAGCGCTTTCATTGCCTCCGCCCGCCACCACAACAGCCGCTCCCAGCCGGCCTCCTCCTCCGCCCCGGTCTCGTCCTCGGCCAGCCACGCCCGCCCCTCCGCATAGGTTTGCAGGTGGACGCTCTCGTTCCCCGGCGCGCCCGACGCGCGCAGCCCCGCCACCGCCATCGCCGCCCACACTTCCTCGCAGGTGAACGGCAGCACCGGCGCCAGCACCCGCACCAGCGCGTCCAGCATCCGCGCCAGCGCCGTCTGCGCGCTCCGCCGCGGCCGGCTCAGCGGCGCCGACGTGTACAGCCGGTCCTTCAGCACGTCGAAGTAAAACGCGCTCAACTCCACCGCGCAGAAATCCAGCAGCCGCCGCCAGCCCGTGTGAAACGCGTACGCCTCGAAATCGCCCGCGGCTTCCGCCGCCACCGCCGCCGTCCGCCGCAGCATGTGCCGGTCCAGGCTCTCCATCTCCGCCCATTTCACCGCGTCCCGCCCCGGTTGATACCCGGCCAGGTTCCCCAGCATGTAGCGAAACGTGTTGCGTACCTTGCGGTAAGCCTCCGCCAGCCGCTCCAGTAGCGCCGGCGACAGGCTCACCTCCTCCCGGTAATCGCTTGACGCCACCCAGATGCGCAGGATCTCCGCCCCATACTGGCTCACGATCTCGTCCGGCTCAATCGCGTTCCCCAGCGACTTGTGCATCGTGTGCCCTTCGGCATCCACCACCCAGCCGTGCGTCAGCGCCTGCCGGTAGGGTGCCGCGCCACGCGTGCCCACCGCCACCAGCAAGGAACTCTGGAACCAGCCCCGGTACTGATCGCCGCCCTCCAGATACAGGTCGGCCGGAAACGGCAGCCCCCGGTCCGGCGCGTGCGTCAGCGGGTCGCGCGGCCGAGCCGCGCCGGGATCCGCGCCAACATTGCCCAGCACCGCCCGTTGGCTGCAGCCGCTCTCGAACCATACGTCCACAATGTCGTTCTCGCGCACGAACTCACTGCCGCCGCACCCGCCGCAGCGCGCCCCCGCCCCGAGGAACTCGCCCACCGGCCGCGTGAACCAACTGTTGGAGCCGTGTTCGGCAAACATCGCCACAATCCGCCGGTCCGTGTCCGCGTCCCGCAGATACTGATGGCAGCGCGCGCACGCCAGCACAGGGATCGGCACCCCCCACACCCGCTGCCGCGAAATGCACCAGTCCGGCCGCCCGCCGACCATCTGGCTGATGCGTTCCTGCCCCCACTCCGGCATCCACCGCACGCCTCGGATCGCTGCCAGCGCCTGCTCCCTGAGGCTTCCACCGCCGCCCGCAGGGGCCCGGTCCAGCCCGATAAACCACTGCTCGGTCGCCCGGAAAATGATCGGGTTATGGCAGCGCCAGCAGTGCGGATAGCTGTGCGTCAGCGGCGCTTCCGCCACCAGCGCCCCCTGCTGCCGCAGGTGCTCCACAATCGCCGGGTTCGCCTCAAAAATCTGCGCTCCGGTAAAGGGCGCCGTTTCCGGCCCAAAGAACCGACCCTCGGCGTCCACCGGACACAGCACTTTTAGCTTGTACTTTTCGCCGGTCGCGAAATCCTCCGCCCCGTGTCCCGGAGCCGTGTGAACGATGCCGGAGCCCTGATCCGTAGTGACGTAGTCCGCCATTACGATTGGCTCTTCCCGGTCCAGCCACGGATGGCCGAACTGCGCCCCTTCCAGCTCCTGGCCGTAGAACCGGGCACTAGCGTCCGCTATGTTCCAGGCGGCGCCAATCGCATCCGAGGCCGCCTCGAGTCTGGCGGTGGCCACAATATAGTTCTGGCCGTCGCGGTGGGGCATCACCGCGTATTCCAGCTCGGGGTGCAGCGCCAAGGCCATGCTGGCCGGCAGCGTCCAGGGCGTGGTGGTCCAGACTAGTGCGTTGAGCTTGACGGCGCTCACCCCCGCCGGCAGCTTGCCCGCGCGGTAGGCATAGCGCACCCATACGGTCGGGCTGACGTGGTTTTTGTACTCCACCTCGGCTTCGGCCAGCGCCGTCCGGTCGTGGATACACCAGTAGACCGCCCGCAGGCCCTTGTAGGCATAGCCCTTCTGGATAAACGTCAGCAATTGCTCGGCGATTGCCGCCTCGTAATCCGGGTTCAGCGTCAGGTAAGGCCGTGCCCAGTCGCCGAAAATCCCTAGCCGTTCAAAGCCCTGCCGCTGCAGCCCCACGTACCGGCGGGCATACGCCTCGCAATGCTCCCGGATTTCGACCGTGCTCAGCCCGGCTTTTTGCGGCCCTAGTTCCTGGTCAACTTTGATCTCGATGGGCAGCCCGTGGCAGTCCCAGCCGGGCACGTAGGGTGAATCGAACCCGGCCATGGTCTTGGATTTGACAATCAGGTCTTTGACCACTTTGTTCAGAGCCGTGCCCAGATGGATGGCGCCATTGGCGTATGGGGGCCCGTCGTGCAGCAGAAACACGGGCTTGCCCTTCCGGCTCTGCCGGATCCGTGCGTACAGATCCAACTCGGCCCAATGCTTCAGCCAGCCCGGCTCGGCGGTCGGGAGGTTCGCCTTCATCGGGAAGGGCGTTTGTGGCAAGTTCACGGTCGCTTTAAAGCTCGAAGCGCCCACGTTTTCATTATACTGGCCCGCTCGGCTCGGCTTTTTTAATGTCGGGAATGAAACCGCGCTCTCCGCATCCCAGTCTTTACACGCAGTAGGGGGGCTCAGAATCTTGCAACGAGGCCGCAACCCTGACGTGGTAGACTTCGTATTAAGCTGCATGGGGAAGCGCTCCATCGGGGGCCAAGCCGTTTAGGGCATTTTCATCATGGCGGATCTGCCTCCCAAGCCCGACTTCGAGTCTCGTTTTCTGCTGGAGCACGAATCCGGCTGGCGCTCGTTCATTAACGACCTCAAGGACTTCCTGCGCCGCGAAAAGCCGCCGGAATTGACGCTGGAATCCAAGCCCATTCCGGTGAAGGACATCTGGGCTCCGCCCCGGTCGCTGCGCAGCCGGTTGGGTTCGGCGGGCCTGCATGTTGCGATTCTCGGAATCCTGATGCTGCCGTTCTGGCGTCCGGTCCGGATGCAGATCAAGAAAGCCGCCGAAGTCGTCAATATCTATACCCCTGACACCGCACCCCCCATGCCGGTGATGCACCACTTGGCCGGCGGTGGGGCTCCGGTGATCAGGCCCACGCTCAAGCTGCAGACCCCGCGGACCCAGACCGTCGTGGCCCCCACCGCCCTAATCCCGCTGCAGGACGCCCTCACCGCCCCGGCGTTCGGCTCCGTTGGGCCCGTCTCCGGCCCTCCTGGCGCCGGCGCGGGAAGTGGCACGGGCTCCGGTGGCGTCGGCAACGGTGAAGTCGGCGGCACCTGCACCAGCGGCCCCTGCGGCACGGGCACGGGCGTCACCTCCCCGGTGCTGATTTATCAGCCGCAGCCGGAGTACTCCGATGCCGCGCGCAAGGCCAAGTTCCAGGGCACCTGCATCGTGGACGTAATCGTCAACGCCGATGGCAGCGTCGGCCATGCCAAGGTGGTTCAACCCCTGGGCCTCGGCCTTGATCAGAAAGCGATCGAAGCCGTACTGAAGTGGCGCTTCCGCCCCGCCCGCGACAAAAACGGCAAGCCCGTGGCCGTGATGGCCGAAATCGAAGTCAACTTCCGGCTTTATTAGCACGCGGGCTCCCGGCCTCACTCACCCCCTGCGCGGACTCGCAGAACCGCCCGCTCTGGCCTCTTAATCCGCCGCCGCGGCCGCCGCTTCCGTGGCCGATTCGGCGCCGACCGCGCGTTTTGGCCCCGGCAACCGCCCCTGGAAAATCGACAGCCACCCCGTCACCCAATAGCCCGCCACGAACAACAGGATGAACGGAATGGTCAGGTAGTTTTCCATCTGCCAGGCGTACACCGCCACCCACGCGAACAAACCCCCGAGCGCCAGTTCCACCACGGGCGACCAGCCGATCTTGCGCCGGTACTTCCGCTTTGCCGCTGCCCCCGCGCTGTCGTTGCGGCTTTCGATCCTGAACTTGGGCGTGCGCTTGAAACTGGTCTTGATGCCGAGCAGCGCCTCCAGCACCGCCTGGGTGTTGGTGACCGTCAGGCCGATGCCGATGGCCATGACCAGCGGCATGTACAACAGCGTTTTGTACCAGCGCCCCGGAAACAGCTCCCGTTGCGAGGCCACGTAAAACGACGAGATTGAACAGGTCGAGGCGATGAACAACGGCAGGTCAATGTACAACATCTGAAACCACCCCTGGTAAAAGCGCACGATCATGGCCGGCAGCAGCAGCGTGCACAGCACGATCATCAGCGGGTAACTGATGTTGTTGGTCAGGTGGCACCAGGCTTCAATTTTGTGGTGCAAGTCAATGTCGTCGCGCCGAAACAGCCGCGGCAGGATTTTCTTCGAGACCTGGATCAGTCCCTTCGCCCACCGCGCCTGCTGCACCTTGAATGCGTTCATCTCCACTGGCAGTTCCGACGGGCATTCCACCTGCGGCAGATAGGCGAATTTCCAGCCGCTCAACTGGGCGCGGTAGCTGAGGTCGGTGTCCTCAGTCAGCGTGTCGTGTTCCCAGCCGCCGGCTTCCTCGATGGCGCGCTTACGCCAGACGCCGGCGGTGCCGTTGAAGTTGAAGAACAGGTCGGCGCGGTGCCGCCCGCCGTGTTCCATGATGAAGTGGCCGTCGAGTAGAATGGCCTCCACCCGGGTCAGCCAACTGTAGTCGCGGTTAATATAGCCCCAGCGCGTTTGCACCATCGCCAGCCCGGGATCGGTGAAGTAGTCCACCGTCCGCAGCAGAAAATCCGCCGGTGGCACGAAGTCGGCGTCGAAGATCGCGATCAGCTCGCCCGCGGCTGAATGCATTCCTTCGTCGAGCGCGCCCGCCTTGTAACCGTGCCGGTTGGTACGGTGCAGATATGCAATCGGCTCGCCGCGCGCCACGAACCGTTCCACCACGGCGCGCGCCGCCGCCTGAGTTTCATCGGTGGAATCGTCCAGGAGCTGGATGTCGAGCCGGTCGCGCGGGTACTCCAGCCGGCAGATGGACTCCACCAGCCGCTCGACCACGAACTGTTCGTTGTAGATCGGAAGCTGCACCGTCACGCGCGGCAGCGGCTGGTTCAGCTCCGCAAACCGGTGCGCCGGCGCCTGCATCTCGCGCTTGCGGTAACGGTAATAGAGAAACACCAGGCTGTAGCGGTGGAAGCCGTAAAAGGCCAGAATCGCCAGTACCAGGAAGTAGGGAATCAACAGACTCAGGTCAAACGCGTTGGCCTGGTACAGCGGCAGGTTGGCCTTGCCCACCGTGAACGTCGGGTTCAGCAGTTGCGTGTGGATGTAGCGCAGAATCGGGTTTTGCGCCGACTGCGGCGCCAGCCACGCCAACCCAGCGGCTACGCTATAGTAACTACCGGTGACGATCGGCATTTCCCGCCCCAGGCCACTCCATATCCTCTTCGCTTTGGGCATATTGCTCGAAGTGACCTTCGTCGCGCTGCTGCGGCGGCCGGCGGGCGCACCACCCGCTGGACTGCTGGTGTGGCTTGCCGCTGCAGCCTTATTTTACTTGATCGCGGTGACGGTTGTCCTACGCGGCCGCACGCCGATCTCCCGCCGGACGCTGCGCTTTGTCCTTTTGGCCGCGGTGGTGTTCCGCATCACGCTGCTGCCTGTCACCCCGTCGTTCTCTCGTCAGTTGTGGCGCTTCCGCTGGGACGGCTACATCCAACACCTCGGCTTCAACCCCTACGCCTACGCGCCTGACAACAGCCTGTTCCGCCCCATTCGGCCGCCCGGCTCGACCCCGATTCCGGAGCCCGCGATGGCCGGTTTTCACCCGCCGGCGGCGGAGTTGCTGTTCCACTGGTCCTACGACTGGTCCGCCGGCCTGCGCTCGCAAAAACTGCTCTTCGTCGTATTCGACCTGCTGGTGCTGCTACTGCTGTTGCGGGTGCTGAAGTCGCGCCGGCTGCCCGCCGCCTGGGTGGTGATCTATGCCTGGTCGCCACTGGCGGTTTTCGAGGTCGCCGGAGCCGGCCACATCGAGCCGGTGGCGGCGCTGCTGCTGCTGGCTTTGCTGTACATGGCCGAATACCGGCCCCGCATCGCGGGCATTCTGTTGGCCACCGCCGCGATGACCCAGTGGTATGCACTGGCGCTGGCGCCGCGGCTGCTGCAGGCGGCGGGCCGGCGCTGGCGCAGCACGCTGGCCTGGCTGGTGGTGTGGCCGGCGCTGTTGTCCCTGCCCTACCTGTTTTACAGCCAGCACCTGGCGCTGGCCCGTATGGCGGACAACATCCGCGCCCACGCCCGGGCCGCGGCCCCGTTTAACGCCAGCCTCTGGGCGCTCTGGTCCGTGGGCGGATCGACGGGCGCCGCCGTGCTATCGGCAACTGCGGTGATTGCCGCCATCGTGGCGGCCGGCTGGCGGCGGCTTCCGCCGCTGCGCGCCGGTTTCCTGATTGTGAGCACGCTGTTGCTGGTGATGCCTCAGTTGCCGCCCTGGCACATGCTCTGGCTGCTGCCGCTGGTGGCGATCTTTCCTGATCCGGGCTGGATCTGGTTGAGCGTCGCCGTGTTGGCCGCCTATGCCCTCGGCCCGCACCCCTGGCTGGTGTGGGTCGAGTATGTGCCGCTGTACGGCTGGCTTGCCTGGCGCGGCTTCCACCGCGCCGGCGCCAACGATGGCCCCGGCGGCGCGGGCGCCAGCGGGGTTCAACCGGGCGCCGCCGCGCCGGCGCCCGCGCCCATCAACGGACGCCACGCATGACATCAGGGCCAGAACTGGTGCTGGCCTCGGCCTCGCCGCGCCGCAGCGAGCTGCTGCTGGCCGCCGGCTTCCAGTTTCGTGTCGCCCCCGCCAACGTGGACGAACGCGTGCTGCCCGACGAGCCGCCCGCCGAATATGTCCTGCGCCTGGCGTGCGCCAAAGCCGCCGCCGTCGCCCCCGCCGCCGGTCGCGACACCGTGGTTTTGGGCGCCGACACCATTGTCGTCCTCGCCGGCGAAATTATCGGCAAGCCCTGCGACGATGCCGATGCGGCGCGCATCCTCGGCCGCCTCTCCGGTCGCTGCCACGAGGTGCTGACCGGCGTCGCCCTGCGCCGCGGCCCAGACGTGCGCACCGCCCTCGATCGCACTCTGGTCTGGTTCGATCCGCTCGAGCCCGCTGACATCGCCGCCATGGTCGCTAGCGGCGAACCCCGCGACAAGGCCGGCGCCTACGCCATCCAGGGCCTCGCCGGCCGCTTCATCCCCCGCATCGAAGGCTCGTACTCCAACGTCATTGGCCTGCCCCTCGCCGTCGTCTCGCAACTCTGGCGCCAGATCCTCCAGCCCGCGCCGCGCTGAACGCTACCCGGCGCCGCCGCTCAGCGCTGCGGGGCCGCCGCCGGGAACTTGGGGGCCGAAAGATAGCCGATCAGCGTGTGCTTGTCCATCTGGTAAACCACAAGCTCGTTGAGCGCGTGACCGCTGCCTACGTAGAACTGCACCGGCTCGTTCAGCGTCTTGTCCTTCTTCTCCACCCGAGCGTCGTCGGCGTAAACTTCGAGCGTGTAGCGCGCGTGCTTCACGTCAATCTTCGTCACCCGCAGTCCGATCGCACCCACGCGCACCGGCTGTTTTGTTTTGGTGAGCTTGAACTCGAAGTAGGCCCGCTGGCCGCGCTTTTCGAGCGCCGTGAGCTGGTCGTGTGTGGTGGCGATAAGACCGCTCTGCACGCCCAGGTCGCCGATGGTGGACTTGAGCTGGGCCTGCGTGGCCTCGAGCTCGGCCTGGGTGGAGGCAATTGCCTTCTGGTTGGTGGCAACATTGCCTTTGACGCCGGTGATCTGGCCGTTAATGGCGCCCAACTGCTGGCCGGTTTGCTGCTGCGCGTTGGCCAGATCGGAGGCCGCCTGCTGCTGCTGCTGCGCGAGCGTCTGCGCCTGGCGCTGCGTAGTGGCCAGCTGCGCCTGCGCCCGGGTGACTTTTTGCTGTACGTCGGAGGACGTCGCCCGTAGCCGGTCGAGCGCCGCCGTCGAAAGGTGCAGGCGGTCCTGCAGCACGCGCAGGTTGGCGGTCTGCGTGCTCGATTGCTGCTCCAATGCCGCCAACCGCTTTGTCAGCGCCTGGTTCTGCTGCCGCACCCAGAAGAAGCCGCCGGCCACGGCCGCGATCACTACCACCCAGAGCACGATGCCGGCCGCCTTGTTGAATCCCGCTGCGACTGCCGGCTGAGGCGACTTGTCTTCTTCGAACATGCCCAACAGCTTAGCATCTATTTACTGGCGCGGGCCTCGGCCGGCTGCGCCGGCCATCCCGCTTATTTTGGCTCGGGGCTGCGCGGGGTGGGCGTGTGGTCTGAGGTGCACTCCGGTGGCGCGTAAGCGGGGCGCGCGGCGAAGCTGCCGTGGGGCCCGCGCCAACCACCAGCAAGTGGCGGTACTCTAGATTGGAGCCGCCAGCATGAGCGCCGTCCATCCCTTCGCGTGGCATAACGACCGACTGGTGCCCTGCGCCTCGCTCGCCCTCTCGCCGCTGCAGGCCGGGCTGCTGACCGGCTGGGGGCTGTTCAGCACGCTGCGCATCTATCGCGGCGTGCCGTTCGCGCTGGAAGACCACTGGGCCCGCCTGCTGCATGATGGCGAGCGGCTCCAGGTCGAGGTAGCGCCGCTGTGGGACGCGCTCGTAGCTGGCATCGAGGCTCTCGTCGAGCGCAACCAGGCCCACGAGGCCGTGCTCCGCCTCTACCTGGTCCGCAACGAGGGCGGTCTGGTCTCGGCTCGGGCGGCCCAGCCCACCGACCTGCTGCTGTTCACGCTGCCGTTGCGCGTCTGGGGCTCGACCGCGCGCCTGCTGCTCCAGCCCCATGGCCGCCATGCCGCCGCCCCGCTTGCCGGCACCAAGACTCTCACCTGGTCGCACAATCTGGTGCTGGTCGAGCGCGCCCACGCCCGCGGCTGCGACGATTGTCTGCTGCTCAACGAGCGCGACGAGGTGGCCGAGTGCACCTCCGCCAACATCTTCCTGGAGCAGGGGGGCGCATTACTCACCCCGCCGCTCAGCTCCGGCGCCCTCGCCGGCATCAGCCGCAAGGTGCTGCTCGAAGCCGGCCCGCGCCACGGCCTGCCGGTGCGGGAGGCGGTACTGACGACTGCGGCGCTGGAGGCGGCCGGGGAAGTCTTCATCACCTCCAGCACCCGCGAGGTTCAGCCCGTATCTCACCTCGATGGCCGCCCGCTGCCCGCCGGTCCCTGGAGCGCCCGCGCCGCCACCGTGCTGCGCGCTGAAATCGACGCCTATGTCAACGGCCGCTCCCGCCGCGCCACCCAGCCGGCAAAAGCCTGAACATGGCCACGAACCTCCCCATCCTGATCGTCGAGGATGAAGATCTCATCCGCGACACCTACGCCCGCCGCCTCGAGCACGAGGGCTACCTCGTCACCCAGGCCGCCACCGGGCGCGACGCGCTGCGCAACGCCCGCCTCACCCCGCCGCAGTTGATCCTGCTCGACATCATGCTGCCCGATCTGAGCGGCCTCGAAGTGCTGAAGTCGCTGCGGGCCGACCGCCGCTTCCTCGCCACCCCGGTGGTGCTTTTCACCAACCTCAGCCAGCACATGGACAAGCACCAGGCTGCGCGCCTGGGCGCCACTGACTACCTGGTCAAATCCGAAGTCGCGCCCGCCGACGTGGTGGCGCGCGTCCGCCAACTGCTCGAATCCGCCCCCGGCCGCCGCCCCATCGCCAGCTTCCGCCTGCGAGTCGAGGCGGCCGCGGCCGATGCCGGCGCGCTGGCCTCGCTGTTGGGCTACCCGCGCGATTACCGCTGCAGCCGCTGCGGCGGCGAGCTGGAACTGCAGCTTGACGGCGATTTCTCCGATCCGTGGTCGCGCAGCTTCCGCGCCCGGCTGCGCTGCACCGTCTGCCGCGGCGCCCACACCGGCGGCTGAGATGATGCTGGCCGCCATCTGGAGCCGACTGCGCCGCGCCATCAGCGCCCGCGCCGAGGCCCGGCTGCGCTGGCTGACCGCCTCGGTGGCGCGCTCCATCGCCATCTTCGTCATCCTGACCTTCGTCCCCATTCTGCTGCTGACCTATTACATCGTCGCCACCAGCATCCGCAATACCAAGGCGGATGCCGCCAGCGCCGACCTGCACGGCCGTGATTCCGCCGTCAGCCTCCTGCGCACCGACTTCCGCAGCGAGAGCGACGCGCTCGCCGCCGCCGCCGATGAGACCGCGCTTCAACGGGTGCTGGCCGGCGAGCTGGCACCCTCAAAATCGCTGGCCGCCGCGCGCGATTTCGCCCGGGCCCAGGCCGCCGCCGCCGACAACCTCGCCCGCCTGCGCCGCCGCCGGCCCGAATTCAGCGCCGTCGCCCTCTATGACGCCACCGGCAATCTGCTTGCTTCCGCCCCCGCCTCCGGCGTCCCCACCGCGCTCGCCGCCCCCGCTCTGCCCGCCTGGTTTCAAAGCACGCTTGCCGGCAAACCCTCGCTCTCGCCCCTGCTGGCGCCCACCGCCACCCTCCCCGCCCGCCTGGTGTTCGCCCTGCCGGTCGCATTCCCGCTTCCCGCTCCGGTGCCCCGCCCCGGCGCCCACCATTCCGCTGTCCCCGCCCCCAGCGCCACCGCCTACGGCGTGCTCACCGGCGCCCTGCCCTCCGCCGTCGTCCAGGACTGGATCGGCCAGATCAACCTCGGCGCCAACCGCTACCTCTACCTCCTCAACGCCTCCGGCCAAATGGTCGCCGGCCCCCCCCAGGGGCCGTTTACCCCCGCCCAACTCGCCTCTCTCCCCGCCGCCCAACTCGCCCTCGCCGGCCACAGCGGCAGTGGCGAGTACGTCACCGCCATCCAGTTTGAAAGCCATGCCATCAGCTACGCCCCGCTGCCGGAGGTCCGCATGGCCCTGCTGCTGATCCGCCCGGTGCGCTTCGGCTTCTACATCTACCGCGTCTTCTACGACAAGCTGGCCTTCATCGCCGTCATCATTTTCCTGCTCGCCGTTGCCACCGGCCTGCTGCTGCGCTCCGCCTTCCGCTTCTACCAGCGCTACAACCGCGAGGTCGAAAGCGGCCGCGCCAAGACCGAAGCGCTGCTCGGAAGCATCGGCGACGGCGTGTTCGCCGTGGACCGGGAAGGCCGCATCATCGAGTTCAACCGCGCCGCCTGCGCCCTCACCGGCGAGGACGCCGCCGGCGTGCTACGCCAGCCCTACGGGCAGTTCATCCATCTCAGCGAGGAGCACGCCGGCCAGCCCGCGCTGCGTCCCGATCCGGTGCTCCAGGCCATGGCCGAGGGCCGCACCCTGCGCTTCCTCCGCGACCTCACCCTGATCCGCCGCGACGGCAGCCGCCTGCCGGTCACCATCTCCGCCGCTCCCGTGCCCGACGAGCACGGCGGCGTCAGCGGCTGCATCGTCGTCTTCAGCGACGCCAGCCAGGAGCGCGAGGTGGACCGCATGAAAAACGAGTTCATCTCTATCGCCAGCCACCAGTTGCGCACCCCCATGAGCGGCGTCAAGGGTGTGCTGGCGCTGCTGCTCGAACAGGTGCTGGGGCCGCTCAATGCTGAGCAGCAAAACTATCTGCGTCGCGCCTATGACAGCAACGAGCGGCTGATTGCGCTCGTCAATGACCTGCTCAACATTAGCCGCCTCGAACAGGGCTCGCTGCATTTGCGCACCGAGCCGGTCAACCTCGCCGATACCCTCGCCTCCCTCGCCGCCGAGTTCCAGGGCCGCGCCGCGCGCTACCACCAGAAGCTGGCGCTCGCGCCCGGCGGCGCCGAGGCCATCGTTGAGGGCGATGCCGTCCGCCTGCGCGAGGTCTTTGCCAACCTGCTCGACAACGCCATCAAGTACACTCCCGAGGGCGGCGAGATCCACCTGCGCTGGCGCGCCTCCAGCGACGAGATCACGGTCGAGGTCAGCGACAAAGGCGTCGGCATTCCCGCCGACAAGCTGGCCAGCCTGTTCCAGAAATTCAACCGCATCCAGAACCCGCTCTCCGGCCGCGAGTTCGGCACCGGCCTCGGCCTCTACTTCGCCCTCTCCGTGGTCAAGCTGCACCAGGGCCGCATTGATGTCGCCAGCCACCCCGGCGAGGGCACCACGTTCACCGTCACCCTCCCCCGTCACCCCACCCCCGCGCCGTCGCCGGCTTTCAGCCCGGCGGCGGAACTCGCCGCTTCTCTGCGCTCCTGACCCATGCCCACTCACGACCCGCTCTGGTTCAAGAACGCCGTGTTTTACGAAGCCCCCGTGCGCGCCTTCTCCGACTGGAACGGCGACGGCATCGGCGACTTCCTCGGCCTCACCGACAAACTCGATTATCTGCAGTGGCTTGGCGTCGACTGCATCTGGCTGCTGCCGTTCTATCCCTCGCCACTGCGCGACGACGGCTACGACATCGCCGACTTCGAAACCGTCGCCGCCGACTACGGCAGCCTCGACGATTTCCGCGAGTTCCTCGACGAGGCCCACGACCGGGGCATGCGCGTGCTCGCCGACCTGGTGCTGAATCACACCTCCGACCAGCATCCCTGGTTCCAGCAGGCCCGCAGCTCGCCCGACTCCTCCTATCGCAACTGGTACGTCTGGAGCGACCAGCCCCACCGCTATCCCGAGGCCCGCATCATCTTCACCGACTCCGAAGTCAGCAATTGGACCTGGGATCCGGTCGCCAACGCCTATTTCTGGCACCGCTTCTACGGCCACCAGCCCGACCTCAACTACGACGAGCCCGCCGTCCGCCAGGCCATGATTGACGTTGTCTTTCACTGGCTCGATCTCGGCCTCGACGGCTTCCGCTGCGACGCCGTCCCCTATCTTTTCGAGCGCGAAAGCACCATCTGCGAGAACCTCCCCGAGACCCACGCCTTCCTGCGCGAGCTGCGCCGCCAGGTGGAGGCGCGCTACGGCGGCGACCGCGTGCTGCTGGCCGAGGCCAACCAATGGCCCTCGGACGTGGTGCAGTAC
>JBOGKJ010000181.1:0-8720 GCA_050745565.1 Terriglobales bacterium | reverse complement strand
AGCGAAGCCCGCCGCCGCGCCGACATGGAGCTGAAGAGCCTCGCTCCACACAAAAAGTGAACAGCGGGGGGAACTGCAGGCGACAGTGACGGGCGCGGGCCCCTGCCCCTGCTCGCTGAGACGCTCGCAGCGCCGGGCATCCCGCTTGGGCTCGCGCCGGCCCGGGGCCCGGCGAGCCCAAGCCGGCGCGAGCCTCGCGGGTCCGCGCCGCTTGGTTTGCCGGGAGCGGCGAAAGCGCCACTGGCGCTTTCACCGCTCCCGGCAAACGAAGCGACGCGGCCCCCCCTCCAACGATGCCGCTCGCGCCGGCTTGGGCTCGCCGGGCCCCGGGCCGGCGCGAGCCCAAGCATGATGCGCGGCGTAGCCGGGCAGGGGCCCGCGCCCGTCAATAGTTGCCTCCTGGCCGATGGCCAGGGTGCGGGGGGAGTTTGGGGCAGCAGGTGTAGTTTTGGATGTTCAAGTTCACGGGCGGGGGGATGGGGCCGAGATAGGGGGGCTCGGTTTTGCCGGGCACGCGGGCAGCTTCGAGGGCGGCGTCAATGCCGTTGTCGCGGGCGTTGGAGTCAATACCTTTGCCGATGAAGTTGACGGCGATGAAGTTGGAAACGTCCCAGATTTTGGCAGACTCGAGGTCTTCCTTGAAGAACGGCATGGCGCTGCCGGTGATGCCGTTCATGATCTGGTAATAGAGCATGCCGCCGGACCAGGCGTGGCGTTTGAGGAGGGTGAAATTGAAGGGCTTGGGGTTGAGGTCGGCTGCGGCGGGGCCGTTGCCGTCGCCGACCTCGCCGTGGCACCAGATGCACTCCTGCTGGTAGACGAACTGGCCGCGGGCGAGCGAAGCTTCGGTGGGGGGATAGGGATTGGGCAGGTGCATCCATTGCGGGGGCACGTGGGAGGCGAGGAAATCGGCGTTGTAGTCTTCGCCGCGGTGGTAGGCGGCGAGCAATTGCGTTTTCCAATAGCGTTGGCGGGCCATGCGGGCGTCGGCCATTTTGAAGCCCAGCGACTGGACGTAGGCGATGAGCGCGTTCAGGTTGGGCGGGGAGAGGAAGCCGAAGTCGGGCATGATGGACACCGGCCGGGTGAAGCGCGGGTCGGTGAAGTGGGCGACGTGCCAGTCGTCCGGGTGCATGCCGCCTTCCTGGGAGAGGTCGGGGCCGGTGCGTTCCGAGCCCAGCAGGTGGGGCGAATCTGCGATGTAGTCGCCGGGCTGGGAGACGCGCATCTGGGTGTAGTTCCAGTCGCTGGGACGGATGTACTGGGTGTGGCAACCGATGCAACCGTTGCGGACATAGATGCCGCGGCCCTGATTTTCCAGCATGGTGCGGGGGCGCCAGATGTTGGAGCCGCGCACCGGGGCGGTCAGGGCGGGAAGGAACAGCACGCAGGCGCAGGCGGTGGCGGCGACGATGGCGATGCCGAGGCCGACATTTCTGGGGGTCATGGCCATAAAGCAGGTAGCGATTAGCCGTTAGCCGTTAGCCGGTGAGGGCTGATCGTGGGATGACGGTTAGGGTTCCGCCGTGGCCTCCTCGAGGGAGAGGACGAGGGGCTGGGGTTGTTTGTGGAGCTGCACGGTGCGCCAGTAGTTATAGAGTTGGATGGCGGCGCCGGTGACGATGAAGCAGCCCAGCATGGCGCGCATGGTGTAGTCGTTCATGAGTTCGGGCAGGACGCGGTAGACGACCTCGCCGTTGCGCCAGGCGTTGCCCTGGATGAAGCCGGCGTCGTCGAGCACGAGGGTGAAGCCGACGATGCCGATCAACATCAGCCAGTACTGCAGGCTGGCGAGGCGCTCGCTCCAGATCTCGCCGTACATTTCGCGCAGCGCTCCGTAGCCGGCGCCGCAGGCGATGAAGCCGGTGAAGCCGAGCAGGCCGAGGTGGCTGTGGCCGACCACGACGTTGGTGAAGTGGGTGATGCGTTCGACCGAGGGGGTGGCGAGGAGGGTGCCCTCGACCGAGGTAAAGAAGTAGAACACGGTGCCGGCGAACACGAAGCGCAGCACGATGGAATCGGGGATGCGCCACCACTTGCCGCGCAGCGTCATCCACTGGTTGGTCAAAAAGGCGAAGACCGGAATCAGCAGCAGAGCGCTATTGACCTCGGCGATAAGCTTCAGCCAGGCGGGGGCGGGGGCTTCGATCAGGTGATGGGTGCCGACCTGGAGGTAGAAGGCGAAGTAGGGCCAGAAGCCGATGAGGCTGAGGGTGTGGCTGTAGAGGGGCTGGTCGCTTTCGCGCGGGATCCAGAAGTAGCACAGGCCGAGGCCGAGCGGCGTGACCCAGGTGCCGAAGATGTTGTGGGCGTAGAACCAGCTCCATTCGGCGTCGGTCATGCCGTAGAGAGCGCCGTGGATGGGGTGCCACATGACGTTGCCGAGGACGTAGACGATCAAGGTGGCGACCAGGGCCCCGACCAGGTACCAGTTGGTGACGTAGAGCAGTTGCTCGCTGCGCCGCCGCAGGGTGCGGAGGATGTTGTAGGTCAGCATCAGCAGGCCGGCGAGGATGAGCAGATCCACGGGCCAGACGTATTCGGCGTACTCATGCGACTGGGTGTAGCCGGCGGCGAGGGTGAGGATGCCGGCGACCACGGCGGCATTCCAGATCCACATGGTCCAATTGCCGAGCCGCTCGCTCCACAGCCCGGTGCGACTGAGGCGGCAGCAGGCAAAGATCATGCCGCCGACGAGCAGCATGGAGAGGAAACCGAAGACGTTGGTGTTGACGTGGATGGGTCGGATGCGGGGGAAGAGCAGGTAGCGCGTCTTGACCAGCTCGGGCGAAACCAGCTCGGTGGCGGCGACCAGGCCGTAGGCGGTGGCGACCAGGAACCACCAGGCGCCGCTGATGATGAAGCGGCGGCAGGTGGAGCCCGGCTCGGTGTTGATGAACTGGAAGGCCATCAGTGTCCTCCCTGCTTGCCGCCCTTTACGGGGGCGGCTTTCGGGTTGCCGACGATGTGGTAGGCGGGGTGTGCGATTTCGGTGGCGCGCGGGGTGGTGGGTTCGCGGCCGCTGCCGTAGGTGGCGCGGAGGTAGGCGACGAGTTGGCGGCGGTAGGCTTCGTCGAGGTAGAGCTTGAACTCGTGCCAGCGCGGGCCGAGGGGCGGCGAGGTGGCCACCTCCGGGGTGGTCATGCCGTTGCTGATGGCGGCGAACAGTTCCTGATCGCTGCGGTGCGGCACGAGGGCGTTGAGGTCGGGGGGCCGCGGATCGTACTCGATACCGGCGGGGACGTCGCCGCGGCCCGAGGGGGCGTGGCAGAAGCTGCAGTTGTCGTGATAGAGCTTGCGGCCAAGCGCGGCGTTGTAGGCGACGGTGAGGGGGGCGAGCGCCAACTGGGCGCGGTCAAAGCCCATGCCGTCGCGGGGGACGGTGCCGCCCGGGAGCGGGACGCGCGGGACTTTGCGGGGGCCATAGGCGGAGCTGAATGACATTTCGTCCTTAAAAAAGCCGACGCCCTGGTAGAGCCACCAGCAGAGGAAGCCGAGCGCGACGATGGTGATGAGCAGCGTGGAGCGGCCGAGGCGGCGGAGGTTCCGCTCCTGTTCGTCGTCGGGATGGGGCAGGCGGGCCATGGTCGAGGATCAGTGCCGGGGCGGCGACCACACCAGCGCTTCATGCAGGAGCGGGTCGCGGACGGGAAACGCCGGCAGGCGCTCGAGCGCCCAGAGGTAGCAGAGCCCATAGGCGCCGCAGAAGCCGCAGCCGAGCAGCGCCGAGGTGATGAGCGGAGGGAAACCGTGGTGCCAGAGCGAGACGTCCACGATGAGATTCTGCTGCAGCCACTGGGCGGCGAGGGTGAGGCAGCAGATGTAGGCGAGGGTGGCCGAGCGCCGCTTGTAGCTGCGCGAGAGGCCGAAGCCGAAGGGCAGGAAAAAGCCCAGCGCCAGCGTCACCCAGGAGAGCGTGACCCAGGGATGCTGCTGGGAGAGCCGGATGAGGATGGAGATGTCGTCCTGGCGGTTGGCGTACCAGAGGACCATGAACTGGGTCCAGAACAGGTAGGCCCAGAAGATGGCAAAGGCGAAGGTGATTTCGCCCTGGTCCTGGAGGATGTCGGCGGTGATGATGTGGCGGGCGTTGAGCCGTTTACGCCAGACGACGGCGAGCAGCCCCACCAGGGCGCAGCCGGCGTACCAGTTGGAGATGAAGAAGAACCAGCCGTAGATGTAGTCGTACCAGCCGGTGTAGAGGGAGACGTTGAGGTCGTAGCCCAGGATCGAGTAGAGATAACAGAAGCAAAACACCACCACCACCCAGAGCCAGGCCAGGCGCCGCTGGGCCTTGCGGACGCCGATCGAGCCGCGGGCGGTGAGGGCGTCGGCATCACGCGCGAGGTCGGGTTTGGCGGAGGTGTAGAGGAACCAGACGCTGAGTGCGGCCATGATGACGACGATGGCCAGGTCGCGGCTGAGCAGGAAGCTGTGGTTGAGCCAGACCAGTTTGCGCGCGGGGGGGTGGTCCCACCAAGGGTAGAGGGTGCGGCGGGCGGTCATGAGCGGGATGAACAGCAGCACGCTGAGCGGCAGGGCGGCGGCCTCGGCTTCGGCGAGGCGATGCAGCGGGCGGGCCCAGCGTCCATTGCAGCCGCGGGTGACGGCGGCCCAGACGACGCCGACCTGGGCGAGGCCGGTGAAGAAGATGAAATTGGCCAAATAACCGAACCAGAGGCGCTGCTGGCTGACGAGGGCGAGCCCGATGAAGGTGGCGATACCGATGGCAATCAGGATCCACAGCAGGAGGCGGACGCGCGGGGTGGCGGTGGCGCGCAGGGCGACGATATCGGCGGGGACGGAGAAGACTTCGGTCATTGGTCGTTGGTTATTGGTCGTCGGTTATCAGTTGTCGGTTAGTGGTTGGGGCGGTCGCGGGGGTCGTCGCCGCCGCCGCGGTTCCACCAGCCCTCGTCATAGCGGCGGGGCCAGAGGCCGGAGTCGGGGCCGCGGTCGCCGCGGGCTTCGCCGAGCGTTGACGGCAGGGCGAGGCGGCCACGGTCGGGATTGAACACGAGCCAGGTGCGTTCGGCGCCGCCGCGTTCGAGCTCGCCGCGCCGTGTCTCGGCCTCCTCGCGCCAGCAGGGCAGGAACAGGCCATAGTGGTCGAGGCCGAACTCAGGCCGGTAAGCCGCCGCCAGCGTCAGGTGGGGCAGTCGCGCCTTGACCAGTAACGCGCCCAGGCAGGCGAAGGAGGCATAGAGCACGGTCATCTCGAAGCAGATGCAGATGAACGGCGGCCAACTGACGATGGGTTTGCCGCCCACGACCAGCGGCCAGTTGCGTGACATCCAGATGGTCATCGCGAAGGCGCAGGTGCCGCCGAAGATGCCGCCGAGGAGGGTCCATAGCCGGACGACGTTGACGGTCGAGTGCGGCCGCATTTCGCGCATGACCTCTTCGTCGGCAAACGGCGCATAGGCCTCGTACTCGCGTCCGGCGCCGCGGGCTTCGGCGGCCGCGCGCCGCCAGGGGTGCTCGTCGTCGAAGGAGGCGGCGACGCCGGCAAACGGCGCCCCGGGCGGCGGCGCGGGGGCGTCTTGGGGGACGGGGCCTTTAGCCACGGGGCTGCACCTCCTCGGCGGTGCGTTCGGGCAGCAGTCCGGCGGCGTTGAATTTTGCGATCATGCGCCGCGCCTCGATCACGTCGCGCTTGACTTCGGCGATGGGCAGCACAGGGGCGAACTGGCAGAACAGCAGGAACTGGGTCATGAACCACCCGAAGCTGCCGACGACGATGGCGACCTCGACCCAGGTGAGATGCCACAGTCCCCAGGCGCCGGGGATGAAGCTGTAGGCGAGGGTGGTGACGATCAACACCAGGCGTTCGAGGAACATGCCGATGTTGACGAAGATGGAAACGATGAACAGGCCGGCGAGGCTGCGGCGTATGCGGCGGAAGAAAAACAGCAGCGGGACGAGCACGTTGCAGATGCTCATGGCCCAGAACGGTTTCCAATAATGGCCGAAGGCGCGCAGCCAGTAGGCGGTGCGCTCATAGGTATCGCCCGAGTACCAGGCGATGGTGTACTCGCTGGCGTAGCTGTAGGCGACGATGCTCGAGGTCAAAATGATGAGCTTGGCGAGCGCCTCGAGGTGGTCCACGGTGATGTGCTCTTCCAGATGGAACCAACTGCGGAGCGGGATCACGAGGGTGAGGACCATGGCGAGGCCGCTGAAGATGGCGCCGGCGACAAAGTAGGGGGGGAAGATCTCCTCGTGCCAGCCGGGGAGGAGGGAGAGGGCGAAGTCCCACGACACCATGGTGTGGACCGAGAGCACCAGGGGCGTGGCCAGGCCGGCAAGCAGGATATAGAGCTTCAGGTAGGGGTTCATCTGCCGCAGCGAGCCCACCCAGCCGAGCGAGAGGATGCCGTAGATGGTGCGCCGCCAGCCGATCGAGCGGTCGCGGATTTCGGCGAAGTCGGGCACCATGCCGAGGTACCAGAAGATAAGGCTGACGGTGAGGTAGGTGGAGATGGCGAAGATGTCGAGCACCAGCGGGGAGCGGAAGTTGACCCACAGGTGGCGCTCGTTGGGGTAGGGGAAGACCCAGTAGAAGCGCCAGGAGCGGCCGAGATGGAGGATGGGGAACAGGCCGGCGGTGGCGATGGCGAAGATCGTCATGGCCTCGGAGGCGCGCGAGAACGAGGGGCGGAACTTGGCGCGGAACAGGTAGAGGATGGCGCTGATGAGGGTGCCGGAGTGGGCGATACCGATCCAGAACACGAAGCAGGTGATGTACATGGCCCACATCACGGGCCAGGCGAGGCCCGAGACTCCCATGCCGATGTACATCTGCCGTCCCCAGGCGGCGGCGCCGATCACGGTGCACAAGCTGGCGACGCCGAGGGCGATGATCGAGCGCAGGCTGGGCGGGCGGCGCACCGGGCGCAGCAGCACCTCGCTGATGTCGCGCAAGCGAAAACGGGCGGGTTCGAGCTCGCTGCGTTGGGCCATGGGGGGGCGGTTATTGGTTGTTGTTTATTGGTGATCTAGCCGACGCCGCCGTGGCCTTCGTAGCTGGGCCCGGCATTCAAGTCGAAGTTCACCTTACGCAGGTAAGTGACGGCGGGATAAGTGTTTTCGTCTGCCATAAGGCCGTAGCCGCGGGGGTCGGCCGAGAGCCGGGCCACGCGGCTCAAGGGGTCGAGCAGGTCGCCGAAGACGATGGCGTTGGTGGGGCAGGTCTGCATGCAGGCGGTTTGGATGGCGCCGTCTGGAATTCCTGTTTTGTTGGTGCGGGCGTCGAGCTCGACCTGCTCGATGCGCTGCACGCAGAACGAGCATTTCTCCATGATTCCCTTGGCGCGCACGGTGACGGCCGGGTTCAACTGCTGGTCGAGGGGGGAGGGCCACTGCGGCGTATACCAGTTGAAGCGGCGCACCTTGTAGATGCAGTTGTTGGAGCAGTAGCGGGTGCCGACGCAGCGGTTGTAGACCTGACCGTTGAGCCCCTCGTCAGTGTGATAGGCGGCAAACACGGGGCAGACGTACTCGCAGGGGGCGTTGCCGCACTGCTGGCAGGGGATGGGGAGGAAGCGCAAGTCGGGGCTCAACTGGGTGGAGGGGTTGCGCTGGCTGCCCTCGTAGAGCTCGACGCGTATCCAGGTCATCTCGCGGTGCGACAGCAGGCTGGAGCGGCCCCAGACGGCGATATTGTTTTCGGCGTAGCAGGCGGCCTGGCAGGCGTTGCAGCCGATGCAACTGTCGAGATCAATGGCCATACCCCAGCGGTGGTGGAGGTAGGGGTGGTGAAAGTGGTAGAAGCTGGGGCCGGGCGGAGGTTCCGGAGCGAGGTCGGCGAGATCGAGCGAAGTGGCGAGCGCCAACTGTTTGTCGAACTGAAGTTTTTCGGCCTGCAGGTTGGCGAGCGCGCGCTGTTTGCCGGTTTTTTCGAGCGAGACCTTGACGGTTTGGGCGTGCCACTGGCCGAGTTCGGGCCAGGCCTGCTGCAACTGGTGGACGTTTTCGCCGCGTTCGGAGGCCCACATGCCGAAGTTGGAGTGTCCCTGGCCCATGAGCACGCCAACGGCGTCGGGGCGGATCCAGGTGGAGATGAACAGGGAGGACTCGGTCGTGCCGTAGGGCGAGCGCAGGCGGACGATGTCGTTGGCCTTTAAGCCCAGCCGCTCGGCGGTTGCGGGATGGAGCTCGCACCAGCCGTCCCAGGCGAGTTTGCTGAGGGGTTCGGCGATTTCCTGGGCCCAACTGCGGTTGGCCTGGCGGCCGTCGAAGAACTGGACGGAGGGGAAGAGGACCAGGTACAGTTCGCCGGTGCCGGCGAAGGTGGCGGCCTCGCCGGTGGTTGCCGCGGCGGGGAAGTGGGGAGTGGGGAGTGGGGAGTGGGAAGCGAGCGGTGGGGAGGCGCTGGGGACTGCATTCGAAAGAAGCGGAGAGGGTGGCTGGGAGGCGCTGGGGACTGCGGCCGATGATGTCACGCCTTTTTGCAGCAGGGCGTTCCATGCGGGCGTGCCGCCGACGCGGGCGGTCCACTGCGCCTCGAGCGTCTGATGGAAGCGGCCTTGGCCGCCGAGCAGCACGTCCGCGGTCTGGCGGTTGGGGTAGAGCGGCACGCGGCAGGGCTGGAGGATGCCGGTGATGGCGGGCTGGGGGGAATAGTCGCCCCAGCATTCGAGCGGGTCGAGGTCGGGCAGGATGAGGTCCGAGAACTGCGTGGTTTCATCCATCCAGGGGCTGAAGCTGACCTTGAACGG
>JBOGKJ010000180.1:0-9171 GCA_050745565.1 Terriglobales bacterium | reverse complement strand
GCACAACGCTGCCGCTGGCAGCAATAGAGGGCGACGAAGTGGCAATTTCGCGCGAGCTCCTGAACCTGAAGTCATTGTGCTCCAGGAACTCGGGCCTGCGTATCGGGAAATTGCCTTAAAAAACAGTATTGTTGGTCGTTGGTCGTTAGTTGTTGGTTGAAGACTCGGCGGCGGGGCGGTGGATCAGGGGCGTGGCGGCGGCTAGGACTATGGCGACGGTCAGCGGGAGCAGGACCAGCCAGAAATCGGCGCCGTAGACCTGCAGCCAGCGCTGGCGGGCGGACCCGGGCACCAGCGGTTCGACAACCGAAACGACGAACGCTAGCCAGAAAAGAATCGAGGTTGGCGGCCGGAATCGGCGATGAACCCATTCGGCACTCAGCCACAAGGCCGGCCAGAGCAGGGTTTCGAGGATCAGGCGGTGGACGTGGGGTTCGACGATCATGACGGCGCAGAACATCAGCGCCGCTGCGGCGTCCTCATTAGATTGGCGGCTTAACAGGTAGAAAAGGCCGGCCAGCAGCACTACAACCAGCACTATCCAGAGCCGCTCGACGGCGACCGTGGACCAGTGTGCCCATGCGACCTGGACGTAGTGGGCGTCGGGGAGCTGGGAATAATCAATGTGGGTGAGGTAGCGGGCAAGCACGTCGTGAAGCGACTGGCCGGGGTACCACAGCACGCCGAGGCGCTGGCTGGTGGCGGCGATCGCCCGCTCCTGGGCCAGCCAGGCGGCCAGCAGGTGGAACTGGCGTCCGCCCCGCCAGAGCACCGGGAGCACAGTCCAGGCGGCGGCGCTGGCGCAGGCATAGCCGGCGGCGCGCCAGCGGCGGCGGACAAGCAGGCAGGGGATGAAAAACAGCGGCCAAACCTTAAGCGCCGCCGCCCACCCCAGCCAGAAGCCGCTGCGCAGCGGGCGGTCGAGGTCAAGCAGCGCCAGCACGCACAGGGCGACGATGTAGAACTGGGCGTTGCCGTAACGCAACTCCTGCACAAAATACGGAGCGATGAGCAGCAGCCCGGGCCAGAGCGCGATCACGCTGGGGACGCGCCAGCGACGCGACAACCGGATGGCCAGCCAGCCGCCCAGCAACAACTTGCCCGCCGCCCACAGCGCCGCGCCGACCGCCAGCGGCAACTCGGCCAGCGGGCGGAACAGGTCGAGGAAAATGGGCGGATAGCGGTAGACGCCGCCAGGCCAGGCGTTGCCGCTTTGCGGTCCATACATCAGCGCACCGCTGCGGAAATAGTGGCGGGCGTTGTTCCAGTAGACATGGAAGTCTATGGCTTTGCCGGGATGCCACGCGACCCAGAGCGCGGCGACGAGTGCCAGGAGGGCGAAGCAGCCCCAGGCCAGCGCTTCCGGATTCGGCCCGCGCTGCTTCATGAGCCCTGGCCGAGATAGCGCGCCGGATCGCGCGCGGAGGCGTAAAGGCAATAGGTAGCGGCGATGGCGGTGAGGCGGTGGAGGTCTTCGGTATTGGCGCCGAGTTCCTCGTCGCCTTCACTGGGGGCGAAGAAGGCGTCAATGGACTCGCCCACGCCGGGGAGGCTCAAGGGCACCTCGAGGGGGATGAATCCCAATTCGCCCCGCGCGTCGTGGGTGACGATCATCAGCGTCAGCTCGCGGTCGTCGGACGGCGTTGGGGGCTCGAGATGGGTGAGGTAGATTTCCTTGGCCCACTGCGCCGGGGCGCCCTCGGCGCCGCGCACGGCCTGTTCCCAGTCGGCGAACTGCAGGCACAGCGCCGGCGCCGGCGACTGAAATTGGGTGGTGTTGAGGCGAAGGTAGCGGGGATCGGTGAAAACGCCGGTGAGCTCGGGCGGAATGCGGGCGTGCACGGCGCCCCAGCACCGGTAGTTTGCCCAGGTGTGGAGCATGTGAAGGAAGAGGTTCTGGTCGCGCTCGTCGGGATGTTCGGCGGCGTAGTCCAAGAAAAGCGGCAGCTCGAGGTAGCTCAGCAGGTTGATGACCGGCAGGTGGTTGGCTTCGATCCAGGCGATGGTCTCGGCGAGGTTGCGGTCCATGTCGGGATCGTCGCTGCGAAGCAGATCGTAGACGGTCTCTTCGGGGATGGGGGGACGCTGGATGGCGGGTAGGGGGCGTGGCGGGGCATCCGCGCCGCGGGCGGCCAGAGCACGGGGCGGCCCGGCGGGCGCATCGTCGCTGACCAGCTCGAGGGCCAGATTTTGATCGAGGGTGCGGCTGTGGAGCTCAAGCCAGAACTCGCGGGCGCGGGCTTCGGCGGCCTCGGCCGCGCCTTCGAACTCGGTGCAGAAGACGGTTGCGGCGGGGCCGGGTGCGCTTAACAGGCGCGCGCCAAATCTCGCCGCCAACTCCTCCACCAGCGCGGCAAACGCATCGGCCTGCTCGGCCAGAGGGTTTTGAAACCGCCATTGAAACGACATTCAACGAGAAGACTACAGGAAAACGAAACGGCTGGAAAACGGGTGCGGCCAGCGAAGTTGCCTTCGGCGCCACTTCAGAGCCTGTTGCCCGCCGGCGCGCCCTTCAAGCTTATTGCTTATCGCTTATTGCTTATCGCTGATTCCCTCTAAACTGAACCCATGCGCCGCTATTGCGACGGACTACTGCTGATGCTGCTGGCTACAGGGTTTGCGACGCTGGCCAGCACGGGCGAACTGGGCTGGCCGGTGGTGGCGGCGGCGGGGGCGATGTACGCGGCGCAGTTGGCGGCGTTCTGGCGCGGACGGCGGCTGGAGGCGCCCCAGGCCGCGTGGGCGCTGACGCTGCTGTTCTATCTACCGGTGTACGTGGCCGACGGCTACTGGTTCTCGGGCAGTTTCATGGCGGCGACGCTGCGGCTGGTGGTGCTGGCGGGGGCGGCAAAATTGTTTACCGGCTATCGCGGCCGGGAGGCGATGTTTCTGGGGTTGCTGGCGTTTCTGGAGGTGCTGACGGCGGCACTGGTGACGGTGTCGGGCGTGTTTTTCGTGCTGTTCCTGCTGTTCCTGGTGCTGCTGGTGACCACGCTGGTGGCGCATGAAATGCTTAGGGCGGAAGCCTCGCCCCAGCCGCCGCCGGCGGGGTTGTGGCGGCCGTTGCTCCGTTTTTCGCTTTGGCTGAGCGCGGCGGTGGCGATGGCGAGCGTGGTCATATTTTTCCTGTTGCCGCGCATCACCGCCGGGGCGTGGTCGGCGCACGCCGCCAGCGGCTTGAGCGGGTTCAGCGACGAAGTGCAGTTGGGAGCGATCGCGCGGCTGCAAAGGACCAACCAGCCGGTGATGCACATCCGGTTGACGACGGCGGACCCCAGCCTCGATCCGGCGGTGTTCCAGCAGATTCCGTGGCGGGGACGGGGCCTCACGACATTTGACGGCCGGCGCTGGTACAGCCTGAGCATGCCGGACGTCTACGGCACCCGCGGCGGCACGCTCGAGGTGGGGCGGCTGGCGGCGGACGAAGCGCCCGAGATTGTGCGCTACCAGGTGGAATTGGAACCGTTGGGCAGCCCGGTGCTATTTTTTCCCGCGCATCTGCTGCGGGCCTCGACGCACTTCCCGGCCCTGTCGTGGGATCAGGCGACGGGCACGCTGGCGAGCTTGGGGTCGGATTTCTCCGGCGCTGCTTACAGCGGCGTCAGCGACCTCGCCACCCCGCCGGCGGGCCTGCTGCGCGCGGCGCCGGGCCTCAGCCGGATGCGCTACCGTCTGGAACCCTATTTGCAACTGCCGCCCAGCCTGGATGAGCGCATACCGGTGCTGGCGCGGCAAGTGGTGGCGCGTACGCCAGGCGACAACTGGGACCGGTTGGAAGCGCTGACGCAGTATCTGCAGACGAACTTTCAGTACACGCTCGACCACTTGCCGCAGGGCCCCGATCCGCTGGCGACATTTCTGTTCGATCAGCAGTCGGGCGACTGCGAGTACTTTGCGACGGCGCTGGCTGTGATGGCGCGCACCTTGGGGATCCCGACGCGGCTGGTCAACGGGTTCGAGGTGGGGTCTTACAACCCGCTGACGGGCGAGTACCTGGTGCGGGGCGGGGACGCGCACACCTGGGTGGAGGCCTACTTCATGTTGCCGGGCCGGCGCGGGCGGCTGCAGGGGCAATGGGTGAGTTTCGACCCGACGCCGGCGGCGCCGGCGGCCGCGGCGGGCATGTTCCCGAAAGCGGGGATGTTGCTGGACGCGTTCTCGAGCTGGTGGCAGAGCTGGATCGTGAACTACGACTGGATCCGGCAGGGACGCCTGGCGCAGCGGCTGCTGGGGCAATTGAGCGACGGGGTCACCGCGGGGTGGCAGGCGGCCGGGGACGGGGCGGCATCGGCGTGGCAGCGGCTGAGCAGCGGGGGTGCGGCGGGAACGAGCGATCTGCCGTGGACGCTGTGGCCGGCGCTGGGGCTGGGGCTGGTGGCGACGGGGCTGCTGGGGCGATGGCAGTGGCGGCGGCGGCGTGGAGCGGCGGCGGGCGAGGGGGAGCGCCGGGAAGCGGTGCGGGCCTACCAGGCCTTTCAGCGCGAGCTGGCGCGGCGGCTGCGGCTGGGACGACAGCCGGCCGACACCGGCGAGGACGTCCTGCGGGGAATGGGCGAACGCGGGTGCGGCGAGCGGGCGTTGGAGGCGGCGCGCGCCTTTGTCGGCTGCTATGAGCGGGTGCGCTTTGGGCCGGCGGCGAGCGGCGCGGCCCCAGGCGAGTTGGCGCGGGCGCTGGCGCGAGTGCGGCAGGAACTGCGCGTGGCGCCTCGGAGCGGCTAGGCCAGGCCCAACCATGCCCGTCTGCTGCGTGATCCTGCCCGCCTATTGCGAAGCCGCCAACCTCGGCGGCGTGCTGGAGGGCATCTTCGCGCAGGCGGCATCCGTGCCTGAAGTGGAACTGTGGGCGCTGGTGGTGGACGACAATTCTCCCGATGGGACGCTGGCGCTGCTGGAACGGCTGGCCGAAGAATATCCGCGGCTGCGCTGGATTCGCGGCGCGCGGCAGGGGCTCGGCGCGGCCTACCAGCGCGGCTTCCGCTGGGCCCTCGCGAAACTTGCGCCTGAGTTGCTGGTGCAGATGGACGCCGACGGGCAGCACGACCCGGCCGCGCTTCCCTCGCTAGTGCGGGCTTGCCGGGCAGGCGTCGGAGCGGTGGTGGGGTCGCGTTTCGCGCCGGGCGGGACGACGCCGGCGTTTTCGCTGCGGCGGCGGCTGACGAGCCGCGCCGGCAACGGGCTGATTCGCCGCGTCGGCGGCCTGCCGCCGCTGCATGACTACACCTCCGGCTACCGCTGCCTGGAGGCCCAAGTGGCCTCGCGCGCGCTGGCGGCCTGCGAGCGCGACCAGTTGGCCCGCCGCGGCTACGCCTTTCAGAGCTCACTGATTGCCGAGGTGCTGCTCAGCGGCGCGGCGGTGGCGGAGGTGCCAATCCAGTTCGGCGTGCGCCGCCATGGGCGCTCCAAGCTGCAGTGGGCCGACTACGTCGAGTTCGCGCTGAACCTCCGCCGCCTGCGCCACCGAGCCAGAAGATCGCCCGCCCCACCGGCCGCGGCCGCCGGCTAATGGGCTAGCGGCTAACGGCTAACGGCTGGAGTCTGCGCGGCAGCAGCCGCGCAGGCTCCTCGCTGCTCAGCGGCGCGGCGGTGGCGGAGGTGCCAATCCAGTTCGGCGTGCGCCGCCATGGGCGCTCCAAGCTGCAGTGGGCCGACTACATCGAGTTCGCGCTGAACCTCCGCCGCCTGCGCGGCGCGGGGGCCAGTGCAGAATCAGCCCCGCTGTAGCTCGCGCGGACCAGTACCGCCCGCCGACTTTGACCATCACCTGCAGTCGCGGGCCCCGGGCTTATTGCTAATTGCTAATTGCTAATCGCTAATCGCTAATTGCTGCCCGCATTGCGCGAGCAGTGCGGGCTAGTTCCCGGTGCAGTAGGGCACCATCTGGCGACGCGCACGGTTGGCCAGGAACGGGTCAGTGGAGATGTTGTGGGCGGCGTCCATTTGGCCGAACAATTGGGCGGCATCCTGGGGCGAGGCGTTAGGCGGAGCGGCGGAGTTCGCAGTCTGCGGAGGCGTTTGCGCCGGCGGAACGTTGCTGGCGGCATCCACGTTGGTGTGCGGCCCCATGGCGTTGAGTTCGCGCTGATAAGCCTGGTCGCGGCTAGCGCTCCAGCGCTGCCAGCGGCCGGCGGGCACGGCGGCAACCCAGGTGGCGGCGCCATTCGATCCGATTTGAAGGGCGGCATTCTGCTTGAGGGGGTAATTGCGGCTGGCGGCGCGCACGCTGGCGTGGCCGCCCAGCAGCTCGATGCGCGGCGGGTGCGCGGCGGGGAAATCCACGCGCAGGTTGGCGCTGCCCTCGGGGGTGGCAATGGTGGCCGGGCCCACCTCGGCATGGAAGTCGCGGCTGTCGGCGTTGCGGATATGCAGGAAAATGGTCCCGCGGTCCACCGCGACGGTGGTGACGCGCACGCCCTGATCAGTGAGGCGCAGACGGGGAAAACTGAGTTCGGAGCCAGGAGCGAGGCGCAGCGCCGAGCCGCACTCGAGTTCGACTTCGGCTTGGCCGCCGCTGGCGGTGCGGACGTTTTCGGCCTCCACCACGGGCGCGTTCAGCAGCGCCATGCTCCAGCGTTCCGGCGCGGACGCGCCGCCTTCCGCCGGGCGCTGGACCTCGACGCCATGGCCCACAAAGCTGATGCGGACAATGCGGACTTGAGAGTCGGCGAACGCTAAAATACCCGCCCCAGCCAATAGGGCGGCGACGATGGTGCGGGTGGGCACGGGGGCCTCGTTGAGTTCAGTTTGGCCCCAATTGCGCGGAAGTCAAGCGCGCCCGAAAAGGCGGACGGGCCTCGGTGGGCGTGGGAAGATCGGGTGAACATGGCCACACTCGCCAAACCCGGTTGGCTGGCCGAACACCTCCCGGGACTGGACGGCCTGCGCGGGCTGGCGATCGCGCTGGTGCTGCTGCACCACTGCGCGCCGCGGCTGGTGACGCTGGGGCTGGGCGCTGTGGCGGACTGGGGCTGGACGGGCGTGGATCTGTTCTTTGTGCTATCCGGGTTCCTGATCACCGGAATCGTGCTCGACGGCCGGCAGGCGCCGCTGTTTTTCAGGAATTTTTATGCGCGGCGCGGGCTGCGCATTCTGCCGGTGTTCGCCTTGGTGCTGGTGGTCAACATTGTGGTGTATGGACGCGGGAACACCTGGAGCCGGCCGGGGCCGTACTGGTTGTATTTTGTCCTGTTCATCCACAATTTGACCCCGGGACTGACGGGGACCATCTATCCCAGTTGGAGCCTCGCCATCGAGGAGCAGTTTTATGCCGTCTGGGCGCCGGTGGCGCGGCGGCTGCCGGCGCGGGCGATGGCGCTGCTGCTATTGGCGGTGCTGGCGGCCGAGCCCTGGGTGCGCCACCACGTCAGTTGGTTTGTGACCACCAACACGCTCTATCACCTGGATGGGCTGGCGATCGGCGCGCTGATCGCGCTGGCGCTGCGCTGCCGAGCCTGGACACGGCTCCGCTGGGCCAGCCTGGGCCTGGCCGCGATGGCCGTGGGGCTGGTCGGGTTCGTGGCGGCGGTGCGCTGGGAAGGGCCGGCGGTGGACAGCTTTGTGGCCATCACCGGCGGCGGCCTGCTGTTGTGGGCCGCCACCGGACGGCGCCGCCTGTTCGAGCTGCGGTGGCTGCGCTGGCTCGGCAAGATCAGCTACAGCCTGTACCTGTGCCACATGCTGGTGTTCGCCATCATCGGCAGCCTGGACAAACATATGGACGCGATCCACGCCGGCGCTTGGGGCGATGCGCTCATCGTGGTCACGCGCCTGGTGCTCTCGCTCGCCGTGGCGGCCGCGCTGTGGCGCTGGTACGAGGGCCCGATACTCCGGCTAAAGCGGCACTTCCCTGCCCGGGCGCTGCGGGCGCCGGAGGCGGCGGCGGCGCGGGGTTAGGGAGCTTTACGGCAGGATCAAAGTTGCTGTTGTTACCCGAACTGCCGCGTAGCGCCGGCCGGCGGCCCGGCCGGCGGCCGGCGCGCGGGTCGGCGACCCGCCCCACTTTAGCGCCGCGGCTACAGCATCTGTGATTTTGCGCAGGCGGCGTGCTACAGGCATACAGTGATGGACACAGCAACGCCGCGGCTACAGCATCTCTGATTCCGCTTTAGCTTCGGGTTTCGAGTACCGCCGCGTAGGCCGCCAGCGTTCGTTCCGCGGCGCGCCGCCAAGGGAACTCGCGCGCATGGCGATGGCCGGCGTCGGCCAACTGGCGGCGCAGCGCGGGGTCGTGCCAGAGGCGGGCCACAGCCTCCGCGAGCGCCTCCGCGTCGCGCGCCGGGATGATCCAGGCGTTTTCGCCGTGCATCAGGCAAGCGGCGGCTCCGGCGCGTCGGCTGACGATGACCGGCAGGCGCTGACTCAGAGCTTCGAAGACGACCAGGCCGAAACCCTCGGCGGTGGAGGGGCAGACGAGGAGGTCGTGGGAGCGGTAGAGGGCGTAAACTTCGTCGGCGTCGCGAACGCGGGGCAGGACCGTCAGATGCGGTTGGGAGGAGGCGGGAAAGGCGGCGCGGACCATGCGTTCAAGCGGGGCGAACGGATCGCCGGGCGCGCCGACGCCGGCTATGGTCAGCGGCACGGAGTCGCCGGCGGCGACTAGCCGCGCGTGGGCGTCGGCGAGATAAGCGCAACCCTTGGCGCTATACCAGCCGCCAACGAACAGCAAACCGCGGCCGCGCGGGGCGCCGGGCGGCGACGCGGCGGCGCAGCGGTCGGGGTCCACGCCGTGGGGGATGACGTGGATGCCACGGGCAGGCTGCCAGCGGCGGCGGCGGGCAAGGGCGCGCTCGCGCGGGTTGAGCAGGATGGAGGCGTGGGCGAGGCGGTGGGCCCAACCCTCGGGGGCAAGACGGATGGCGGGGTACAGGAGGCGGCGCCACCAGGGTTTGTGGCGCAGCCCGGCGCGGTGGTCAGCAAGCAACTCGCGGTAATAGAGGTGGTCGAGGCCATGCGAGCGGGCGATGACGGTGGCGCCCGGAAATTGGCCGCAGCGGGCGGCGAGCGCCACCAGCCAAGCTTCGGCGCCGCTTGCGTCCAGCACGTCATACGGGCCACTCTGGCGCCAGACGCGCCGGGCGGCGCGGAGCGCCAGCAGGGGCGATACCGCCATCCGCAGGCGCTCGCTGTGCGGACGCGGCCCAAGATCGGCGCTGAAGAGGGCATCGCAGCGATGGC
>JBOGKJ010000179.1:0-4350 GCA_050745565.1 Terriglobales bacterium | reverse complement strand
TACGGTGGAAGATGCTTCCGGCCGACGGGTGGTGACGACGCGGGGCGCCATTGTTGTTGCCGACACAGCCCAGGTGTTCGCTTTCGCCCCGGACGTGACCTATGGATCCCGGAAATCTGTCTTCGCGCTGTGGCGTGCGACCGGAAGGTGGAGTGAGCTGGAAGGCACTTTCATTCATTCCGTCCCCCGCACTTTTGGGGCGTGGATGTCGTTCATGCTGGAGGAGCCGGCAGACGGCCGCGAGAGCCCCGGCATGGCAAACGAGCGCGCCGTGAGCTTCCGAAATAGAAAATCCAACGTGCCCAACGTTCGCGGCCAATTCCCGAATGATGTCTACATGCCTGGGGGGCTTGATCTGTACAACCTCAGCGATGACCGCAAGATCGTGCTCAAGACAGGCCAACAGGATAGCGAAGTGCTCGATGTGTCGGACAGCGGCGAAGTGTTCTATCGCGTCAATGACGAGATCTTTTCCGCCCGAATCGAGGGCGGCACGCTTGGCCCTGCGACGCTCATCGTAAAAGGTGAGGGCGTCCCTGAGGTTCACTGGATCTTTTGGTCAAACGGCAAGCCGCCGGCTTAGGCCGCACAGGCTCCGCCAGGTCGCCGGGGTGAAGGCGCATTTCGGGCGCAAGCGCCAGACGGCGCCGTTCCGTCTCCAACGGCAAGGGCGGGCCAGGTGCGCCGCCTGGGCAGCCGGCCGGGGTGCTGGCGGCGCACCGCTGGAACCCATCTCCCGCGGCATGCGCTTGACCGCATAATGCGCTTACGAGCATAATAGTTGGGTGCCGTGGGCCATCGCTTTCCATCCCGCGTGCAAGTCGGAATTCGATGACCTTGCACCGAGAGTCCAGGACGCCCTGCTTGCCGTCCTCGTGGTCTTGCGGGAGCGGGGGCCGGCGTCGGGGCGGCCGGAGGTGGATACGCTGAAGGGTTCTGCCTTCGCGAATATGAAGGAGCTTCGTTTCCGGGCGGACCGTGGCGTGTGGCGCGTGGCATTCGCGTTCGATCCGCAGCGGCGAGGGATCCTTCTCGTCGCCGGCAACAAAGCGGGCGTTAGCGAGCCCAAATTCTACGAGCGGCTCATTGCCAAAGCCGATGCCCGATTTGAGGAGCACCTCACACATCTCGAAAGCAAGGAGCGGCCATGAAAACGTATAAGCCTATTCCGTTGGAAAAAGTGATGTCCGCCATGCCTGCGGCGCGCCGCGCCGCAATTGAAGCCAAGGGTCGGGCGCTGTTGGAGAAGATTGACCGGCGTGCGACCTTGGCGGAGATGCGCAAGAGCCGCAGAGTCAGCCAGGCGAAGCTGGCCGCAGCTCTGGGAGTCCAACAGATGCAGGTGTCGCGCCTGGAGCGGCGGAAAGACCCCCGGCTATCCACCCTGCGGCGGGCGATCGAGGCGCTGGGCGGCCAGCTCACCCTCGTCGCTACGTTTCCGGATCAGAAACCAGTCGTGTTGGCGACGGCCGGCAGCGAAACCAAGGGCCGTGTCACGCGGAACGTATAAGCTTCATGCTGCAGGTGACGGCGGCGCGCTCGCGGCCGGAACGGCATCCATGGCAGTAGGGCGCGGGTGCGGAAGGTGAGGGACCAGCTATGGGCAACGCCGAGCAGCGGCTGCGGGAACTTGGCATCGAGCTGCCTGCGGCGCCGACGCCGTTGGGCACCTACGTCGAGGCGGTGCAGACCGGCAATCTGCTCTTTCTGAGCGGAATGCTGCCGGTGGTCAACCACAAGGCGAAGTACGTCGGTCGCGTGGGACGCGAGCTGGACCTCGCCGCCGGGCGGGATGCGGCCGCCACCGCGGCGCTGGGCGTGCTCGCCGCGGCCCGGCAGCACCTGGGCTCCCTTGATCGCGTTACCCGCGTGATCCGGCTGGTGGTCTATATCGCCACCGCCGGCGACGCGGTGGATCAACCCAACGTGGCGGACGCCGCCTCCGACCTGTTCCGCGACGTATTTGGCGTCGAGAAAGCTTCCGTCCGCGTGATTGTGGGCGTGGCCAGCCTCCCCCTCAACGTCCCGGTCGAGCTCGAAGTCGTTTTCGAAGTGGGGGAGTAATGGACAACAGCACCATGCCCGAGCCCACCCCCAAGCGCGTCAACGACGGCGGCCGCACCCGAAGCTGGAACCAGACTCGGGCGGCAGCGAGCTTGGGCATCGAGTACCCCATCGTGCAAGGCCCGATGGGCGGCATCGCCACGCAGCGATTGGCGGCCGCGGTGTCGAGCGGCGGGGGGCTGGGTTCGTTCGGCGCCCACGGCCTGAGCCCCGCGGCCATTCAGGAAGTCATCGCCGAGATCCGCACCCTTACCGCGAAGCCATTCGCGATCAATCTCTGGGTGTCCATGGAAGACGCGGGCGCACGCACCAGCGGCCCGGCCGAGTTTGCCCACAGCCTGGCGCCGCTGGCGGGACACATTCAAGCGCTGGGCGGCACGCTGCCGCGTTATGCGCCGTATCAGCCGGTCCGATTTGAGGAGCAGGCGCGGGTGGTGATCGAGGCCAACGTGCCCGTCTTCAGCTTCATTTACGGGATACCGCCGCGGGAAATTCTGGACGAATGCCGGAGGCGGAACATCGTCACCGTGGGCAGCGCGACCACCCCGGACGAGGCCATCGCGCTCGAGCAAGCCGGCGTGGCCGTGATTGTGGCTTCGGGTTCCGAGGCCGGAGGGCATCGTGGTTCCTTCCTGCGCCGCGCCGAGGAATCGTTGGTGGGCAGTTTCGCGCTGCTGCCGCAGATCGTTGATGCGGTGTCGGTGCCGGTCGTGGCGGCCGGCGGCGTGGCCGATGCCCGCGGCCTGCTCGCCGCCTTCGCGCTGGGGGCTGAAGGGGTGCAGATCGGGACAGCGTTTCTGGCCACCGAGCAGTCCGGCGCCAGCCGCCTGCACCGCGAGGCGATCCTGAGCGGGAAGGCACGCCAGACGGCGTTGACCAAGGGGTTCACGGGGAGGCTGGCGCGTGGCATCCAAAATCAGTTGCTGGAGGAGCTCAGCCGCCCGGAGGTGGAGGTTCTCCCCTATCCCCTGCAGCGCGTGCCGGTGAGCAGCCTGGCGCGGATCGCGGAGCCGGCGGGGCGAGCGGAACTGCTTCCGCTGTGGGCTGGGCAGAGTGCGAGTCTCGCGCGGCAGAACGATGCGGCGGCGTTGCTGCAGGCGCTGGTTTCTGAGGTTTCCGCCATCGCCGGCCCGGTGTTGGACTGGAACCGGGGACGAGGCTGAAATTGACCGGGTAGGGGCGGGCGGCACAGCCCGCGAAAAAGGAGATGCCCATGGCGCGGCCGGTAACGTATCGGACGGCAATGGCGGCTGGAGTCTCGATCTTTTATCGCGAAGCGGGCGCGAAGCAGGCACCCACGCTGCTGTTGCTGCATGGTCTTCCCTCCTCATCGCGGATGTTCCAGCCGCTGCTGACGCGGCTGGCCGGCGAATATCATCTGGTGGCGCCGGACTATCCCGGCTTTGGCCATAGCGGCTGGCCGGACCCGCAACGGTTTGCCTACACCTTTGATCACATCGCCGAGGTGATGGACGCATTCACGCAAGCCCTCGGGTTGGCGACCTACACGCTGTACATGCAGGACTACGGCGCGCCCGTGGGCTTCCGCATGGCCATGGCGCATCCCGAGCGGGTGGAGGCGCTCATCGTTCAGGACGCGGTCGCGCACGACCAGGGACTGGGGGCGAACTGGGCGGCGCGCCGCGCCTTCTGGGCGGACCGCGAGGGCAACGAAGCCGCCCTGCGCCAGAACCTGCTTTCGCTGGCGACCACCAAAACCCGCCATGTCGGAGACGATCCCCACCCGGAGCTCTACGATCCGGATCTGTGGAGCGACGAGTACGCCTTTCTGAACGCGCCCGGACAGGTGCAGATTCAAAGCGACCTCTTTTATGATTACCGCACCAACGTTGCCGCCTACCCGCGGTGGCAGGCATGGATGCGCGAGACGTTGCCGCGGCTTCTGGTTCTCTGGGGCAAACACGACCTTTCGTTCGAGCCGGGCGAGCCCGAGCGCTACCGCCAGGATGTGCCCGGCGCCGAGGTCCACGTGCTCGATGCCGGGCACTTCGCGCTCGACACCAAAGCCGACGAGATCGCCGCTCTGGTCAGCGCGTTCCTGAGCGCCCGGCCGTAGCGGCTTACCGCGGTGTAGGGGTTCCGTGAAGTTGACGCATATCAGCCAGGAGGGGAATCAAGATGAGCCACGAAGAGAATTTGCGGGTGGTAAAACGGTTCAGCCAGGCGGTGAACACCGGTCAGCTTGATGCTCTGCGGCATCTGATCTCGCCCGAGGTCAACGAGCACGATCCAGCGCCGGGACAGGAGCCCGGCCCGGAGGGCTAT
>JBOGKJ010000178.1:0-14132 GCA_050745565.1 Terriglobales bacterium | reverse complement strand
CCCGCCGACGCCGCCGCGGCCGCGGTGGTCGCGGCCACCGCTAGTGGCGCTGCCGCCGCCGGACCGCCGCGCCGTACCCGCAGGCGCCGCCCCTGTTCCTCCCATTCGATCTCTTCGATCTGCTTTTCGAGCAGCAGATCAATCCATTGGCGCGCCTCGTCAAGTTTCATAGTCTGAGTTGCCTGCCTTTGCCTGCCGCTGCCTGCCGCTACAGTATGATCAGGTTCCGCGGCGTGGACGTCAACAATTCCGCGCCCTGCGCCGTCACCAGCACCATGTCCTCGATCCGCACCCCACCCCAGCCGGGCAGGTAAATGCCGGGCTCGATCGTGACCACCTGGCCCGCCTCCAGGCGGTCGCTCGAGGTGGCGGCCAGGCGCGGGGCTTCGTGGATTTCCAGCCCTACGCCGTGCCCGGTGGAGTGGGAAAAATACTGGCCGTAGCCCGCGCGGCCGATCACCCGCCGTGCGGCGCGGTCCACGGCGGCGGCGAGTGCGCCCGGCCGCACCACGGCCAGCGCGGCCTGCTGCGCGGCTGCGACGGCGGCGTAGATGGCGCGGGCGCGGCGTCCGGCCGCGCCGAGGTGCACGGTCCGGGTCATGTCGCTCATGTAGCCGTCGAGGTTCACGCCGTAGTCCAGCACCACCGGGCCCTGCGCCGGCAGCGGCGCCGCGCTGGCATGGCCGTGCACCAGGGCCGCGCGGGCGCCGCCAACCAGAATCGTGTCAAACGCCAGCCCGTTGCCCCCTCGCCGCCGCAGCGCATACTCCAGGTAGCCGGCCACGGCCGTCTCCCGCGCCCCCGGACGTATCCGCCGCAGCGTCGCCGGAAACACCGATTCGGCCAGTGCGATGGCGCGCCGCAGGGCGGCGATTTCGTCGGCGTCCTTGACCGCCCGCAGCGCCTCGACCCAGCCCGCCACCGGTTGCAGCCGCGGTTCCAGGCTTGGGGCGTGCGCCACCAGGCGCTGGCGCTGCGCCAGCGTCACCCGCTCGGCTTCGAGCCCCACCCGCGCCCGCGTCCGGCGCCCCCGGGGTGCGAGCCGGATCGCCGCCGCCCGCCACAGGTCGCCTTTGGGAGGAATTACCACCTGCGCTGCCTGGACTTCGGCGGCGGCCTGTTGGCGATAGCGCCCGTCGGTGAACAGCAGCGTGCGCTCGGGCAACATTAGCAGGAGCGCGTTGGAGCCCGTAAAACCGGTGAGGTAGCGCGCGTTGGCCAAGTGCGACACCACCAGGGCCTCGACCTTGCCCGCGGCCATGCGTTCGCGCAGCCGGGCTTGGCGTTCGGTAAAACGCATCGTTCATGATTGTAAGCGGCTGCGGACGCGGCGGCATCCAAACTCGCATGGCCCTGGGATCGTCTTCAGCCGAGCTGCAGCAATTCGAGCGTCAGTTCCGCGAGCGCGAAGTGGATTTCGCCGGCGACCGCCGCGTCCGCTACGAACGCCAACTGGAACTCGACGCGGTCGTCGCCCGCGCCCGCGTCCGCCCCGGCCAGCGCGTCCTGGACGCCGGCTGCGGCATCGGGCGCATCAGCCGCGCCCTCGCCCGCCGCAGTGCCGCCGTCACCGCCCTCGATTTCGCCTTCCCCCGCCTGCTCTATCTACGTGCCGCCGCAGCCCCCGCCCAACGCTCGCGCCTGCAGCTCGCCCAGGCCGATGTCACCGCCCTCCCGCTCCGCGACGCCAGCTTCGACCTCATTGTCTGCACCCAGGTGCTCGAGCACGTGCCCGACCCCGCCGGCCGACGCGCGCTGCTCGCCTGCTTCCACCGCCTGCTGGCCCCCGCCGGCCGCCTGCTGCTGACCGCCTACAACTACAGCGAGCCCTGGCGCCGCCGCGGCGAGCCCCGCGAGGGCCGCCACGCCACCGGCATCTTCTATCACTGCTACGACGCCAGCGAGCTCACCGCCGAACTCACCGAATTCCGTCAGGTCTCAATTTGCGGCATCGTCAACCTGCTGCCGCACACCTACCGCCTCTGGCCCGCCCTCGGCCCGCTCGGCCGCGCCTCGGATCTCGCCGCCTCGCGCGCTCGCGGCCTCAGCCAGCGCTGGGGCCACCTCCTGCTCGCCGACGCCCGTCGCTGACCCGCGCCTCTACTCCAGCAGCGCCTCCAGCGTCGTGCACAAATGCCGAAACGACCGGCTGTTCGCGCGGCACTCATCGAGGTCCATCGTCGCGGCGAAACTCGTCTGATGAACGGTAGGGCTGTAGGTCGTTTTCATTTGCTTGGTCAGCCACTCCTTGGCGCCCCGGAGGCTTTTCGCATGTTGCAACCTCTGTATGCCCAACGAGGCTCCTGGCGCTACGAACCAACTCTCAAACTCACAGTGGGCCAAGGCGAGCCCGACCCTCAAATCCGTTGCCAAGCTCCGCAAGTCCCTGAGCAAGGTGCTCGCGATCTCTTTGGGGCACCTCTCGCAATCAGTGTCGAGCAGGACCAAAACCGCGTCGTCGTTTTCGATGCGGGCTGCGTTGAAGGCCTTTGTGATTTCCGACCAATTGCCGTTATACACCTTATCCTTGTGCACGCGCCACATTTGACCTTCAGCGTCGGCTCTATACGCCGCAGCAACACCGGGACGGCTTCTATTTCCCCTTGGCCCTCAACTACGCACAACAACTTAGACATTCGGCTGGTGGGGCGCGCCCGCGACGCGGCCTTGGCGGACCAGTTCTCCGACCGTGAATAGCCGACTCGGCAACATTTTTGCGGCATCGCCCGCAACCGGGGCCATGCGCGTTTCACCCCGGCTGTAGTCCGCCGCGAGAATCTGGTCGAGCTTGAGATCCGGGTCATCGAGCAATTCCCGGCTGTGGCTCGTAATCAGCAGTTGCGTGTGCTCGGAACCCTCGGCGAGCGCGTCGCGCAGAACGCCGAAAGCCGCCGGATGCAGTGCGATTTCCGGCTCCTCGATTCCCACCAGCGGCACGGTGTGTGATTGCAGTACCGCGGTGAGATCCCCCAGCGCCCGCAGCGTGCCATCGGACATCTGCAGCGCCTCGAACGTCCACCCCCCTGGCTGAATTCGACCGTCTCACGCGAGCCCACCAGGAGCCTCTCGACGTCGGTCACATCCGGGACGACTTTCGCGAGGTACTCGATCAAGCGCTTCATCCTCTCAGGGTGATTCTTCTTGAGCCGGTCGACCGCAGAGCCGATGTTCCCCCCGTCGCGCACCAGTTTTTCGCTCCCATCAACAGGCACCGGCTCTCGCATAATCGCCGGAACCAAGTTGTAGAACGCCATGGCACGCAGGCTGCGATAGACATGCTGCAGGCCCGGCAGCCCCGAGGCGGTCATCAAGTAGAGGCTCTCTGGCGATGCCAGCGGCGGCGACTTCAGTCCGGTCACTTTTCCGTTCTTAACTTCGAAGTTACCCGTGCTGGCTTTGCACCGCTCGTTTTTTAACTTGCACCTTGTCGCCCGTCGAACCCAGCGTCAGCACATATTGGGCGTCCGAGCCGTCCCCCAACGTCAGGTTCAGCTCGATGGTGACGTCATACGGCCGCGTCTTCGAGCGCCGTCGAATTTCAGCGATGCCGCCGCGGCTCTCGACGGCCGAATCGAGCGACAAGGTCAACGCGTCGCTGACAAAACGCAGGGCGTCGAGGAAGTTTCTCTTCCCGCTGCCGTTGCGGCCCACGATATACGTCAGGCGCGCCAGCTCCACATCACACGCGGCGATGCTCTTGTAGTTCGACAGCCGCACCCGGCGCGCAAACGGCTTCGGGAATTTCGGAGCGGCGGCGGTTCACGGACTCGGCATACCGCTGTTCCATGCCCCCGCGCCCAGCCCCCGATGGCGGGCCCAGGCGGTTATGTAGTACGCTGTCGCCCAGTGCCGAATTTTGTCCTCAGCCGCATGCCGCCGCTCGCCTCCGAGCGCGGCATGCGTGCGATACATGACCTGGTCGCTGAACAGCATTTTTCGAGCCTGGAGGAACTGCATGCGGCTCTGGAACAGGCGAGAGCCAGCAGCGCCCTCCAGGCCGCCGTCCAACGCCCGCCCACCGATCCGGTGGCGCTCGCATTTTACCTATGCTGCGAAGTCGAGCGCCTCCCCTCCGGCCTGGCCAACACCCGCGAATACAACCGCCTGCTGCGCAAGGCGCTGGCCATTGATCCGGAGTGCGTCGAAGCCGGCCTGATGCTGCTGAACCAGCGGCAGGTGTCTCGCGTGGCGCGTATCGCCCGCCTGCGCAAGTTGGTCGCCATGGCGGAGCGCCGCCTGGGCGCTGGAGCGTTCGAGGGCCTGCGCGGCCATTTCTGGGGCGAGCTTGAGACGCGCGCCTACATGCGCGCGCGCGCCACGCCCGCGCGCTGGCGTGGGCGGGCGACGCCGAGGGCGCCGCGCACATGGGCGCGCTGCTGGAACTTTGCCCCGGCGATAACCTCGGGCTCCGCGACGACCTGATGGCTTGGCGCCTGCGCCGCCGTGAATCCGAAGCCGCCCTCGCGCTCGCCGGCGCCTACCCCGATGACACCTCTCTGGTAATGGTTTGGGCCCGCGCCATTGCCCATGCGCAACTTCAGGATGGCCCCGCCGCCTTGAGCCAGTTCCGCCGGGTGTTCGTAGAATACCCCGAGTTGCGCGACGCTTTCGAGGACCCTGCCTTACTGCGGGACATGTTGGGCGTGATCGGCCATACGCCGCCGGATGATGTTCCGGTGGGCGGCCTGGAAGAGGTTGCCTACGCGTTCTGCCAGATTGGCGAGCCCGCCGCCGCCGATCCCTTCGTGCTGGATCTCACCTGCCGCGCCCTGCTACTGGTTTGCCACCCTCCGCCCCGCAACGCTCCCTGTCCTTGCGACAGCGGCGCCAAGTTCAAGAAATGCTGCGGCCGCCCGGTGTAGCTTTTTCCACCCCGCCCCACTGCCCGCTTCCCACTTCTCACTTCCCACTCCCCACTTCTAACCCCCAATTCCCACGCCTCCCAAGCCCGTCAACATCCGGTCGAAATGCGTGTGTAGGCTAACTGCAGATCCTTCTCCCAGGCGCCGCCATCGCGCGCCATCTCCCCTTTGCCGCTCATCCGGTTCCCGTCCGCTTCTATCGTAATGGTCATGCGCTGCGAAAACCCCGGATCATCACGCCACCACTCCAGCCGGTTGCCCCGGCCCGAGCCCCGCGGGGCCGCGCCGCTCCGCTTGCCGGGAGCTGGCCGCCCTCCGGAGTTTCGCGGCCCTTCGCGCCGACTTTGCCCGCAGTGCAAACGGCGCGACTCCCGCGAATTGTAACCGCCAACTCAAATCCCGCGGCCGCCCCACCGCTCGCTTCCCACTTCTCACTTCCCACTCCCCACTTCTAACTCCCCACTTCTCACTTCCCACTCTTCTCCCCCCAGCCCCCGCCGCCGGGCGACTCCAGGCGCAGCACGGCCCCCTTCTCCACGAAGAGATTCCCCTTGCCCGGCAGCTCGCGGCTGGCGCCGTTTTCGGTGAGCAGGGTGCGGCCGCAGGCGCCCTCGGCGCCGCCGGCGAGCCCATAGGGGGCGAAGCGGCGGCGCTCGGCGAGCAGCGTGACCTGCGCTGGCGCCAGCAGTTCGAGCTCGCGGACGAGTCCGTCGCCGCCACGGTGGTGGCCGGCGCCGCCCGAGCCGTGCCGCAGCGCATAGCGGCGCACGCGGAACGGGTAGGCGTACTCGAGCGCCTCGACCGGGGTGTTGAGCGTGTTGCTCATGTGGGTGTGGACGCCGCTGAGCCCGTCGGTTTCGGCGCTCGCGCCCATGCCGCCGCCGCAGGTCTCGTAGTAGGCGTAGGACTGGCCGGCGCGCGCGTCCCCGGGCGGGTAGAGGCCGCCGACGGTGAGGTTGTTCATGGTGCCGCTGCTGGCGGCGGGAATGCGCTCGGGCCAGGCGGCGGCGAGCGCGCGCAGCAGCACGTCCACAATGCGCTGCGAGCATTCCACGTTGCCGCCGGCGACGGCCGCCGGCGGGCGCGCGTCCACCACGGTGCCGGGCGGAATGACGACTTCGACCGGGCGCATCAGCCCGGCGTTGGGCGCGGCCTCTTCCGGCAGCAGGCAGCGCATCACGTAAAAAGTTGCCGAGTAGGCGATGGCGGCGACGGCATTGATGCTGCCGGCCACCTGGGGCGCGGAGCCGGTGAAGTCCACCCGGGCGCGATGGCGGCGGGGGTCAAGCGTGATGGCCACGCGCAGCCGGATGGGCCCGGAGCCCAGCCCGTCGTCGTCGAGCCAATCCTCGGCCTCATACGTGCCCGCCGGCCAGGCCGCCAGCTCGTGCCGCATCAGCCGCTCGGAGTGGTCCAGCAGGGCGCAGGCATTGCGCTGCACGCGCGCGTGGCCGTGCGCCGCCACCAGCGCCTCCAGCCGCGTCACCCCGATGCGGCAGGCGCCGATCTGCGCCGTGAGGTCGCCTTCGCGCTCTTGCGGCGTGCGCACGTTGTTGAGCAGCAGCGCCAGCAGCGAGCGGTCCAGTTCGCCCCGCCGCACCAGCTTCAGCGGCGGGATGCGCACGCCTTCCTGGTAGATCTCGCGGCATAGGCCCATGGAGCCGGGGTAGGTGCCGCCAACGTCGGCGTGGTGGGCGCGGTTGGCGGCGTAAAATGCCGGGGCGCGGCCGCCGGTGTAGACCGGCAGCACCAGGGTGATGTCGGGCAGGTGGGTTCCGCCCTGGTAGGGGTCGTTGAGGATGGCGACGTCGCCGGGTTCGAGCCGCAGCGCGTTAAGTGCGGCGCGCACCGACATCGGCATCGAGCCCAGATGCACGGGCATGTCGTCGCCCATGGCGACCACCGCGCCGGAGGCGTCAAACAGGGCGCTGGAGTAGTCGCGCCGTTCCTTGATATTGGGCGAGAACGCCGAACGGCGCAGGGCGGCGCCCATCTCTTCGCAGATGGCGTGGAAGGCGTTCTTGAAGATCGCCAGCTCGATGGCATCCGGCCCAGGCGAATTGGACGCACCCTGAGCAGTGCGGGCGCGAGTTGCCGCCAAGCGAATTCCGGCCGCAGCCCGCCCCACGGGGCCCCCAAGGCGCTGGCGCCTTGGGGTGGGAGCAACGAGAGGGCGTCCAGAAAAGGGCGGCCGCGCCGCTCCCCGGGCCTGGCGGCGGGTGGGGGTTTTCATCGCTTGCGCTCCAGAACAAGGTTGCCCCAGCCATCCACTGCGGCGGCCCAGGCGGAGGGCACCACGGTGGTGGCGCTGTACTCGGTGATGACGGCCGGTCCCGGCAGGCGCTCGCCGGCATGCAGGCGGGCGCGGTCGTAGACGCCGGCTGCGCGCCAGCCGCCTTCGAGGAAGACGCGGCGCCGGCCGGCCGGCGCCGGCCGGCCGCGGCGGGGGCGTTCGCGCCGGAGTTCGACCGGCGGGGAAGGAATCGTCAGGCGCACGCGGGCGGTCACGACCTCGATGGGGCGGGCGGCGTCGGCATAGCCGAAGCGGCGCTGGTGGAGTTCATGAAATTGCCGGCAGCAGGCGGCGAAGCTCTCGCCCCGGGACCAGGCCACGCTGATTTCGTAGCCCTGCCCGGCGTAGCGCAGGTCGAGCGCGCGCTCGGCCCGGGCGCGGCCCTGGGCCTGGCCCGCCAGCGCCCGCCGCGCCTGCTGCTCGAGCGCGCGGCAGTGGGCGTCGAGGCGCGCGCCCGCGCCGGCGGCGGCGGCCGGTTCCATCACCGTGCGCGATTCGTCGCGCACCAGGTCGGAGAGCAGAATCCCGAGCGCCGACAGCGCGCCCGGCCAGCGCGGCACCAGCACGCGCGGCATCTCCAGCGCCTCCGCCAACGCGCAGGCGTGCAACGGGCCGGCGCCGCCGAAGCTCACCAGCGTGTACTGGCGCGGATCATGGCCGCGTTCGATCGAGATCTGGCGCAGCGCCTTGGCCATGGTGGCCTCCGCCAGCGCCACAATGCCGGCGGCAAACGCCTCCACCGTGGCCACCGGTCCGCGCTGGCGTGCGAGCACGCGCCGCGCGCGTTCGGCGTCCAGTGGCAAGCGTCCGCCGAGCAGCCCCTCGGGCCCCAGCCGCCCCAGCACCAGGTTCGCGTCGGTGACGGTGGCATGGTCGCCGCGGCCGTAGCAGGCCGGGCCGGGGTCGGCGCCGGCCGATTGCGGCCCCACCCGCAGCGCGCCGCCGGCGTCAAAGCCGGCAATCGAGCCGCCGCCGGCGCCCACGGTATGAATGTCCAGCATCGGCACCGCGACCGGCATCCCCAGCACCTGGCGCTCGTTGCTGGTGTGCAATTGTCCCCGAGCGGAGGATTCCATCAGCGCGACGTCGGTCGAGGTGCCGCCCATGTCAAAGCTGATGATGCGGTCGCAGCCCGCCAGTTGCGCCAGCCGGCAAGCGCCCACGACGCCCCCCGCCGGGCCGCTGAGGATGGTGCGCACCGGCTCGCGCGCCGCCGTGGCTGCATCAATGATGCCGCCGGAGGATTGCATCACCTGCAGCCGCGAGCCCGCCCGCCGGCCGCCGCGGGCCGCCAGCCGCGCCTCCAGGCCCCGCAGGTAGCGGCCCATGCGCGGCGCCAGGCAGGCGTTGATCACCACCGTCGCGCCGCGCTCGTATTCGCGGAATTCGGGCAGGATTTCGTGCGCCAGCGACACCGGCACTCCCAACTCTTCGAGCGCCCGCCCCACGCGCTGCTCGTTCGCCGGGTTGGCGAACCCGAACAGCAGCGACACCGCCACCGCCTCGGGCTGCGCCGCCGCCACCTGACGGAACAACTGCTCCAACCCTGTCCGCGTCACCGCCTTTTCCACGCGCCCGTCCGGCAGGGTGCGTTCCTCAATGCCGAAGCGCAGCGCCGCTGGCGCCAGCTCGATCGGCGGCGGGTTCGACCAGCGGTACAGATGCGGCCGCGCCTGGCGGCCGATGGCGAGCGTGTCCTCGAAGCCGGCGGTGGTGACAAAGGCGACCCGGGCGCCGCTGCGCTCCAGCAGCGTGTTGGTGCCCACCGTCGTGCCGTGTCGCACCTCCCGGGCGGCGGCCCCCAACTGCTCCAGCGCCCCCAGCAGCGCCAGCCCGGGGTCGGCGGGCGTCGAGGGTAGCTTCAGCACCTCGAGTGCGCCCTCGCGGACATAGACGCAGTCGGTGAACGTCCCGCCGGTGTCCACCGCGACACGCACCGTTTGCGGGGCGCGCGGCGACGCCGGGCTGGGGCCCGCGCCAATAATCGGTGCTGCGGCGCGCCTCACGGCCGCCTCTGGCGCGCGCGGGCGGGCGCGGATCCGGCGGCCTCGATCAGCGCCGGGTCCACCCCGATCTGGGCCCGCCGCCGCTCCGCCTCCGGCGCCGATCCGGACGTTTCCCCCGGCAGCGCCGTCCAGCCGATGGCGGCCACGGCCTGGTCCAGCGGTGCGGCGCCCGTGCCCGCGCCCAGCTCCATCTGGCGGTAATCGCCGGTGTTCAGAAACAGCCCGGCCGCCCGCCGCACGGTCTTCTCCACATGCTCGGCGGCGCGCCGGCGCGCCGCCTCGGGTTGGCGGGCGCGGATGGCGGCCGCCACCTGGCGATGCTCCTCGACCAATTGCGGTCCGTAGGCGTCCATGGCGATGATCAGGTAGAAAAAGCGCAGCAGCCGCGTCTGCACCGCGCGCACCACCTCCACCAGTTGCGGGTTCTGCGCCGCCTCGGCGATGCCGACGTGCAGGTTCAGGTTGCGCTGCAAAAAGCTGGTGTAGCTGCTGCGCACGCCCACCCGGTAGGCGTACTCGGCCGCCTGCTCAATGGCCTTGACCTGCGCCGGCTGGGCGCGCACCGCCGCCAGCGCCGCCGCCGCCGGATCCACGATCAACTGCACCTCGTGCAAGTGGTGGAATTCCGCCAGCGTGAGCGGAGCGACGAAGTAGCCGCGGAAGGGTACGATCGTCACCAGCCCCTCGCGCTCCAGGCGGCGGCAGGCCTCGCGCGCCGGCGTGCGGCTGGCGCGGTAGCGGCGGCAGATGTCGGCTTCGCTGAAGGGCAGGCCGGGGCGCAGCGCGCAGGTGGTGATGTCCTGCTTCAGGCTGCGGTAGAGGCGGGACGTTGTAGTCAGATCAGACATTCAAACATACAAGCTGTATACAGTAGGGCATGCTACGGTTTCTGGCACTGGGTGTCAAGCCCGGTTATAAACACACAAAAGAGCAGCAAATGTTTGCGGAACAGAAAAAAACTTGACTGAACCACCTGCCAAAGGTATAAGGTAGCCAATGCCAGCGGTGAGTGGCGCCGGCAAAAAGGAGGGCCTATGGCCGCTTTCGGAGTGCGTTTCGGAGTGCGTTCCCTGCGTCCGGCGTTGCTGGCCGGCTGCCTGCTCGCCCTGTTCGCCGCCGCGCCGCATCTGGCCGCCCAGACGGCCCAGATCCAGGGCACCATCACCGACGCCCAGGGCGCCGCCATCCCCGGCGTCATGGTTACCGTCACCAACGCCCGCACCGGCGTCGCCCGTTCCGTCCAGGCCTCCGCCGCCGGCCGCTTCCTGGTCCCCGACCTGCCCGTCGGCACCTACGACCTGCGCTACACCGCCTCCGGTTTTGCCACCACCACCGTCTCCGGCCTGGTGCTGCAGATCGACACCATCCTCGACCGCCATGACGCCCTCAAAGTCGCCGCCCAGTCCGCCACCGTCCAGGTGACCGGCGAAGCCCCGCCCATTGACACCAGCAAGAGCAACATCTCCGGCGTCATCACCGCCCAGCAAATCCAGGAATTGCCCATCGCCAACCGCCAGTACCTCAACCTCTCGCTGCTGATGCCCGGCACCACTCAGGCCGCCTCCCGCAGCTTCTACAGCAACGTCCAACTCGGCGGCGGCAGCCATTACTACTCCAACTCCTTCACCGCCGACGGGGTCAACAACAACTGGTCGGAAATGGGCGAGCCCCGCGAAAACTTCCCCGAGGACGCCGTCGCCGAGTTCAAGGTGTACACCTCCCAGTTCAAGGCCGGCGAAGCCGGCATGTCCACCGGCGGCGCCGTCGCCGTCGTAACCAAGAGCGGCACCAACCAGTTCCATGGCGATGCCTTCGAGTACTGGCGCAACCAGTCGCTCAACCGCGACAACAGCTTCCAGATCGCCGCCGAGCAGGCGCAGGGCACCGGCAAGGCGCCGCTCGACCGCAACCAGTTTGGCGGCGATATCGGCGGCCCCATCCTCAAGAACAAGCTGCACTTCTTCGGCGCCTGGGAGTCCACCGTCACCGACGGCTCCTACACGGTCTTCACCAACAACCCGGCGATTTTTGGCGGCTTCCAAGGCGTCTACAAGCAGCCCAGCCACGACGACCTGCTCGACCTCCGCGGCGACTACCAGATCAATTCCCGCCAGACCCTGTTCGTGCGCTGGGGCCAGGAATGGAACCTGCTCACCTGCCAGGGTTGCGGCGGCGACGGCTCACCCAACGCCGGCTATGACGGCCTGCTGCCGCGCCACTCCCTGGTCATCGGTCACACTTGGGCGCTCAGCAACAACGTGGTCAATGACTTCCGCTTCCAGTACGCCAAAGCCAGCTACCTGCTCGCCCCCAGTCAGTGTCCCCAGGCCTGCGGTCAGAACATCTGGACCGCGATTGGCCAGTACACGCCCCAGCGCTTCGTCCCCTATGTCGCCACGCTGTCGTTTCCTGACTTCGGCTTCGGCAGCGATTACGGCGATGACGGTATCGAAAGCCACTGGGAATATGCCGACACCATGAGCATTTTCAAGGGTGCCCACAATATCAAGTGGGGTTTTGATGTCAGCCACGTACCCTTCGCTGATGACGCCCCGGTCGGTATTGACGGCGCTTTCAGTTGGAGCACCGACCCGCTTTCGCCGCTCTCCCCCACGGGCGCGCCCAACAACCCCAGCTTCGGCGCGGCCAATCTTTTCTATGCCGCCAGCGGCGCCACCAAGGCCTACGGGCCGACCTCGTTCTCCCAGACGGTTCCGCCGATCTATACCTCGGTGCCCACCGCCGATACCAGCTACTTCATCACCGACGACTACGACGGCATCCGCAATCTCAACCTCAGCCTCGGCTTCCGCTACGACCGCCAGTTCGGCGCTTTCGACGAACACCTCGATCCCACCCAGTTTGCCGAGCCCATCCCCGCCGCCGTGATCGGCACCCCCAGCCAGCGCGGCGACAAGAACAATTTCGGCCCCCGCCTCGGTCTCACCTACAATCCCGACGGCCATGGCACGAACGTCTTCCGTGCCGGCTACGGCATTTACTACGGCAACCTGCAGACGCTGCAGAACTTTAGCGAGGACCGCAACTTCGCCCAGAGCTCGGTCGTGCTCAGTTGCTCCACGCCCGGCCAGGCCACCTGCCCCTCCTACCCCAGCGCCTTTGCCGCCGGCCAGACCGCCAAGACGGTGCTGCCCACCATCACCGTCCTCGCCCCAAACTACCAGAACCCATATTCGGAGCAGTACAACGCCGGCTACTCTCGCGCCCTCTCCCCCAACTTTTCCATCCATGCCGACGCGGTCTACGAGCTCAGCCTGCGCGACTACAAGACCGTGGATCTGAACTATCCTGACGCCGCCGGCGTGCGCCCCTACCCGCAGTTTGCCCGCATCAATGAGCACACGCCCATGTCCAAGTCCAAGTACAAGGCGCTCTACCTGCGGGCCGACAAGCGCTTCGCCCGGCGCTACCAGTTCCTGCTGAGCTACACGCTGTCCAGTTGCATGGACGACAACGCCCAGGGCTCGGTGACCAATTACAGCGACTACAGCCAGGATTGGGGACCGTGCTCGATTGACCAGCGCAATGCCCTCGTGGCCAGCAGCAGTTATCAGGCGCCCTGGGGCATCACTCTGGGCGGCATCTACAATATCCGCTCCTCGTTCCCCTTCAGCGAGACCTCCACCACCCGCAACGCCGATGGCAGCAGTCAGTACGTCACCGGGACCACGCGCGACCAGGGCCGCCGCGACCTCGACTACGCCGCCATCAACGCCTATCGCTCCAGCATCGGTCTCTCCGCGGTGGACGCCTCCCTGCTGGCCAACGGCCGCACCAATGAGTTCGACCTGCGCGCCGCGCGCAACTTCAGCCTGGGCGAGTCCCGCCAGGTCGCCGTCATTTTTCAGGTGTTCAACCTGTTTGGCACCTACAATTACAGCGGCATCAACACCAACCTGCGTTCGGCCGCCTGGGGCCAGCCCACCGGCGCCGGCCCCTTGCAACAAGCGGAGTTGGCGGTAAAATTCAGCTTCTAAGTTCCTGGATCGCCGGAGGGCCGGCGCGCAGCCGGCCAGGGAGGGTGGAATGCGTCGAGCCGCTGTTGCTGCCGCCATAATCGCTGTCGCCTGCGCCGGATGGGCCCAGCACGGCACCGGCCCCCAAGCCGCCGCGAGCACAAGCGGGACGCGCGGCAGCGCCGCGCAGGGGCCCGCGCCAAATAAAGCCGCTCCCGCGCCGTTGAGCCGCACCTTCGCCACCGGCTGGATGCTCCAGGACACCAACGGCGATGGCCTCGCCGACGCCATCCGCGGCCATATCGTGGTGCCCGGCCATCCCAGCGCGGCCGAGAACACCGCCGCCGCCAATCTCGCCGCCCGCCTCACCCACGGTGCCATGGCGATGACGCCCCCGATCGTTGTGCCCTCGACGGTGGCGGCGGCCGCGCAGCCCGGCCCCAATATCTATGTCGCGGCCGGCGCGGTGCCAACCGCCGAGCAGGCGGCGGCACACACCTGGCAGTTCCGCCTGGCCAAGGGCGAGGGGCGCGTGGTCGAGCTCGCCCCCGGCAGCAACACCGATATTCTCGTGCTGGGCGGCGATGACCCCGGGCTGATCGCCGCTGCCGACGCCTACAGCGCCCGCGCCCCCTACCAGTGGGACACTGGTGCGCGCGCGGATGAGCTTTCGGCCATTGCCGTCGCCGTGAACGCCGCCGCCCCCGCCGCCCACGTGCAGTTGGTGGGGCTGGATTACATCGCCGGCGAGGCCGGCATCGCCAAGGCCTATTTGACCGCCACGGGCCCGATCACCGCCGCCGAACTCAGCCGCGCCTTTGCCGCCGGCCACCTGGCCGCGGTGCACGAATTGTTCGTGCTCGGCGGCGCGGCTGTCACCGCCACCAACCCCAAGCCCTTTCATCCCGCGCAAGCCGCACCGGCCCCGCCTGGAGGCGGCCCGGAGGCGGCCGCAGGCGCGGCCGGCGGTGCGGCCCCCGCCGCTGCCGCCTCC